>JARIDJ010000107.1 GCA_029267175.1 Psychrobacter sp. | reverse complement strand
CTGGAATGATAGTCTCGCCGATGATGACCGCTGCTAGACCGATGACGATAGTACCGATACCGATAGAGATATCCGCGCCGCCCTGAGTCTGTACAAACAGCGCGCCCGCTAAAGCGATCAAACCGTTGGAGATCGCCATACCGATGATCGTCATCTTCGAGGTATTAATACCTTGCGCTTGCGCCATGCGCAAATTAGATCCGGTCGCGCGCATCGATAGACCGGACTCAGTACTATAAAACCAGTCCAAAAACAGCTTCGCTAATAGCACGACACAGCCGATAATGACGCAGCGCATCCAAAAGCCATTGTCATTGGTAACTAATGAGCTAAAGACCGTTGTTTCGCCTAATAGCGGCAAATTCGGTGCGCCCATGATACGCAAGTTGACCGAATACAGTGCGACCATTACCAAAATACTAGCCAGCAGCTGCAAGATACCAAGCTTGACATGGAGCCAAGCGGTGACGATACCAGCGACTGAGCCTGCTAGCATACCAAACGCGCAGGCTAGCCAAGGATTGATACCAGCGACAATGGAGATACCAGCAATAGCGCCGCCTAAAGGAAAGCTACCATCAGCGGTTAGATCCGGAAAGTCTAAGGTTCGAAAGGAGATCAGTACCCCAAGGGCGACTAAACCGTAGATTAGACCACTCTCAAGCGCACCAAAAAAAGCAATTAAGGACATAAGCAAATCAATAAGTCATAACCAAGCGCTATAAAACAGTCATAGCAGCCAAGAGGTGAATTTAACAGATTAGGCAATCTGCAGTTAGGGTAAACCAAAAGACGTTATAACCAACAATTATCATAAATGACTCTGGCAAAATTCGATATAAACTTCAATAAACAATAACAGCTACAGATTATAAGATAGATTTTATCAAGCTAAAACGACAAGCCCAGTCTATGAAAAGATAGCTGGGCTATTTATTAGAGCGTATTATAACGTCAAATTAAGCAAAAATGCGGCTAGATACTGAGGAGTTAATAATAAATTTATACTCTGTAGTATCTATAAATAATAAAAGCTATTCTACCACTTCTTTAGCTTTATCAATAACCGCTTGTGGCAAAGTAATCCCTTGCTCTTGAGCGTTTTTGGGGCTGACGTATAGGTTTAGATTTTGCGGGGTGTATACAGGAATAGCGCCTGGGTTTTCACCATTTAAGATACGCACAACGATTTTACCGGTTTCGCGCCCTAAGCTGTAATAATCAACGCCTAAAGCAGCAATAGCACCGCGCTCAACTGAGCTAGTATCAGAGGCGATTAGTGGGATTTTGCTTTCTTTAGCCACTTGATAAAGCGCTTCATAAGCAGAAACGACGTTGTTGTCGGTTGAGGTATAGATCATATCGACCTTACCCTCAAGACTACGAGCAGCCATAGCAATATCGTTACTGCGCGCTGCTGGCGCTTCTAGGACATTGATGCCCATTGGCGATAGTTTTTCTTTTAGGTTTTTGAGGGTGATAGTCGAGTTGACCTCGCCTGGGCTATAGACATAACCGACGTTCTTTAGGCTTGGGATGATCTGGCGCATCAGCTCAATTTGCGGCTCATAAGGAAGCGCGTCAGAACCTCCAGTGACGTTAGTACCAGAGCCATCAAGCTTGGAGACGAGCTTGGCTTCTACCGGATCCGTTACCGCTGAGAATACTAGCGGGATACTGCTAGTGGCGGCGGCGACAGACTGCGCTGATGGGGTACCAATAGCGACGATTACATCAGCATTATCAGCGACGAATTGCTTAGCGATCTGACCGGCGGTCGCGGTGTTGCCTTGCGCGCTTTGGAAGTTCAGCGTCAAGTTTTCACCTTCTTTAAAGCCTGCGTCATTTAGCTCATCGATGACGCCTTTACGCACATCGTCAAGCGCAGGATGCTCAACGATAGCAGTGATTGAGACCGCTTTCATCTCTGTGGCGACTTCACCACCAGCCGCGCCATCAATGGTATCTGGGTTATCGGTTGGCGCTTGATTACAGCCAGTCAAAATAGCAGTACAAACGCCGCCTAGCATCAAGGCTTTGGTAAAATTAAAACGGCTAGCACGGTTTTGGTATAACATGGGTCTTACTCCTAAAGATATAAATGTATCCATACAACTATTAAGGGTGAATAGGGGATTAGGTCGGTAGTCATTAGCAGATTGGCTGCTAATCTCTAGCTTTAATTTGCTACTAATATTATTAATTAAATTAATTGCTGACTTGTTTATCGCCTAGATAAATAAGCACTTTAGCTTTTGCTATAAATACTATTTCTTATCGACATCATCGACATTGATAGCGTCCTTGAGCAGATCAGCGGATAAGCTTACGCCTTGGGCTTGCGCGTGTTTAGGACTGACATATAGTGTCAAGTCGTTCATGACTTGCGGCTTAATCGTATTAACCACTTCATCATTGAGTACGCGATAAACCATCTTGCCTGTTACCCGGCCAAAGTCATAATCGTTAACCCCAAGTGCGGCAGTTGCCCCGCGTCTGACACTAAATTCATCAGAGGCAATCACCGGTATTTTGAGCTCGTTCGCTGCGCTTGCCATCGCCTCAAACGCAGAAACCACGTTATTATCAAGTGAGGTATAGATAACATCGGCGCGGCCACCAAGGCTACGAGTCGCCATCGCTACATCGGTTGGACGATTGGCCGTCAGATCTAATATCTTCAGTCCACGCGCAGGAGCCGCTTGCTTTAACTGATTGAGCACCGTGACCGAGTTGGCTTCACCAGGGCTATAGACATAGCCAATAGTCTTAGCATTTGGCGCAATTTTTTGGATAAGATCTAGCTGCGGTTCAATAGGCAATTGGCTAGATAGTCCGGTGACATTTGACTGAAAAGGTACGTTTTTGTCATCGATAAGCTTTGCCGCTAAAGGATCTGAGATAGCCGTATAAATCACGGGCACTGTCGTTGTTGAGGATACTATCGACTGCGCTGATGGGGTAGAGATGGCCACGATAGCATCAGGCAAGTCGCCTGCGAACTGCTTGGCAATCTGTCCAGCGGTAGCTAAGTTACCCTGCGCGCTTTGAAAGTTAACGGTTAGATTTTCGCCTTCCACATAACCGTTATCCGCAAGCTCTTCTAATAGGCCTCGTCTGATCTCATCTAATGAGGGGTGCTCAACAATCTGAGTAATGGCGAGGGTTTTTGCAGGTTTATCTGTGGTTACCACAGCATCGTCTGTCACGGTTTCAGTCGCCGAATTTGAGCAACCTACTAGACCGAACATACTGATGGCACTGACAGCTGCAGTACAGAGACTCAAGCGTAAAGTGGAGGCAATAGTCATTATAAATTTAACTCTCAGATTAGAAGGGATATAAATCAACACGCTCTATATTATGACAGTAATGTAACTAATCGCAATAAAAAATTACACGTTATAAGTCACGCTAACAAATAAGCTTTCAAACCTTATAAGAGTAAACCATTCTTGCATAAAAAAGATGCCACGCTAGGCATCCTTTTTATCATCTACGCTTTATAAGACATTAAATAAAGCGCTAAGCTAATAAAACCTAAGCTAATAAAATCTAAGTTACTAAAACCTAGCCAAGCAAATCGCCCACTACACAGCTATCAGGCAAGGTAACCACCGTTAGCTGCGTTTTTGGATGACCGGTTGAGAGTACCATGCCTTCTGAGAGGCCAAATTTCATTTTACGCGGGGCAAGATTAGTGACGCAGATGACTTTTTTGTCCATTAATTGCTCAGGCTCATAAAATTTACGGATACCGCTAAAGACATTACGCGGCTTGTCTTCGCCGACATCGAGCGTGAACTGGAGCAGTTTATCCGCGCCTTCGACATAATTGCAGGCGAGGACATGGGCGACTTTCATCTCAACTTTGGCAAAGTCTTCGATGCCAATAAAATCAGTTTGCTCAGCACTATCGTTAGCTTCACTAGTCGTGGTAGCTTCTTCACTTAGCCTAGCTTCTTGAGCGTCGCCTAAGGATGCTTTTGAGGCCTCGACCATCGCGTCGATATCTTGTTGTTCGATACGCTGCATAAGCGGTTTGAACTTATTGATCTGATGACCCAGTAGCCACTCATTACGGCTATGGAAGCTCAAATCATCAATATTCAAGAACGCTTTGGCATTGGCCGTCAGCTCAGGCAGCACTGGCGCTAGATATACCATCAACTGACGGAAGATATTAATAGCGACTGAGCAGACCTCCTGTACCTCTTGCTCAGTGCCCTCTAGTTTCGCTAATGCCCAAGGCTTTTTCTCATCGATGTACTCATTGGCTTTGTCCGCGCACTGCATGATCAGGCGCATGGCGCGCGCAAATTCGCGGTTCTCATAAGCGGCGGCAATCTCATCGCCAGTTTTGGTAATGTCCTCTAGCAGTCTTGGCTCAGCACAAACTTCCGTCAGCATGCCATCGTATTTTTTCACCAAAAATCCAGCACTGCGACTGGCAATATTAACTACTTTACCGACTAAGTCTGAGTTGACCTTTTGCATAAAGTCTTCAAGATCAAGGTTAATATCTTCAACTTTATCAGACAGTTTACTTGCGAAGTAATAGCGCAGATATTCAGGGTGCAAGTGTTCCGCGTAAGTTTCAGCCTTAATAAAAGTGCCGCGCGACTTACTCATCTTCTCGCCATTGACCATCAAAAAGCCGTGCGCAAACACGCCAGTAGGGGTGCGAAACTCACTACCGGCGAGCATTGCTGGCCAAAATAGCGCATGAAAATAAACGATATCTTTACCAATAAAGTGATAAACCTCGGTTTTATGCTCGTTCTCCTGCGCCCAATAACGATCAAAATCTAGCGCGTTGTCCGTACCCGCACGCTTATCGCAAAGGTTTTGAAAGCTTGCCATATAGCCGACAGGCGCATCTAGCCAAACATAAAAGTACTTGTCAGGCTCGCCCTCAGGGGTATCTGGGATCTTAAAACCAAAGTAGGGCGCATCCCT
>JARIDJ010000003.1 GCA_029267175.1 Psychrobacter sp. | reverse complement strand
TCACTCTAAGCGGATCTTTTTAATGACTAATCGGCAAAAAAGAGTCCTGTCCTTACAGGCTGATGCTAAAATTGCTCTATTCGTTGTAAAAATCTGGCCAATGCAATGAGTATTACCTGCGATTTTTACTTAGACTAGAACAATTTTAGCTATCAGCAGTGCTCATTTATGAATGTTCAACAGACCCTAGCCAATAGAGCGAATTATTTATAAGCGTTGATGGCTTGTTCTAACTCCGCCGCTGGCAAGTAGCCGCCGACTTGATGACCTGACTCGGTAAAAATAGCAGGCGTACCGCGCACTCCCAAGCTAGCTCCTAGAGCCATTTGCTCTTGTACGGGACTTGCGCAGCTAGGAGCTTGTACCTCAGCTCCCATTTTGCCTTGTGTCATCGCCGCGTTGCGATCTTGACTACACCAAATGGCTTCCATTTTGGGTACTGATTCTGGACTACGCGGCCACGCCAGATAGCGAACCTCGATACCACGCCCGTTGATATCGGCAATCTCTTCATGCAATTTACGGCAGTAGCCACAGTCGACATCAGTAAAGGCATAGACGACAGACTTAGTCGCCCCTGTCGCTGGAAAGATAACCATATCTTTTTTATCTACGCTCTCCAGCGCCTGCTTTGCCGAGTGCGCGACTAAGTTGGCGCTGATATCGATAGGTTCTGCACCGCCGACACTGACGATCTGACCTTGAATGATATGCTTGCCACTTTTATCGGTAAAAAAAGAAGGCAACCCTTGAGCGCTTACCCAATAGATACCCTCCATATCCGTCGGGACGGCTGAGGTAATAGTCTCTTCGATACCAGAAGCAGCTAAATTAGTTTGCAAGGCTTTGACTACGCTAGCATCATTGTCTGCTATCGAGGCATTAGTTGAGGCTACGGTTTGCTTATTACTGACAACTTCGGTATTGGTAGCATCGGCGGCGTTGTTTGAGCAGCCAACCGCTACTACTATTAATAGCGTACTTGCTACCGCTTTGGTTAATTTATTATGAGCAAATCTTTTGTTGAGGCCGTTGAGGTTAAAAGCTTGGAAGAAAGACATATGATATTTCCTGTAGACGATAACGCCTATTGGTGATTTGGTAGTGAATACGCTCTAGCTAAGTTAATAAAGCTCAATGAGATAGCGGATAATGATTGTTTTAATCTGCTCAAAATAAACAGTGATAAAACCTTGTATATTAACATATTTTGGCAGATATTCGCTAAAAGCGTGGGGCAACAGCGGCGAATTTGATAATCATCAGCATCATGCATCAGTCTTAAACCTTAGATCAGTCGCTAGCAGTAAGCTGGTTTACTAATCCTAACTATCTGCTTTGATAAAACAAAAATAAAATACATTGTTACTATGTAATGTCACGGCGACTGTAGGTAGTCTAAGATTAATGAGCCATTTACTAATAATTAATTAATGATAACTATAAATACTGATATAAACGATTTTATATATTAGTCCTAACTTTTGAGGAATATCTATGGCAGGTGCCAGTTTACTAACCTTACTTGATGACATCAGTGTGATATTAGATGACGTCTCCGTCATGACCAAAGTTGCTGCCAAAAAAACAGCAGGAGTATTAGGTGATGATTTAGCGCTCAATGCTGAACAAGTGACAGGAGTCAAAGCCAATCGTGAGCTACCGGTGGTCTGGGCGGTAGCCAAAGGCTCGTTTATCAATAAGCTAATCTTGGTACCAGCAGCGCTGCTCATTAGTGCTATCTATCCGCCACTGATAACGATACTACTGATGTGTGGTGGTTTATTTTTAGTTTATGAAGGTGCTGAAAAGGTCATTCATAGGTTTTGGCCCCACGCTCTACCAGATGATGAAGAGCATGCAGCGCGTCTAAAAGCCAATGCGGATGAAAGGGTCGATTTGGTCGCTTTTGAGAAACGCAAAATTAAAGGCGCTATTCGTACTGACTTTATATTATCTGCAGAGATTATCGTTATCGCTTTAGGGTCAACGGCTAGTGCCACGCTACTGCAGCGTAGTCTAGTGTTATCAATCTTAGCGATTGCCATTACTATTGGTATTTATGGATTAGTAGCAGGCATTGTAAAAATAGACGATTTAGGCCTGCATTTGATGGAGAAAGAAGGGCAGTTTAATCAAAAAGTAGGGGAGGTGCTGTTTGCTGCCGCGCCTAAATTAATGAAATTTTTATCTATCGCTGGTACTTTAGCCATGTTTTTAGTCGGTGGCGGTATCTTGGTGCACGGTATTGGCTTTTTGGATCACGGTGTTGAAGACCTTGCGCACTTAACTGGCGTTTTTGAAAGTTTTACCACTGCTATTTTGAATGGCGTCATTGGTTTTATTATTGGCGCTATCATCGTAGCTATCTTTACTATCGTGGGTAAAATACGCGGCGGCGATGATAAAGAGTCAGTCTCGCATTAAAAGAGCTAAAGTTAATGATAAAAAAGCCCCGATATTTATATCAGGGCTTTCGTTTATGACCTACCTTTATAGTATTAACACCTTTTAGTATTAAAACTTTGTATTGAGCTTAACTATCGTTGTTGTCGCTGTCAGTAACAGTATCAGCGCTACTAGTCGCCTCCGCTTTTTCGGCCTGAGTGGGTTTTTTATGCTCAGTCTTAGGCTTACGAGTACGGGCTTTGGGTACCTTTGGCGTGGTTAGATTAAACATGCCAGTCTGCGGCAACAATTGCTCAGCCACATTCTCAATCATGTTCTTATAACTAGCGATGGTAGTTTTTGACTTTTCAGCTTGCGCGTGCTCTTTGCTTTGAGTATCACGGTTAGCCTCAACCTCACTATCAATGATCTGCTCTGCCTCTAATAGTTGCTCACTCTCAGCGCTCACACTGTCAGCTTGAGCTTCTGCTGATAGCGCCGTTGCCGCTACATCATGAGCATCAGTGTCAACATCAGCAGTTTCGCTAGCTACTTTTGGTAGACTCAAAGTAGCTTGCTGCTCTACTGATGACTCTACCGGCTGTTCTATGTCGGCCGCTTCCTTATAATCAGGATGCTGACCGCGAGGATCGTTACTAGCGCGTTTAGTGATAGGACGTGGTTCTACCGCTGTTTTGCCTTGACCAATAGCGACTTGGCTTGTCGACTCGGTCATAGTCTTAAAGCGCTGCAAGTAATCAGCGCTTAGCGGCTCATAACCGTAGTTGCTGAAATCAAAGCCATTAGAATCAAAAGTAGATTCTTCGCTATTAGCATTAGCAGTCTCAGTAGCCGCTGGCGTTACCTTTGAGTGCTCGGCAATCGCTGCAATAAAGCAGCTAATAACGCCTTCATTGGCTAGACGCTTTTCTGCTTCCGCTAGACTTGCACGGATGAAAGCCCCAACCGTACCACGAACCGCCGCCACATTGCTGCTTGGGCTAGTCGTCTCAGCGGTTATGATGTCAGCTTTTGGCTTAGTGGCTGAAGCTTGCTGGCGACGTACGACACGCGGGTCGTTGCTAGCTTGACCAAATTTATTGGCAGTGACATACCGCGCTGCAAATAGCTTATCATGATCAAGATCAAAACCACTACTAAGCTCGCTATTGGCAGACTGGGCAGACTGGTTAGTACTAGTCGCCAGCTTAGCTTGGACTTCTTCCGCTGTATCGCTAGCAGCCATGTTATCTACTTTGTCAACGCTATCGTTATCAGCAGTAGTTACTGACGCCGAGTCCTTGTTTACAGCGGTTGTAGCGGTTGACTCAGAATCCGCTTTAGCCGCGGCTTTAGTTTTAACTACGCTATCGCTAGCTTCAGTTTTGTCCGCGTGCTCTTTAGCTGTATCAACCGTACTGGTTGAGCCGCTATCGAGTTTTTTAGCGGCATCGTCCTGTTTAGCCAAGTCATGCTGTTTTGCTGAGTCATTGGCCTGCTTATCAGCTTTGGGCTTGTCTGCAGGCTTACGCGTCGCTTTGCTATCGTCCAAAGACAGATGCACCACCTCCGGCGATTTGAGCTGTATCGGCGCTTCATTGACTTGCAACGTTACTTCATTAGGGTTTTGATTGCGGCGTCCATTATTAGCTTGCTGATTACCAGTATCGTTATGACGCGACTGCTCGTTTTGCTTCGTATTATCGTCGTTACTCGCTTTTACGTTATTAGCGTCCAAAGTCTCGCCACGCTCAAGAGTACCGCGTGAGCTGCGTTTGCTATGCGGTTTACGTTTACTGCGAGCTTGCTCATCCGCCTCATTAGTAGTCTGATTGCTATCTTGACGCTGATGGCCTTCATTGCTCTCATGGCTAGAGCTCTGACGGCTGCGATGACCGCGATCGTTATTACGCTTATTAGCGCTCTCAGATTTATTTTGATTGTCTACTGATTGGTTTTGACGATCGTTACTTGAGCCTTGCTCATTACTGTCACTGCTGTCATCACTAGCTTGCTCTCGCTGCTCTTTTCTCTGATGCGACTTGGCAGGTCTTGGCTTACGAGTCTTACGACGGCGTCTATCCTCTGTTTTATCCTCGTTAGTAGAGTCATCGTTTTGATTACGGCGAGTTGGTTGACGCTCATTAGCTGACCTATCGGAGCTAGGCTGCTGATTAGAGGTGGCAGCAGGGCTTTGTTGGCTCAAAGCACTACTATCGGTCTGACCAAATGAGCCTAAGCTTTGCGCGCCAGTATTGACCAAAGCCTCAATCGCTTCTGCTGCATTGTGACTGCTAACATTAGCAATCTTAGCTTGCGGAGCTTGTGCAAATAGGTTCGACAACCAAGCCACAGCTTGCGGCTGTGCAGCGCTTTGTTGCACAGCATTAGTAGCTAGATTGGTAGCTGATGCTTGATTAGGTTGTTGAGCATTACTAGCAGCATTACTAGCTATTGGGCGATTGGCTTGGCTGCGATGCTCATTACTGTGGCTAACGGCGCGATCAGCACTACGTTGATTGGAGTTCTGACTGCTATTTTGAGTACTGTTTTGATGGTTAGCACTACCGTTATGCTGGCTATTAGCCTGACGCTGGTTGGCAGTCTCATTTTTAGTACTACTATTATTATGGCTAGTATTGCCATTAGCACTGCTACTGCTTTGACGTGGCTGGCGAGTAGGCTGCTGCTCTGGACGCACTGAATCAGCCGTCTGCCAATCGACATCGTAACCTAAGTCGCTATGCTCTTGCTGCTGAGTGTCAGTGATGCGCTCATAGCTTGAAGGAGCAAAACCATCGCGGTTAAAGTGCAACTTGAAGTTTGGTGACTCCAAATGCGCGTGTGGCAAAATAGTGATACGAGTACCACTGTCTTGCTCAAGATAGACTAAGGCATCACGCTTTTCATTCAATAAAAAAGCGGCAATATCGGTTGGAACTTCGGCTTGTACTTCCCCTTGACGCTCTTTTAGCGCGATCTGCTCAATCTGACGCATAATTGATAAGGACAGTGAGCGCAAATCGCGAATCATACCGTTGCCATGACAGCGCGGACAGATATAGCCAGTGGACTCTTCTAACGACGGACGCAAGCGCTGACGGCTCATCTCCATCAAGCCAAATTTAGAGATATCCCCAAACTGTACACGGGCACGGTCATATTTAGTAGCATCAATTAGGCGTTTTTCGACTTCCTTTTGATGCTTATTATCATTCATATCGATAAAATCGATAACGATCAGACCGCCCATATCACGCAGGCGTAGCTGGCGCGCGATCTCATCCGCCGCTTCTAGGTTGGTATGATAAGCAGTCTCAGCGACGTCTGAACCTTTGGTAGACTTAGCTGAGTTAATATCAATGGAGACCAAAGCTTCGGTCTGGTCGATGACAATAGAGCCACCTGATGGCAGGCGTACTTCACGCTGATAAGCAGTTTCAATCTGCTTTTCGATATTAAAGCGCGAGAACATCGGCTCATAATCGGTATATTTGCGTAGTTTCTCAGCTTGCTTTGGCATTACCGCATCGATGAAACCTGCCGCTTCAATATAAGCGTTTTCGTTATCGATCCAAATCTCAGAGATATCATCACGCAAATAATCACGAACGGCGCGGGTTACTACACCTGCTTCTTGATGGACTAGGCGCGGCGAAGGATATTTTTGGTTTTGTTCTTGAATCGCTTGCCAGATATTAAGCAAATGGTTGAGATCGTGTTGCAAATCTTCTTGTGTTTTGCCGATACCAGCGGTACGGATGATAACGCTCATGCCTTTTGGCAAATCCAGATTGCCTAGCATACGTTTCATATCTTCACGCAGTTTGCCAGAGATCTGACGGGAGATACCACCGCCGCGAGGGTTGTTCGGCATTAGTACTAAGTAGCGACCAGCGAGCGACACGTAAGTGGAGAGGGCCGCGCCTTTATTACCGCGCTCTTCTTTTTCGACTTGCACGATGAGCTCATCGCCTTCTTTGATGAGTTTTTTGATATTCTCATCACGCGGATTACCGCTTAGGTATTCTGTGGAGATTTCGCGAATCGGCAAAAACCCTTGGCGCTGAGAGCCATATTCGACAAATACTGCTTCTAAAGAGGGCTCAACACGTGTGACATGGCCTTTATAGATGTTAGATTTTTTTTGTTCACGGGTGCGGTTTTCTAGATCGAAATCGTACAGATGATTGCCTTTGCAAAGGGCAACACGAATCTCTTCGTTTTGAGTAGCGTTGATCAAAATGCGCTTCATATCTTTATCCTATGAGGACGCACAATCACGACAAGCTAGGTTTTATGGCTTATTGGCAAATAAAGCTGATTATCATATCAGTATGAGTGTCAGCACATTAAAAATGTTTTTAAAGTAATAGAGAAAACTTGCAGTGTAAACACGCCTTTTTATCATGGGCCTACTGTTAAGTTACTACTAACTGCCGAGTTGCTACTGGCAAAACCTATAGGTTGTAAGGCTATAAATTTGGCTTGGCGGCATCACTAACAGAACTGTCTTTTTAATACTATCTCAAAATTGATCGTCTTAGCTAGTGTCAGATAAGGGCACACAATAGGTTATTGAAGTGGAGCAATCAATATTGTTTATACAGTGGTTGTAAGCGTTCAGTTGACCTTAGAGGGTGTTAATCACTAAGTGTCAGTTTAGACCTTTAAAGGAGTTATCTATTATTTTATAAGTAAAACATTTATTACAATGATAGTTATGGTTGATTATCTATAGCTAGGCTTCAGGTCAGCGGGGCGTACTTGGCAAACAAAATAAAAATCTAAATTCTATATACCTTATCCAATGCTAATTAGTTAGCACTAATAAATAGGTATTAAAATAGCTACTAAGCTATCTGGTAGGTTATCGTCGCTACCGGTTCAATCTGTTTGACCGCCAATAGTTGTTAAAACTAATTTAGTAAGTCAGCTATTAATTCTCACTTCAAACTACTTTTACTTGCTCAATAGCGCGACCTTAACGATGGATAATCAAAGGGTTGTAAGTCCTAAGAATTAACTATAAGTCGTCAAATAAATTGTCGTTATGCGCGTATTAAGTAAATGGTATTTGGTTTATTAGCAAATATCTTGCTTTAAAAGCGGATGAGACGCGTAACATTACCGTCATTGGCGCTCAACATGCTAAACTATAACAAATCTTTGTGTAAATACCTAACTAAAAATGACGAATTCAACAATGACCGATGACAAAACTAGCCATGAAGCCCCTGTTATTTTCAATAGCAAAACCCGTCCGCAAAGCGCTGACGATGAAATTGGTAACTTTGGCAAAGTCAACTACTTAGAAGTCACGCGCCATCAACATGATCAGCGTTTGGATAATTTTTTGCTCAATCGTCTCAAAGGTTTGCCAAAAGCGCACATCTATAAGATGATTCGCTCAGATGAGGTGCGCGTTAATAATAAGCGCTGCAAAGCCCATGATCGGCTACAGCGCGAAGACGTAGTCCGTATTGCGCCTGTGCAATTAGCGACTCGTGATAAGCCTATTATCAGTACTGAGTTTGCTAAAAGTTTGCTAGCGCGCGTGGTCTATGAAGATGAGGGCATGATAGTACTCAATAAGCCTTCAGGTATTGCAGTGCATGGCGGTAGTGGTCTTGATTTTGGCGTGATTGAAGCGATGCGCGAGGTCACTGGCAAAAAGTATCTTGAGCTGATACACCGTATTGACAAAGATACTTCAGGACTGTTGATGATATCCAAAAAGCGCTCAACCCTAAAAGCTTTGCAGCAGCGCCTAGTCGACAAAACCATTCAAAAGCATTATCTATGTCTAGCCAAAGGTCAGCCTGCGCTGAATGAGCAGCGTATTGACGCGTCTTTACTACGTTATACCCTAGCTAATGGCGAGCGCCGCGTCAAAGTTGAGCTACAAGACGAGCAGGCAAAAGAAAGCCAAACTGATATTATCGTTCATGGCCGTTTTAGTATTAACAATCAGCCGGTAAGTTTGATCGAAGCCAAACCCTTGACCGGACGTACGCATCAAATTCGCGTTCATTTGGCGCATATTGGCCACGCTATCTTGGGCGATGATAAATATAACGTCCATGACAAGTCAGGCGTCCATCGTCTGTGCTTGCACGCTTGGCGCTTGGATATCCCAGGCTATGAGACTATTACGGCGCCGTTGCCAGAAGATATGGCCGATTGGCTGCCTGAGCAAGTCAAGCTGCCTGAATAGCGGAGCTTTTTAAATGAATAAGCTTCTAAAACAATTAAGCTTTCTGAATAATTAAGCTTGGTTTATTAAAAAGGCCACTTTATTAAATAATAAGGTGGCCTTTTGCAGTTATATGGTTTTTTTAATCCTCGCTAGCATTACTAGTTTCATTATCTATATCAGTACTGATATCAGCTTCATCGGCATCTGCATTAATCGTTTCGGTAGCTTGTTGTTGAATATTACCTTCTGCATCAAGCTTGTAGTCGTACCAATGACCCATCACCCCAGCCAATTCATCTAAACCCTCTTTTCTAAGCGCTGAAAACAGCTGAATAGTACAATTTAGGCCACTCTTTTTTAGATGTTTTCGGGTATTAAGTAGGGCGTTTTTAGAAGCCCCATATTTGAGCTTATCGGCCTTGGTTAGTAAGATATGTACCGGCAGATCGCCTGCTTTGGCCCAATGCAGCATTTGCTCATCAAAAAACTTTAACGGATGACGTATATCGGTTAGTAGTACCAGCCCAGCAAGACTCTCACGCGATACCAAATACTCCTCTAATTCTACCTGCCATTCTTTTTTCATCTCCAGTGGAACCGCAGCATAGCCATAACCTGGCAAATCAACTAAGCGTCTATCGGTATCGCCAATATTAAAAAAGTTAATCATTTGCGTGCGTCCTGGAGTTTTTGAGGAACGGGCCAGTTGACGCTGATTGGTCAAAGCATTAATCGCTGATGATTTACCAGCATTTGAGCGACCGGCAAAAGCTACCTCCAAGCCAGCATCGGGAGGACAGAGGCGAAAAGTAGGCGCTGAGGTCATAAACTCAGTCTGCTGAATACGCTGGCGAGCTTTGGTATTGAAGGCTGCATGTTCTGCAGCAACATCATTGAATGGGGTATTCATAACGGACTCATTGTTGAAATTAATTAATAGGGGCATTATATCAATAACAGCATAACATTAAAGCGAATAGGCACTTAAGGTTAATTAAATATTAACGGCTAAGCCAAAGAGCTTGATAAAAATAAGCGCGTTATAGTGAGGTGAACCTGATTTGTCTATTAGGACGCCGTACTATAAGCCAACAGGAACCAGCTATATTAAGATGACATATCTTGTTACAATAACAAATGTGGCATTAGCAACGATGAGCCAAACGATGAACTAAAGGAGGTACTTCATGCGTTTATTCACCAAAACCATTGCAAAGACGAGTCGTACTTTGGCTGCTAGTATAGCTACTATAATGCTAAGTGGACTCATGAGCAGCACTATGGCCGCTGATATTCCAACGACCTATGAGAATTCATGTGCTGCCTGTCATAATAGCGGTGCGTTAGGAGCTATCAAAAAAGGCGACAGCGCGGCTTGGAATAAACTCAAACAGCAAAAAGGTATGCCAGCGTTAGTCAACTCAGTAAAGAGTGGTATGATACAAATGCCAGCGGGCGGTTTATGCAGTGACTGTAGTGATGAGGATTATCGAAAATTAATAGATTATATGAGCGAATAAATCAAAAAACCAGCTTGGTATTAGCGCTTTTCTTCTAGGCGTAGCTTTACAATTTGATGATAAAAACTATCAGATACTACGATTAACTAGGCAAATCTTGTAAAGTCTTGCTATAATAATCGAAAATAAACCCTGATGTTAGTAAGTACTTCTGGGCGGCTTGTAATTGAGACTCTAAGACATAGTGAACCTTGCTAAATAGTAGTAAGGCTAGTTTTATTTGTCAGATGTTGAGCTAGAATAAGGACTCAACTGTGCTAAGTTACAAACACTCAAGTAATGCTTACACCGAGCTAGTAGGATTTGTATCAATGAAAAAGTTAATCGCTGCCGCCAGCTTATGTGTTGCAAGTTTCAGCGTACAAGCTGTTATTACTGTTCCCGAATATGACGCTAATGCAGGTAAACAAATCGCTGAAACAGTATGCGCTGCCTGTCATGGTGTGGATGGTGTAAGTGTTGTACCTTCACAGCCTAACCTAGGTGGTCAGAACGTAAAATATTTATATAAGCAATTAGTCAATTTTAAGTCAGGCTATCGTGTTAACGGTATTATGCAGTCGCAAGTGGCTAATCTATCACAGCAAGACTTAGCTAACGTAGCAGGCTACTATTCTGAGCAACCTACTTGGGGCGTTGGACTGGCTAATCCTGCCACGACTCAAGAAGCGACTAAGCTATTTTTAGGTGGTGATAAGTCGCGCGGTGTGATTGGCTGTGCTGGTTGTCACGGTCCTGACGCTGCTGGTAATACTTGGGCAGCCTTTCCACGTTTAGGTGGGCAACATGCCGAATATATCTCCACGCAGCTAAAACTCTTCCGCGCGGCTGGTCGTGATGATGATGTAACCGGTAAAGATCAGATGCGTTATAATGATGCCGAAAAAGAAGGCGAAAAAGGCATGATGCAGATGGTGTCATCGAGATTATCTGATCGTGACATTCGTATTTTGTCAGACTACATTAGTGCTATTCACTAAGACAGTCTGTTAGACGCTATTATCAGAGCGTATAGACTATTGGTCAATAAAGTATTAAACCCCGTTTTCGGGGTTTTTTTATAGCTTTTTGACCCTAAATCCCTTTTAATGATTAAACTATTTTTCTTATTATTATAATTAACTTTAGCTTGTTTGGACTAAGATTATGATGAGCCGCTATGCTTCTTATTTTATAGCAGCATTATTACCGCTGTTACTATTTCGCTGGTTTGCGCCTACCTTAGTGGGTCAGATTGATTTTTGGTTACTATGGTTATTGGCGATGATACTAGTCTCACTACCTGTGGTCTATGCTGAGATTGCCTTAGCCTATCGAAGTGTCGATGCGCCACTAGCCGGTATGCAAAAGCTGACTCGCGAAGCAGATGCTAGTCCTGTTTGGCGTAGCTTTGGTTGGCTAGCCGCCATAGTTGCCGTTGTTATTGCTGCATTAGTAATATCGGCCGCTAGTAGTGGCGTAATAGCAGCATTAACTGAGCTTAATAGTGTTCCTAATCTTCCCAGTTTTGCGCTAGCAGCAGGCTTAGTAGTCATCGTGGTATTATTGAGCCTATTGGGTGCGACTACTTTGCCGCTAGGATTAGGGCTTATTGTCATAGGTTTATTATTAGGATTGGCAAACGGTTTACCAAGCATCGACTTTGCTATGACCAGTATTAATTTATCAGAGTGGGCGCGTGCGGTAGCGCTAGCTTTAGTAAGCGTTGGAGCGGGCACAGGTCTGTATTGGTTTGGCCAACATCTAATCAATCAGCAAACCATAACAGCGGTTGCCGCTGATCCTTATGATAGCACGGCTGCTAGTTCGGCAAGCTCAACTACTAATCGCGCCGCAAATCGCCATCCGGCATCGAAAATGGTCCTGCCTATTTGGACTTTACAGCTTATAGTAGGGGCGGTAGCGTTATTGACCAGTGCCTTATCTTTACCGCCTATCGGTCAGCTGTCTTATTGGTTTGGAGTGCTGTTTGTTGCCAGTTACTTATTGCACTATAGTGCACAGCAATTAGCGTACAAATTTGGTCTACTTGTGAGTTTAATAGCCGTCTTAATAGTAGTTGCTGTATTGGTAGTCGCTATCCCTATTCTATGGCTGGTGGGTCTGCTAGTGATTAGCAGTAGTATTGCGGTGCTATTGCTGTCTATCTTTGCCGGTTGGCAGATGAAGATTAGCCATTTACGTAAATCGCTGAATTTTGGTAATGAGGCACTATACAATTTGTGGCGCATAGCGATACGTTTAATTGTGCCGTTAGCGATGATTTTGGCCTTTATCGGTTGGGTAATGTAGTGGTTAATCCAGCTGATCTTACTGATGCAGATAAAGCAGAGCTCAATAAAAAGCTTAACAGCATAACGCCTATGATTACGGTGCATCTAGCTTATGCTGAGAGCGCAAAGCAGCAGCATTATCTGACACTACAAGTACAAGAAGGCACTAGCTTATATGAAGCATTAGCACAAGCTGGATGGTTATCACGGTTTGAGGATTTAGCAGTGTGGTGCAAGCAGGTAGCGGATATTACAGTGCCCAAAGCTAAGCTTTGGCATGTCGGTATTTACTCACAAAAGCAGCCTTTGAATTATCAATTACAAGCTCAAGATCGTATCGAGGTCTATCGTAGTTTGAGCGCTGATCCTATGTCTCAGCGCAAAAATAAAAGTAAAAGTCGTCCACCCAATCGCTAATTAACACGCGTTATTATAGAGATAAAGCTTATAATACTGAGCCAAAAATTAAGAAGCTGGGAGCGACTCTGTGCCTTCGATGCGAGTGACGAGGCCATTGTCATCGAAGTAGACAATCAGATGCTGACTGGCATTTTTGACATCAGCAATACCTTTACGCGCCCCTTCTGTACCCGCTTTAAAATCGTAAATATAGTCCCAGCGATTGGGCGCAAGGGTATCCCTGATAGCCGGACTACCCAAAATATAAAGCACTTGATTTTGATTCATACCCACGCGTAGTTTTTGGGCTTGTGTTTGAGTAATAGGCGTTCCTTGGGGCAAATCGATCTTATAAACGCTAAATAATGAGCAACCAGATAAGGCGACACTAGCGCCTAAGGTGATAGTAATCATCACTTTGCGAAAAGAAGATTGGCAATGAGGTAGAAGATTTGGCTTACGGAAAACTAACGACTTTATCATGATAAGATGACTCATAAAAAATGGGTGGGGCACAGCTTACGGCTACTCATGCAGCTTTGAGCGGCAATCTTCAACAAATGATACGTCATTTACTTGCAATTGCCTACCACTTACGACATTATTTACACAGTACCTTAGATCACAGCTAATGATTTATAGTGTAAATTCATAGACTTGCACTATTGAAGCTAGCTCTTATAATTTTCAAGACCCTAACGGCTAGCGGTTTTAGGGTTAGTGATTTTTAGTAGTGAACTTTTTACTCTATTTGCTAAGACTTAACAGTCAGAAGGAATATTATGGCTTTTACCAATCAAGACTTACGTAAAGCGGGGTTAAAAGTAACCTTACCGCGTGTCAAAATATTAGAGCTACTCGCCCAAGCTGAGCTTCATCATATGAGTGCCGAAGAGGTTTATAAAGCGCTTATTGAGCAAGGCGAGGATGTAGGTTTAGCTACTGTCTATAGAGTTTTGACCCAGTTTGAGCAAGCTGGCATCGTTGAGCGCCACAATTTTGAAAATAACTTATCGGTTTTTGAGATTACTCAAGATGAGCATCATGATCATCTGGTTTGTGATATTTGTGGCAAGATTATTGAGTTCCACAATAAAGTTATCGAAGAAGAGCAGCTTAAAGTGGCAGAAGAGCATGGTTTTAGATTGTCAGGCCACTCGTTAGTGCTTTATGGTATCTGCAACAATCAAGAGTGCCAAGATAACGCTAGATAGCTAGAGTTTAAGGCCATAAAAAGCAGCTTAACTCTTATTATGCTGCTTTTTTTAGCTGATTTTAACCTTTATTTAAGGATAGATTACCACTATTATCCTCAAAATTACGCTTGTTGTTTTTACTATTGAGCTTGATTTGTAGGCGTAAATCATTGGGCGAATCGGCATGTTTAATAGCTTCTTCGTAGTCTATTTTACCACTTTCGTATAAATCAAACAGCGCTTGATCAAAGGTTTGCATACCACTATCACGCGAACGCGTCATCACTCCTTTTAATTCATGAATCTCGCCCTTACGAATGTAGTCGCCTATCAGCTGTGAGTTCAATAATATCTCGATAGCTGCACATCGGCCCTTGCCATCGCTAGTAGGTAGAAGTTGCTGAGCGACAATAGCCTGCAAGTTAAGGGACAAATCCATAAAGGTTTGAGTATGACGATTGCTCTCAAAAAAGTGAATAATACGATCAATAGCCTGATTGGCATTATTAGCGTGTAAAGTGGCAAAGACTAAATGCCCGGTTTCAGCATACTGAATGGCGTAACTCATAACTGTAGGATTACGAATCTCACCGATCAAAATAACGTCTGGCGCTTGCCGTAAAGTGTTTTTTAAGCCAGCTTCAAAAGAATGAGTATCGATGCCTACCTCACGCTGAGTAATAATACAGCCTTGATGTTGATGGACAAACTCGATAGGATCTTCCACCGTTATAATATGGCCATGAGAGTTTCTATTACGATGGCCAATCATAGCGGCAAGGGTGGTGGATTTCCCCGTTCCAGTAGCGCCTACTAATAAGATGATGCCTCTTTTTTTCATGGCAAGCTCTTTTAGCGATTCGGGCAGACCTAGCTCCTCAACCGTTGGAATTTTACTTTCAATTTTCCGTAATACCATCCCAGCCATATCACGTTGTACAAACGCACTGACACGAAAACGAGCTTGCTGCGCCTCGTCGGTAATGGCAAACTGACACTCGTTAGTGGCTTCAAATTCTTGTTGCTGAGCGCCAGTCATGACGCTTTTGACAAGCTTCATAGTTTGCTCAGCATTAAGCGGCGTCTTACCCACAGGAAAGATTTGGCCATTAACCTTTATAGAAGGGGCAACATCAGCGGTAATAAAAAGATCAGAACCGTTTTTCGCAATCATCAATTGTAGAAGTTTCTCAAAGTCCATGGCTTACCTGACAGGTAGTAGTGAAATAAGGGATAAGACAAAACGCTAAAGAGCTTAAACTTAAGCTTTTTGACCCAAATTATTATAAAAAAGTCTCGGGCTGCTTAGCATAAGGACGAGCGACGTCTCTAGCTACTATGCCTTTACTAACTAAATTCTTTAAGGTTTGATCCAAAGTAATCATACCGTCGCCTGCGCTAGTTTGAATTGACGAGTACATCTGAGCGATTTTATTCTCACGAATCAGGTTGCGAATAGCCGGCGTACCAATCATAATCTCATGTGCAGCGATACGTCCGCCTGTTTGTCGGCGCAGCAAAGTCTGTGAAATAACGGCTTGTAGCGATTCTGAGAGCATGGCACGAATCATATCTTTTTCAGCGGCTGGAAAGACATCAATAACCCGGTCAATAGTTTTGGCCGCTGAGCTGGTATGTAAGGTACCAAATACCAAATGCCCTGTTTCTGCGGCAGTCAAAGCCAGACGAATAGTCTCAAGATCGCGTAGCTCGCCTACCAAAATGACATCCGGATCTTCGCGCAGTGCCGAGCGCAGAGCAGGCTCAAAACCTAAAGTGTCACGGTGCACTTCGCGCTGGTTAATTAAGCTTTTTTTGGACTGATGGACAAATTCGATAGGATCTTCAATGGTCAAGATATGCTCTTTACGAGTCTCATTAATGTAATCAATCATAGCGGCAAGGGTAGTTGACTTACCAGAACCAGTAGGGCCGGTAACTAGTACGATACCGCGTTTAAAGTCGGATACTTTTTTGAATATATCGCCCATACCCAAATCTTCTAAAGTCAAAACTGTCGAGGGAATAGTCCGAAACACCGCCCCTGCGCCGCGATCTTGATTGAAGGCGTTGACCCGAAAGCGTGCTAAATTCTGTATAGCAAAAGAGAAATCGGTTTCAAAGAATTCCTCAAAGTCCGCGCGTTGTTTATCATTCATAATGTCATAGATAAGCTGATGCACGACTTGATGACTCATCGCTGGCATATTAATACGAACCATCTCGCCATCCACGCGAATCATCGCTGGCATTCCAGCTGAAATATGTAAATCAGAGGCTTTATGCTTGACGGTAAATTGCAATAAGTCTTCTATACTAATAGCGCTTTTTTCAGTCATAGTTGGACATTCCTATTAACAATAAAGATGAGGCTAGTGAATAGCTAGTCCTTGAGAATAGATATTCTTTTGAGCTGATGAATGTTATTTCGATTCGTTTTTATAAGCGGCTAGTAACAAGGGGCTAACCTTTAATGGTTAACTTATAATACGTTTACGTTAATTCATGTAACAATATCATAACAAGACTAGGCTTATTTAACCATCTGCTATATAAATAAAATGCAAAAATAGACTGGCGCGGCATTTTACAGTCGTAATATACAAAAATATCTTTCAATAATATTAATGACATAACTGAGTCCTTTATGAGCCCTGATAATATCGCTATGGATAAATTAATCACTAACTGGCAGCAAGTAAAAGAGCAAGTAGAGCAAGCTTGTCAGCAAAGCAGTCGTCAAGCAGACGAGGTAAAACTACTGGCCGTGTCAAAGACTAAAGCTAGTGAGATGATCTTTGCCTTAGCAAAGCATGGCCAGCGTGATTTTGGTGAAAATTACCTCCAAGAAGCGATTGAAAAAATTACTGAACTGCGCAGGTTTCCTGAAGCGCAAAATATCGTTTGGCACTATATCGGTAGTGTTCAGCGTAACAAAACTCGTGATATTGCTGAGCACTTTGATTGGGTACAGACGCTTGAGCGCGATATTATTGCCAAGCGCTTACACGAGCAGCGCCCTGAGAATATGCCGCCGCTCAATGTGCTAATTCAGCTCAATATTGATGATGAAGACAGCAAGTCGGGATGCAAGCCTGAGCAGCTACCAGAATTGATAGCAACTATTAAAAGCTATGAGCGTCTGCAATTACGCGGTCTGATGATTATCCCTGCCAAGGCGGATACGGATGCTTTTACTCGTACTCAGCAGTTATTTGACGAGGTGCAGCAAGCAAACCCAGAGCTTACCGCGTGGGATACGCTGAGCATGGGCATGAGCGGCGATATGACCGAAGCGATTGCCAATGGCTCGACCATGGTGCGAGTAGGCACCGCCATCTTTGGTGCGCGTGACTAATGGGCGACTAGTAAAGCTATTTTTTGCTTATGTTTGTGCTTACATCTATGCTTGTATTTAAGCTTCGTCATCGAACTTGGTTACTAGTAATTGATTGATTTTTAGATTATGAGTCGCAAGTATCTCAAAGCGATAATTGGCGTATTCGATAGTGTCGGTTTTTTTGGGAATTTTGCGCAGCATATACATCATAAAGCCGCTAATGGTCTCGTAATTTTGGCTCTGCGGCAGATTAACAATCCCTAAAGCGCGAATAACATCCTCAATCGGGGTCATACCATCAATCAGCCAGGAGTTGTCAGTGCGCTGAACGATAGGCTGCTCCTCAAGAGTAACTAGCTCGCCCATCACGATACTCATCACATCTTTAAGTGTTATAACGCCAACCACTAAGGCGTATTCATTAACAATAACCGCAAAATCTGCTCCAGTAGATTTGAAAGTCTCGAGCACCTCAAACAGTGATAAAGTATTAGGAACAAACAGCGCCGGCTTTAGTAAAGCTTTATCCGTCAGACAGACTTGTTGCTTTTCGAGGACTGCTGCCAAAAACATCCGGGACTCTACATAGCCAACGATATGTTCTAAATCATCGTCCTGACATACCAAAAATTTATTATGTGGCTGCTTGATCATCACCTCAACGACTTGTTCTGTAGAAGTCGTGGTATCAAAATAAACAATATGCTCGCGCGGATTCATCACTGAGGTAACCGTACGCTCTTGCATCTCAAAGATATTTTCGATCAAATGATGCTCTTGACGTTTGATGACGCCAGCTTCCGCGCCGGCGTCCATTACTGCATAAATGTCCTCTGAGGTCATCTCATCTTGACGGACGGTGGAGATACCCATCATCTTAAATAAAGCGTTTGCAGCACCATCAAATATCCAAATGATAGGTTTGAAAATAAAAATCAAAAAAATCATCGGCCGTACCATTTTGACCGCGATAGCCTCAGCATTGGACATGGCCAAACGTTTAGGCATCAAATCGGCAAACAGTACGAATACGCTAGTCACTAGTATAAAAGAGAGGATAGAAGCGGCGGTCTCATTACCCAATAAATGCTGCAAATAAGGGCTGACCGCAGACTCACCGATGACTCCAGCTAGAATAGCTACTGCGTTTAGCGCTACTTGTACCACCGTGATAAAGCTGCCGGGCTGCTCTTGCATATTGAGCACATCAAGCGCTCTTACTTCGCCTTCTTTGGCCATGACTTGCAGTTTTATTTTGCGGGCGGAAGCTAGAGCTAACTCCGAGCTTGAGACGATAGCGCTTAGCGCAATTAAGATAAAGATAAATACACTAGCGGTAAGCAAGCTCATGAGGGACTCGGATAAAAAGAGAAGATAAAATAAAAGTATTGAGGGTTGAGAAGATAATTGCTTAGCAATAAAAACTAAAAAAGCTGGGCAAGCACCCAGCTAATTATAAAATAAGAAAAATATTGGCTATAGTCGATAGCAGATAAAATAGATATGTCGTATTGTGACGCGGAACTGATATAAATATTTTTGGCGTGCTGTGTCTAAGCTGACAGAGGCTGCAAAATATTCATATCAGTCCCACTGTATCCTTTCAATATGGAATTCACTACAGCTAACTAACAATATTTAGCGCTTAGCCTTTGATAGACCATTTATTGACTAGCGGATAACGGCGCTCACGGCCAAAGGCTTTATGACTAATCTTAGTGCCGATAGGCGCTTGCAAGCGTTTATACTCGCTATTATCTACCATCTTAATAGTTTTGGCGACCAATTCACTATCAAAACCTTTATCGATAATCTCCTGATAGCCTCTATCCTCATCGATATATAGCGTCAAGATACCATCCAAGATATCGTAGTCAGGTAAGCTGTCTTGATCTTTTTGATCAGGACGTAGCTCAGCAGATGGCGGACGCGTAATCACGCGCTCTGGAATAACAGGCGTATCTTCTAAGCGGTTACGATAAGTGGCTAAATCATAAACTTGAGTTTTATAAACGTCTTTTAGCACATCAAAGCCGCCCGCCATATCACCATATAAAGTTGAGTAGCCCACGGCCAGCTCAGACTTATTGCCAGTGGTGATCACTAGATGACCAAATTTGTTCGATAATGCCATCAATATAACGCCGCGAGCGCGCGCCTGAATGTTTTCTTCGGTAGTATCAGCAGGCGATTTATTAAATAAAGGCGCTAAGGTATGACGAATGCCCTCGACTGCATCAAAGATAGGGCAGACGGTATAAGAGACATTTAGGCGACGAGCTTGCGCTTGTGCGTCCTCTAAGCTAACCTTTGAGGTGTATTCATAAGGCATCATCACCGCATAAACTTTGTCAGCACCTAGCGCATCGACTGCGATACATAAGGTTAGCGCTGAATCGATACCACCAGAGAGACCAAGAATGACCCCAGTAAAGCCTGAATGATTAACATAATCGCGTAGACCGACTACGAGCGCTTGGTACATCTCAGACTCTCGGCTAAGCTTCAAAGGCGCTTTTTGCTGAGTATCAAATTTAGCGCTATCAACCTCTAAGCGGGCTAGTAATAGCTGATCCATAAATCTTGAGGCTTCATGCGCGATAGTACCATCAGCCTGTACCGCCATCGAGCCACCATCAAACACCAAGTCATCTTGACCACCAACGGCGTTGATGTACAGAATTGGCAATTGATGCTCGCTGCTGCGCTTAGCTAGCATGGCTTTACGATTATCTTGTTTATCAATCTCAAAAGGCGAGGCATTTAGACTAATAATTAAGTCAGCACCTTGTTTTTTGAGCTCGCTGATAGGCGCTTTTTCCCACAAGTCTTCACAAATAAGCAGCCCTATAGTCAGACCTTTATAATCAAATAGCACTTGATTACGGCCTTTATCAAAGTAACGTCGCTCATCAAACACGCCATAATTTGGCAAGACTTGCTTATGATAAAAGCCTTTTTGATGACCATTATGCAAAATAGCGGCTGAGTTAAAGGTGCCATGATGATCGACATGAGGGTAGCCGACAATCATTACGATGTCTTCGATATCACTAAGGGCGGATAAAGCGTTTTTTACTCGGCCCGATAGACTAGGACGTAGTAATAAATCTTGCGGAGGATAACCTAATAAGGCTAGCTCCGGAAAGACAATGACATCAGCGCCTTGGTCGCGAGCTTGCAAAGCTAGTTTGCGCATTTTGTCGGTATTGGCACCAATATCCCCTACCAAAAAATGCGATTGCGCTAGAGCAAAAGTCACACTATCAGGAGTGTTATCGGTTGAATGATTAGCACTGCTAGGTTTATTGGCTTTATCTTTATCAGTAGAGTTAGTGTTGTTGTCTTTTGACATTGTTATTTTCCTATAGATATATCATCTGAGTAATGAGTTGTTATAAATTGAACAAAAAATTAAATAAAGTTTTTATCTTTATTCAAATCAGAGCTTAATCCTGTTATAGCTATTTATAGCTGGCTGCAAATAACCGCATTCTCCAATTGGGACAATAGTCAAATTATCTTAGCTTATTACATAAACAGGATAAAACGCATCATTAGGGCAGGGTAGAGGTAAATTTAGTCGCTGCTAAAAAGCAAACACAATGCCTTTAGTATAACATCAATTGCCAAGCCTACGAGAATGCCAATCTCATTTAGCCTATAGATGACTGGTTAGTCTTGATACTGACAAGTATAAAGGTGAGAGTAATAACTGACCGATAGTTTTATTTTAAAAGGCTTGATCACAGCTTTTAAAAATTATAAAGCTTTGGCTTTAGCTAGCCTTAGCCATAAAATTGTAAGTAAAAATTACAACATACTATTATTGTTCTGTAGTGGGTTATTGCATAATGACTGACGATAAAGTTTTGTATATCCTCATAGTTTTATATTTCTAAATCTTGTCCTAAAAACACTTTGGTTTTTAGGGGACGTTCTCGGTTGCTACTTATGATTGAAAACTGGACAAAAGAGTTTATTATTCAGCGTCTGCTTGCCATAACGCTACTCGTCGTACTGTTCATTCTGTGTTTTCAGGTGATACAGTTTTTTATTGTGCCAGCTTTATGGGCCGCTATTTTGGCCTATGTCACCTTTCCTATTTATAAGTTTTTTAATGAAAAAGTAGAGCTCAGCTCCAGCGTGAGTGCGGGTATTATGACGGTGAGTATCACCTTGATCATAGGGGTTCCCTTAGTGATAGGGGTGTTCATTTTGCAGCAAGAGGCCGTTGCCTTGTATAGCAATATCATTTATCGAGTAAAAGCGGGCTATTTGGATGTGCCGGACTCTATCAAAGACTTACCGGTTATCGGTCAACAAATAAAAGACACTCTGTGGAATATTAATAAAAATCCTGAAGGCGCGCTTGAGGCGTTTCGGACTTGGATTCAGTCGCATCTATACTATGGTAAGGTCGCTTTTGATGCCGTTTTTAGCGGTTTGGCAAAGCTTGGTATGGCACTGATGACGCTGTTTTTCTTTTATCGCGATGGCAACAGCTTGATGCGTCAAATAAGACAAGCGCTACGCAATATCATTGGCAACCGTATTGATGGTTATATAGATTCTGTAGGGACGACTACCAGTGCAGTCGTTTATGGTATTGGTCTGACCGCACTAGCCCAGGCGTTACTGGCTGGAGTGGGTTACTATTTCTCAAATTCTCCTAGTCCTATCTCTTTAACGATTATCACTTTTATTATCGCCTTAATTCCTTTTGGAACGCCATTTGCCTGGGGCGCAGTTTCTGTTTGGCTCCTTAGTCAAGGGCAAACCGCAGAAGGCATTGGGCTAGCGTTATGGGGTATATTGGTTATTAGTTGGGTTGATAATTTGATTAGGCCTATCGTTATCAGCGGCGCGACCAAGATTCCTTTTATTA
This sequence comes from Psychrobacter sp., assembly GCA_029267175.1. GTDB lineage: Bacteria > Pseudomonadota > Gammaproteobacteria > Pseudomonadales > Moraxellaceae > Psychrobacter. Next base: position 36,029 of record JARIDJ010000003.1, on the reverse strand, counting down.
TTATTTTCATCGGCGTGTTAGGCGGCTTAACCGCTTTTGGTTTTGTAGGTTTATTTATCGGTCCTGTGGTGCTAGCTATAGGTTTGGCGGTATGGCGTGAGTGGATATCTAATCATAAAAACGAGGTATTTGCGCCGCAAGACGTCGTATTGTCAGGTGATGGCGTGGTATTACTGACGGAGAAGCCGGATAAACCGAGTAAAAAACGCTAAGAGGGGTGGGCTAGCTTGCAGATAGCGCTATTGTTTTAAACAAAACCTTAGTCTGAGCGAAACCCTAAAAATTTAAATTATAGAGGTGCTGATAATGCCTAATACCCAAACCACTAAAGCCAAATCGTTGACTATTATCGCCGATAGTAATATCGCTAGCCTTGATGATTTTTTTAATGCGCAAACGCTTGGGCAGGATACAGCGCAAACCGTTACTGTTATTAAGGTAGCAGGCCGCGATATCGATGCACCACTACTTGCTGAGCATCAGCCTGAGGTATTATTAATTCGTTCAGTAACGCCGATAAATGAGCAGTTATTAGGTGATAATCAAAGCGTTAAGTTTGTCGGCTCAGCGACTATTGGTACCGATCATGTCGATCAAGATTATCTAAGCGAGCGAGATATTAGCTTTGCTAATGCCGCAGGCTCCAGCAAGCATTCTGTCGCGCAATATGTGATTACTGCTATTTTGACTTTGCGTCCAGAGTATTGGTCACAAACCCCAACTTTGAGTATTATTGGCTTAGGTAATATTGGTAGTACCCTTGCCCAATATGCTACTGATCTGGGCTGGCAAGTGTTAGGCTATGATCCGTTATTGCCCGCCTCGAAGGTTAATAATGCTAGTTTTGAGCAGCTGCTAAACGACAGCGATGTGGTTAGCTTACATGTACCTTTGACTCAGGCAGAGGCTAGCGACTACCCGACTTATCATCTACTTGATGCTAAAGCTTTGCAATTGATGCCTGCCAATACCTTGTTGATAAATAGTGCCCGCGGTCCGGTAATCGCTGCTGATGCCTTAGCGGCGGATATTGAGCGCACTAATCGCCAAGTGGTGCTCGATGTCTTTGAGCATGAGCCGATAGTGGCTGAGTCCTTATTGAATAACTTAGCGATAGCGACTGCGCATATCGCTGGTTATAGCTTAGAAGGTAAACTGCGCGGTACGCAGATGATCTATGATGCGCTATGTCATAAGCTTAATATCACCCCAAAGCAGTCTATGCAAAACTTACTGCCTGATAATCTTTATTTATGGTCAGAATTAAAGAATAATCCTGATAGGCTAAGCAAGTTTTATGATATCAAGCAAGATGATAAATCGTTACGCAAAAAAGTCGCAGACGGACAGGTTAGTGGTAGCGATTTTGATCAGCTTAGACGCGATTATCATTTGCGCCGTGAATGGCAGTTTTAACAGATTTTGAATGGATAAATTAACCATTAGTTTAGTTAGTATGTATTCAACAGACCCTAGTATAGTCAGTTCGAAATAAAATCGATATGCTAATAGTATTAGTTTTATAGTGATTCAATTATAGTGCAGAAGGACGAGTACCGATATGCCAGTTGACAAGCCAACTTATGCGCCAACCATGACTTTAGCTATGGCGCATAAGCGCGCGCAAATGCTAGCGACTATCCGCCAATTTTTTGCGCAGCGGCAAGTGTTAGAAGTACAAACCCCGCTACTCTCGCAAGCGGCAAATACGGATACTTTTTTGCAGTCGGTTGCCGCGCAAGTGACTTACCAAGATAAGCCTCACACCTTTTATTTACATACCTCGCCTGAGTTTGCGATGAAGCGCTTACTGGCTAGCTGGCAAGTGGCTATTTATCAGATTTGTCCGGTGTTTCGCGATAACGAGATAGGCTCGCGCCATAATATCGAATTTACTATGCTTGAGTGGTATCAGCCGCATTACAATCTGCATGATTTGGCGGAGGAGCTTGGTCAGTTATTGGAGGCGCTATACGGCTATCCGATTATCCTAAATCATTATCGCTATATCGATGCCTTTATGGATTATGTCGGTATTCATCCTTTGACCGCAAGTCTCACAGCGCTAAAGGCAGTAGCGCAAGATAAGGGCGTAGAGGTTTTGAATTTGACTAATGATGAAGTAGAGCTAGCCGATCATCGTCAAAGCTATCTAGATTTATTATTCAGTCATCTAGTTGAGCCCAATCTCGGTTATGATTTGCCAACGCTGATTATTGATTATCCGCCAGCGACAGCGGCTTTGGCCAAAACGGCACTTGATAAAGAAGGCCACCTAGTCGCCAAGCGTTTTGAGCTGTATATCAACGGTATTGAGATTGCTAATGCTTATGACGAGCTAGCAGAAGGACCAGCGTTAAGAGCGCGCTTTGAGGCGGATAATAAGCAGCGGTTACAACATAATTTGCCGCCAATGCCTATTGATGAGCACTTACTAGCCGCTTGTGATGAGTTGCCAACTTGTAGTGGCATAGCGGTTGGCTTAGATCGCTTATTAATGGTTATCACTGGAGCAAAAAGCATCTTTGAAGTCATACCCTTTCCTAGTGGTCAGGCATAATTAAATAAATACTTTAGCTAACGAAAAAAGGATAAGCTCAATAGCTTATCCCTTTTTTATACAACTAACCTATTAGTCCGTTATTAATAAGTCTACTATTGTTTTTATAAGTCAGCAATAGCATCTTTAATAGCAGTCTCGCCATTTTGCATATTAAAGACCTTATTATAAGTATTATCAGCGTTTAACACTGCAACTAAAGTAGCGGCTACATCTTCGATAGCATTCTCGCCAGCTTTGTCATTATTGATAGCAATCTTACCTGTGCCTTCACGTTCTTTTAGCGCTCCTGCTTGGACGATCGTATATTCCAAGCGGCTGTCATTGACCAGCCACTGATCGGCATAATGCTTACCGATGTAATAGCCTTTAAGGTCTTTGATACCTTCATGGTCCCATTTGCTAGTATCTAATGAAAACACCGTGCTGAGCATGATATAGCGTTTGATACCTTTGTCTTGCGCCGCTTGCATCGTCTTTACCGCACCATGTAAGTCCACTTCTAGTATCTTTTTACCGCCAGAGCCGGCAACGAAATAAACTGCTGCTATATCGTCATCTAATTGCTTTTGAATGTCCTCTTTATGAGCAGTAATATCTAAATCCAGCTGTTTATAGTTATCGTCAGAAAACAGCTGCTGTTGTTGGCGAGTGGTGCCGATGACTTGGTGATTATCAGCGAGTAGCTGCTTAACTAAATCACTACCGACACGGCCACTTGCGCCTATCACTAAAATTTTCATATTTGATCCTATTTTTTATTAATATGGTTTCTATTTTAGAACTTTAAAATTTCAAGTTTTTAAGTTAGAAATAGCATAACAAAGATAGGTTAAGCACTTAGTTGAGTTAAGTGCCTATTACATAAAGTTTGGTAGCAGAGTGTATACGCTTTGCAAGAAGATAGATCAATATAGAGGTCTTAAGAAAGTAGAAGAAAAAAAGGAAAAAGTGGGCTACTAATTATCGAAACTCTTTATAGCTAAGCTTTAACGCACCAGACGATTAAGACCATCAGCAAAAGCTTTTTTGTCACGATCGCCATAAGGTTTTTGTCCGCTCATCTCTTGTAGCTCTAATACTCCAGTACCGCGCATGGTATCCATAAAGTCGCGCATATTAAGCTTTTGCTTGATGTTGTTTTTATCATAAACTACACCGCGCGGCGTCAAGACTATGCCGCCTTTTTCTAGAATATCATTCGCTAGCGGGATGTCGGCAGTGATTGCTAAGTCGCCCGCTTGTATCTGCTCAACGATATAATCATCAGCTTTGTCGAAACCTTGCGGTACTACGGTCATTAGCAATAATGGCGATTTGCGCAGCTTGATCGGCTGATTGGCAACGAATATCGCCATCGTTTGCGTCCGCTCAGCGGTCTTGATAATCAAGTCTTTAGCAATTAGTGGTACCGCATCAGCATCGACCCAGATTTGCATTACTTTTTGTCCTTATTACTTTTGGCAATACTTTCCACATTGTCAGTATTTCCAGTTGCGTTTTTTGTCTTAGTCACCGTTTCGGCTTGCTCTGTTTTTTGCGGTTCATCAGCGGCTTGAGCACTATCAACTTCTGCAACTTCTGTAACTTCTGAAACTTTGGGAGCTGAGTTAATGGTTTTATCTAAGCCTACTTTGTTAGGTAATACGGCGACCAGTTTTGCTAATGCGGGCTCTAGATCGGCCACGTCATTGGGCATTAAAGTAATATGTGCAATTTTACGCTCGGCGCGCTCAGCTTTATGATAGCTGTGATAATGAGCACCATCGATAGCTAGCACGTCTTTGATATTAGGATATTGTCCCAAGACATTGACCATAATTGCTGGATGCACATTGTCAGTATCACCTAACGGCAAACCTACTACCGCGCGAATATGGTTCTCAAATTGGCTAGTGATTGCGCCCTCAATACTAAAGTGTCCAGAATTATGTACGCGCGGCGCAATCTCATTAGCTAATAGATAATCGTGACCTTGCGCGTCTTTACTGACGAACAGCTCAAGCGCCATCACGCCGACGTAATTGAGATGATTCATCAAGGTCGTCATTGCAGCTTGCGCTTTGGCAAATAGATGACTGGTACCAATAGCTGGCGCGCGAGTTTTAGCCAATATGCCATTATCATGATGATTCTCAACCAGCTCATAACAGCGTACTGTACCGTCTTGCCCTCGAGCGGCGATGATCGACACCTCACGGCTAAAATTAATAAAGCCCTCAGCGATCAGCGGCGCAGGAGTTGGGGTGAGATTGCCTTTACCAGAGACAGCGTCTTTGAGATCTTGCCAAGCCGGCTTTATATCACTGTCTTGCTTAATGACATATTGACCTTTACCATCGTAGCCGCCGCGACTGGTTTTTAATACGATAGGCAGACCTAGCTCTTGGCAAGCTTGCTGCAGTTCAGCTAGAGAATTAACCGCTTTAAAGGGTACAGTGGCGATATCTAAATCATTAAAGAGCTGCTTTTCTTTTAGACGATCTTGAGCGATATCAAGGGCAATCGGCGGCGGAAACATGCCTTGTTTTTGACCTGAGGCGGCAAGATTGGCCAATTGCTCTACTGTCTCGGTTGGGGTGTTTTCAAACTCTAAAGTAAAAACATCAGCGGCAGCAATGAAGTCCGCTAATTGCTCGCTACTATAAACGCTGCCATAAAGGCTGGCTGGGCAATCTACATTATCCTCCAAAAAGACACACTGATAACCGAGTGGCAGCGCGGCTTGGGCAAGCATCATGCCGAGCTGGCCACCACCTAAAATACCGATGGTACGAATCGTTTGTGAGGTAGGGTAAGCATTGGCTGTGGTCATAGCAGGCTCTTTAATTTGACAATAGGTGCAGTGGATTTAGGGTTATTAACAAGTTATTGAGATTTAGATCCTAGCAAAAATAACAAAAGGCGCGCTATTACTATAGGCACCTTAGGTTTAGTAGAACGCATCTAATAATAAATATCAAGTAAAACGATTCAAAAATTGATTTGTCGTCGCTCATTTTTTATAAATCAGCTATTAGCTATTCATAATGCCGGGGATTGGGCTAGCTAAGATAGTCTCGGTCTGACTTTGGCGTAAACTCATTAATTTATCAGCGATAGCATTATCATGCAATGCTAGTATTTGAATGGCTAATAATGCCGCATTATAAGCGCCTGCCGTACCGATAGCTAAAGTGCCAACAGCGACACCTTTTGGCATCTGTACAATAGAGAGTAGACTATCCCAACCGCTAAGTATAGAGGACTTGACCGGCACACCAAGGACAGGTAGAGCTGTCTGACTAGCACACATACCCGGCAGGTGCGCCGCGCCGCCAGCACCAGCGATAATCACTTGTAAGCCATTATCTTTGGCAGTTTTGGCATACTCAAAGAGTCTATCAGGTGTACGATGGGCAGAGACCACTTCACAAGCAAAGGCAATATCAAAATCTGCTAATAGCTGCGCAGCGCTGCTCATAGTGGCCCAATCGGACTGCGAGCCCATGATAATACCGACTTTGGGCTGACCTGCAGGAGAGTCAATAGGGCTAGGTTGATCGATAGATGCGGTGCTCATAGTACAATATCCTCAAAAATCCCATCATACAAAAGTTTTACTATTGCCGTAAAGCTAAGTTTGTATTTGTCTTTTTATATAAATAACCGTTCATTCAAAATGACAGTGCTTTTAACTGTAGTCATGATGATACTGTACAAAATTAGCTTTATCTAAAGGTAAAGGCTTTTCAGTATCGAGCTGATAGCAAGTCAGATAACCACTATCGACCGCTGCTGAATAATCAATGCAAACCACTTGTGGACTCAATAGCTGCGGCTCACCCGTTAACCAATAGTGTCCGACAAACACAGGCTTATTAGTCTTGAGCGCAAAGTCTATGTTTTCTGCCAAAGCATCTACTGGGATTTGCGCCAAACCAGAATTGGGCGCACGAGCAATCTCATGAATGGTTTTTTGATTCAGCTCATCAAGCCACCAGCGCACCCTTACTCGCGAGCGCGCCGTACCTTCTTTATCGACCATCACTAAGCCATCAGGTAACGGCGTTTCTACCCCTTTTAGCACTCGCTCTAGAGCGTCAAAAGGTACAGAGGGCTCTTGTGAGGTTTCAATCAAAGCTTGTGGGGTTAGGCAATTATCAGGCGTCAAAAGCGGTTTTAGTATGGCCATACTATCGACATCCCAGCAAGCATGCACAAAACAAGCATAGTCGGTCTCAAGCCAAAGCGGAATCTCATATAGACGCTCAAGCCAATAGCGATGACTATCGGAGCCAAAAGGGGCTTCTTTTAAAAACGCCTCATGCTGACGAAAATGCAGCTCAGTATGGGTACGCAAGTATTGCCCTTCTTTATAAGGATCAAGAGTAGCAAAAGCTAGCGCATTATATTCGTGATTGCCCATCACCGCATCAGCGACACCAGCATCAATCATAGCAAAGACAATCTCTAGAGTACGTAGTTGCTGCGAGCCGCGATCAATCAAATCACCAATAAATAAGGCGCGATGATTGGCAGGTGGCTCATAATATTGACCATTATGCTCATAGCCTAACTGCGTCAATAGCCCTGCTAGCTTGTCGGCATAACCATGAATATCACCTATAATATCTATAATCATAATAAGTTGCTTAAGCTATCCTTTTTTATATACTCTAAAATTAACGGTCATTAAAACCAATCGCTTTATAATACTATGAGCTAAAAGCCAGGCGAGAGTAAAGCATTAATAAAGTGCGGTAATATTTGCGGCTCTAAAACGATGGTGGCTATCACCCCAAAAGCGCCGCCCCACATATGTGCCATGTGATTGATGTTTGAGCCGCCGCGATTATTGGCATAAATACTATAAGCAACATAGGCTACTGCAAATAAAATAGCTGGAATAGGCACAATAGCAAATAGGTAAATCATATCCCAAGGCGCTAATAAAATATAGGCAAATAACACTGCCGATACGCCGCCTGATGCCCCTAAACTCAAATAACTGGCGCTATTTTTATTTTTGATATAGCTCGGTATCATTGCCACTATAATAGCCAATACATAAAAAGCGACAAACCCGTAACCTCCTAAAAAGGGGTTATATAAGCCTTCGATAGCGCGGCCAAAAAAGTACAAAGTAAACATATTAAACAGCAAATGCATACTATCGGCATGAATAAAACCGTGGGTTACGAAGCGATCCCACTGGCCGTCACTTACCGCGGGTGGATAAAAGATAAGCCTATTAAAAAGCAGCTTGTTTTGCCAAGCTAATAAGCTGACAATCACCGTAATAATAATGATAAGAGTGGTATGATTCAGCAAAAGATAATCCTTAGGCAACGCCTGATGGATAAAAAACTTTAAATAATTGACTATATAAATAAATACCAAAGTGGCTAAGCAAACTACCAATAGTCAGCAAAGATTATGTTCTAATAACTAGCTATTGATATGCCGATTGCTACCAAAAAAACAAGCTTAAAAAGCAGCTATAGTTTACATTATAAAGCATAGCTAACAAGTATAGTGATATTAAAATCTTTACTAAGATAATATTACTAAAGCGATACTATGGCTAAAGAATTCTACCTCAAACCAATCTCAGTAAAGACTATTTTATGACTATTATCGAACAGCTTGAGCAAAGTGTCAGCCTACCTATACTTGGAGACGAGCAGAGTATTGCCAAGATCAGTTTACTAGAGCAATTTTATGCGCTCCTTATTGCTCGTCTAGCCTCGGCTAACGTCTATAGCCAGTTACTACAGAGTACTGCTCAGCCTCTCTCGCCGCAACCAGCTAAGCCTCCCACAGTAGTGTCAGCTTTTACTGATCATCCCATGTTTATGCAGTTATGGCAGGATAAAAACCAACGCCAGCTCATTGTAGATGAATTGGCTGTCACTCATCATATCGACACTGAGGCTACTGTTGTTTTGATCGCTAGCGCTACTACTTTGGCTTATCACAAGCTTAAGGAGTTGGCAAAAGGACAATTCTTACCTGCTTATTTACAGCAGCAGCAATCGCAGATTCGGCACTATCTTCCTATTTGGGCGGAGTCAGTGCTGACAGAGGATATCAGTAATAAGAGTGCTACTGCTATTGACGATGCAGCTATAAAAGCAGCAACAACGAATAAAACCAGTATTGAAAAAGTCGGTATTGAAAAAGCGATGACTGACGAAGCTGTTACTACTACTAATGAAAATGAAAATACTGCGGCAATTAGTAGTGATAACCTAACAAACGTAGCGATGCTATCAAAGCAAAGCGTAACAGAGACTGAAGACGATAGCCTTTCAGCGCTGCAAATTCCTATCGATAATAGCGCTCATAGTTTGAGTCAAATCAGTAACACCCGCCAGCGTAATAAAAGAAACGATTTGCTGCTAAGACTTTTTTTATTGGTCGCCGCTATAGCTGCCTTGGCCTTGCTATGGTTGTTGGTTGTTAAGCCTAATTATATTAATACCGCTGAGCCTGTACTGGTGGAGACAGCTCCTATAGCTGCCGCGCCTGAAGCTATCGTTCCGGTATTGACGCCTGTGGAGCTACTAGTAGCAGTGGATGATAGCGGTCGCCTCTATACTTGCAGTGCAACCATTGGTGATAGCGTTTTGCAAGAGAGCCTTAAACAGGCTTTGGCTATGAGTTTTGGTGAGCAAGCTAGTCTTTGCAGCTTTACTATAAAAGCTGGCGTTGCCAATGACCTAAACAACCTTAACGTGGGTTTGCTGCCTAGTTTATTTACTTTATTACGCTCTGTACCTTTTGCTCGATTACAGCTGCAAAATAATGTTATTACTATCGAGTCGCCTGATGATGCGCTATCACAGCGTTTGCTGATGGATATGAGAGCTTTGGCGCCTACGGCCATTATCACTACTACTGCGCCTTTAGCCGCTACACAAAATAATACGAATACAGAGCAACCAGCGCTAATGCCCATTGACGAGTTTGAGCAGCAAAATAGCGAGCAGGCAAAGGATACTGTTAACGATCAAGCTGATGAAAATAGTTTTAGTAGCAGTAGTAACGCCGACAATGACGCTATCAATACTAGAGCTGATAGTAGCTTACCTAGTAATAATAGCAGTTTTGGCGTAGCTAATAGAGCGCCTATCAATGACAGAACAGGAGGTAATATGTCTACGGCTGAAGCAGATGATCTAGCCAATAGTATTATAGTTGCTGAACAACTGCGTAACGAAGCGAGAGTAGAGCCCAACGCTACAGCTAAATAATATCTCTTATGCCCTATAAAAGTGACCTGCGTAGTAGTTAGATTTGTGAGTAGTGTGTTAATACAGCAACCGATATACGCGTCAAAGTTACGCGTTACCTCTCAATCATTACTTAATGTATCATTTGCACAACAGCCCTTTTATTGTGAGGTTGTACACATCCCTTTTATAATGATTTTAATTGAGTTAAATAGTTAGCTTAATGACAGTCATACTTATATAAGGTGCTGAGCTATACATTACTGCTCAGCTATGAGTCAAACCAGAAACTATCAATATTATGGTAAATATAAGGTTTTATTGAAATAAGGTTCTATCTAAAAATATAACCGTGTATTTAACCTTAATATGAACTTAAAAATAAATAAATGATAACAATTGGAGGAGAACTATTATGGATATTATTAGTCATTTAACACGTACCGTGACCCCAGCGGTGTTAGGAGATGACAACAACCCTGCCAAAAAAAGCTTATTAGAGCAGTTCTATGCTATTTTTGCGGCTCGTTTAGCAGATAATGACACTTACAACCGCTTTGCTAACGATAATATTGCCCGTGATGATCAGGGCTTTTATGATCGGGTCTGGACCGATGGTAGCCATCGTGATCAAATCTCACGCGAACTTGCTGCTAAGCATAACGTTGATGCCACAGCAGCACGTGGCCTAGTAGCTATGGCAGCGCCTTTAGCTTTTCATGAGATCAAAAGCTTAGCAGGCACGACTCCTGTGCCGCAGTTTTTGAATGACAATCTCTCAAGTTATCAACATCATATTCCAGCATGGGCAGCGGGTATAGTCCCTGCAGGCATGGTTGTCGGCGCACCAGCTGGCGAGCGTATTTCAGATACGACTAGTATGGCGCCGCTAGTGCGTGAAGAAGAAAAAAGCGGTAGCTTTATGAAAGCTCTGTTGCCTATTATTGGTCTGATTATTCTGGCGGCATTGGCTTGGGCGCTACTTAGAGGTTGCCAAGACAATCCAGAGCCAGTAGCGACACCAGTAGTTGTGACGGATCCGGTAGAAGAGGAGCAACAAACCGTAGTCGCTGCCGCTATTGAGCCTGCTTCATTACGTATTGCTATGGGTGAAGATAATACTTTATATGCTTGCCGTTTAAATGTAGGTGATGAAGCCTTACAAATGAACGTGATGAATGCTATTAATGATGCTTTTGGTGAATCGGATAAGTGCCGAACCGATATTGATGATAGTTTTGCAACTGACATGCCAGCGGCAGAAAACTTAGCGCAGATTTTATCTATCTTTAAAGCGGTACCAGATGCTAGCATGATTATCAAAGGCGATAGAATTGTTGTCAACTCTGCTGATCAAGATATACTTAGTAAATTAGTTTCTGATTTGCAAGCTGCTGCTCCTGGCCTGACAGTAGAGGCTGAGGGTCCGCTTGATTTGCAAGGTGAGATTGATAATAGCTTAGTAGCTGCTGAAGCGGCAGTAAATAATTTAGGTGAAAACCCAGATCCACGTGATGTAGCACGAGCGCTGAGTTTACAAGTTATTAACTTTGAGCTTGATAAAGCATTTATTCCAGATGTCAATAAACCTTTCTTAGATCGTGCTGCAAAAATTATCACCGAAGTTCCTGATATGGAGTTAATGATTATTGGTCATACCGATTCACAAGCTTCTAACGCCTACAATATGGAATTGTCACAAGAGCGTGCCAACTCAGTTAAAGATTATTTAATCTCTAAAGGCGTTGATGCTAGTAAGCTGTCGACCAAAGGTAAAGGCGAGACGGATCCTATCGCTACTAATGCTACTGAACAAGGTCGTTTCCGCAACCGTCGTATCGAATTTACGGTGTATGACGAAAGCATGGCAACAGAGGATGATAATGGTATTGCGGTTACTGCTGGAAATAACGGTGACGTAGGTATGGGTACGACAGGTAATAATATGAATGCTGATGGTGATATGTTAGATCCAGATCTAAACCCGCTTGATAACAACAATGATGATGTATTACCAGATGGTGATGATCCAAGTAAGGGTACTGCTCTAGATCCAAATGCTCAGTAAAGCTTACAGTTGGCAAGCATAAAGTTAATACCTACAATATAAGACAAATTAAAAAACTGCATCTTAGAGATGCAGTTTTTTTATGCTTGTAATGTGAGTCTCTAGAAGCAAACCAGCCGTAGGGCTAAATCAGAAACTAAGTCAATTATTTATAATCGGTAGGATCTCTTAAATCTGTTAAGTCCTCTTCGTCTAGAGAATTGGCGCTACCTAGCGCATGGATACCATCTATATTACTATCCAGCTTTTCAGTTTGCATACTAAAAAAGGTTTGCATGACATTATGCCTAGCCTGCGACCAATGCTCAAACTGCTGACAGGTAGACGACAGATCGCCTAGCCACTTTGGAATTTGTCCGCGCATGTTTTTTAGACGTTGCTGATCAGGATAGGGCAGGTCTTGTACTGCCTCTGCCGCTTCGTGCGCCGCCACTCTATCATTGCAGACTAGCGCAATATCGCAGCCAGCATTGATAGCAGCACGCACACGCTCGCTCACGTCGCCTGCTGCCTGCGCGCCTGCCATCGATAAGTCATCAGAGAAGATCACTCCATCAAACTTCAATTGCTCGCGAATGATATCTTTTAACCAAATCTTAGAAAATCCTGCTGGTTTATTATCGATTTGCGAGAAGATGACGTGCGCTGGCATCAAAGCATCAAGCCATGGCAGAGTTTGGGCAAATGGCTGCATATCATGACTGATAATCTCATCAAGGCTACGCGTGTCAATCGCCTCAGCCACATGCGAATCAGAGGCAACCCCGCCATGACCGGGGAAGTGCTTGCCAGTAGTTGCCATGCCTGCCGCGCGCATTCCACGCATGAATTGAGTAGCTAAAGCGGTGATAATTTGTGGGTCTTTATGAAAGCTGCGATCGCCAATCACTTGGCTGACGCCATCTGTATCTAGCACTGGGGCAAAGCTCAAATCGATACCCACTGCCAACACTTCTGCCGCCATCAAGTAGCCACAATCATAAGCACAGCTCAAAGCTTCACTAGGGTTTTGCTCAAATAATGCTCCTAACTTTCCCATAGCTGGTAGCGGCGTAAAGCCTTCGCGTAGCCGCGCTACTCGTCCGCCTTCTTGGTCAACACCGATCAAAATATCAGGATTGTAGTAACGAATATCATCGCAGAGACGACGCACCTGCGCCGCATCTTCGACATTGCGAGCGAATAAAATAATACCGCCGACTTGAGCTTGTTCAATTAAGCTGACATCATCAGCTGTCAAAGCAGTGCTACCGATATCAGTCATCAATACGCCGTACATGGTCTGTTCTCCAAAACATTACTGCTCATTAGATTAGCCGCTATAAATCTGATTTTTGGGCTGATTATGAGTCTAAGAATTATATTGTATACTTTAAGGCCAACTGTCAGAGTTAAATAATCATACTCTTTATTATAACAGTCATTGGATAAGCTATTGTGCTCGTTATGGATACAGTTAGAAGCTGAGCGTTCGTTTAGCGATTAGCTTAAGCAAAGCTAATACTAGCAACAGCATGATTATAAATATAATAGAAAGTTTGCTTATACAGATTGAGACAGCGCAATATAATGAATCATGATAATATTGATTGATTTTATAATAAATTAGCTGGCATCAGTGGCATTGATATTTAAGCTCTAAGCGCTAGATAATTGACTACCGCCTTTTTGCCACAACGGCTATTAAGCATAGCTATACTGTAATGGACTGCTGTTTATATTTTTACTTAAGATAAATCTTAAGACAACTAGGTAGATATGATGAAAAAACAACCCGCACAATGGTTACTAAGCATTGCCTCAATTGGTGTCGTCGGCGCTATATTGACCCAAAGCTATGGTACAGCGGTAGCCAATACCGACACTGAAAGTTTTGTCCAAACCCCTGAACAGAAGATTACCACCCGGCAAGTAGCCGCCCTGTTAGATCGTAGCCACTATTTGAATCAACCGCTCAATAGTGAGATGGGTAGCAAGATCTTAGATATGTATATCGATAGCTTAGATCCCAACCATACGCTGTTTTTGCAGTCGGACGTCGATGAGTTTAAGAAAAAATATGCTGATGATTTTGGTAGCAGGCTTAAGCGTGGGGACTTATCGGCGGGCGTAGAGATATTTGAGCGCTACCGCACCCGCTCAAGTGAGTATTTTGAGATGGCTAATAAAATGCTCAAAACCAAAATTGACTTGACTGGTAATGAGACTATTATTCTTGATCGCGAAAAGCTTCCTCACTTTAAGACCAAAAAAGCTCAGCGCGACTACTGGGCGCGTCAGCTTAAGTTTCAGCTGATGAGTATTACTTTAGGTCAAGAGAGTGAAAAGGCCAAAGAAAAAGTCTTTTTGGATGATCCAGATATTACTCGCGGTCAGGATTTGGTCCGTGATGATCAGCGTACGCCAAGCGAGATCTTACTAAATCGTCTAACGAGACAACAAGGGCAGATGGATCGTCTCAAAGATGACGAGATTATGGAAACGGTGCTCAATACCGCCATGCTCACCTACGATCCGCACAGTAATTATTATGCGCCAGTACAAGCTAACGAGTTACAAATACAGTCAAGCCTACAGCTAGAGGGCATTGGTGTCTCCATCCGTCCAGATCGTAAAAACCCAGATTATACCCGTATCGTTACCTTAGTGGATGGCGGTCCTGCAGCCAAGACCGGTCAAATCAAACCTAATGACTTGATCATCGGCATCGCCAAAGACGGCAAGACTATGACCGATGTCATTGGTTGGTCGACTCGCGAGATTGTTAGTCTTATCCGTGGTAAGCGCGGTACTTCTGTCACGCTAAAGCTGCGTCAGCCAAACAGTCCTGATGCTAGCGCTCGTACGGTTACTGTTGTACGCGACATTATCCAACAAGAAGAATCTGGCGTTACTCAGCGCGTGATTGAGATGCCTTATACTGATAACAATAATCAGGTCACTACCAAACGTATCGGAGTGCTTGAGATACCAAGTTTTTATCTAAATTACCGAGCTCGTCGTAACGGTGAGGATTATCGTAGCGTCAGTATAGATACCGAAAACGCGGTCAAAGAGCTCAATAAACAAAACATCGATGGCTTGGTGATTGACTTACGTAATGATCCGGGTGGCTCGCTAGATGAAGTGGCTAAGATGCTGGGTTTATTTATCAAGAGTGGGCCATTAGTACAAATCCGTGATAACCGCGGCAATATCCAAGTCTACCGTGATGATGATGGCGGTAAGCAGCTCTATGATGGCAAGCTAGTCGTCCTTACCAATTTAGCCTCTGCCTCGGCTAGTGAGATCTTTGCCGCGGCTATTCAGGACTACGGTCGCGGGTTGGTCGTTGGTAACACTACTACTGGTAAGGGCTCAGCGCAAATACAGCTAGATAGTCTAGCTTTGGGCTCAGCGACTTTGACTCAGCGTAAGTTTTATCGTATCACTGGCGGTAGTACACAGAATAAAGGCGTCATACCAGATGTAGAGCTAGTCAATATCTATGACGATGCTACCTTCGGCGAACGTGCCCAAAAAAATGCGCTGCCATGGGATACTATCAAAACAGCGGCTTACAAGCCTGAAGGTAAATTTAGCTCTGATACGCTAAAGACCTTGAATCAGCAATCAAAAATACGTCAACAACAAAATCCGCATTTTGTTTATTTATCGACCTTAAATGATATTCGTGATATGGACGATGAGAAAAAACCTATTGATTTAGATATCAATAAGCGCCGTGCAAAAATGAAGCTTATCGAGCGGCGCTCGCTTGAAGCTGAAAACAAAAGACAAATAGCGATAGGCTCTAGCCCTTATGCCAATTGGAATACTTATCAGGCGGCAATGGATGCTAAGTTTGAAGAGCGTAGTCAGATGAAGCAAAGCGAGCGCCCAGAGTTGCCAGAAGATGAGGTCTACATCTATGAAGCGGCGCAGCTGATGCTAGATGCGCAGCCAGAAGTCATCGCAACTCCTGAGGAGAAACTTTGAGAATAATTATAGCGTGTAAGCATATGCTTACACGTATTGACGCTTAGGCCTCTTACTTAGTGATGAGCAATCTGCGATTATAGTCTCACTGCACAGTTTATTGATACTGTTTATTTACACTAGGGATTGGTGTTCTAAGATAGATGGTTTGTAGATTGCGTCAGGGATGGATTGCTGCTCAAGGAAGAGAGGGCTATAAGCCTAAATAGCAACGTACCTCGGGATTAGGTATGGCGTTATATTAACAAGGATGTTAAGTAATAAAGACCGTATAGTGCTCGTCACTATGCGGTTTTTTTACGTCTAAAGGGGTAGTAAAACCCTATAAAAAAAGAGCCAATAGCGTAATAACTACTGACTCTTTTAGTTTATAAGCTTATAAACTAAGCTAAAAAAATATCAGAGCAGATTAGTGCTCAACACCGCCTGCGCCATGGACATGACCATGGTTTAACTCGTCTTCAGTAGCGGCGCGTACTTCTTGAATCTCTACATCAAAAGTCAAACGCTTGCCTGCTAGAGGATGGTTTGCGTCAACAGTAACTTCTTGATCATTAACGTCCGTGACCGTTACTAGCATGACTTGACCACCAGCTTCTGACTGAAACTGCATACCAGGCTGAATGTCATCAACTCCTTGGAAGTTATCGCGAGGTACTTTTTGTACCGCTTGCTCCTGATATTCGCCGTAGCCATCAGCAGGCTCAACCACTGCATTGACAGTTTCGCCAGCAGATTTGCCTTCTAGCTGCTGCTCAAGACCTGGAATGATGTTGCTGTGGCCATGTAAATAAGCTAGCGGTTGACCTTCTGGAGACTGATCAAGAATGTTGCCTTCGTCATCTTTTAGCGTATAGTTGAATTTGACAGCGGTATCTTTTGCGATAGTAGTCATAAATTATCCTAAATTGAATATAGTTATAAAAAATAAATGGTAATAAACCTAAAAAGGTCGATCAGCTAAAGAGCCGTATCAATAATCAATTATCGTCAGTTTATTAGAGTAACTGTAGCAGTTAGCCTCTTTAATTGAGATGATTTAGTTAACTTTCAAGGTAAAAACGATAAAAAAACAGATTTATCATCTATTAATTTTACTTTTTAATATTAAAACGGCAAGGCTAAAATTTTTACAGCATTATTGTAAGGGTGATCAGCCTTACCATTAACGGTTTAGCCGTTGCGTTTTTGGCTGAGGACTTCTACCATAGTTATAAATACTATAATCATTTTAAGCTTGAATTATGACAACAACTTTTTCTAATCACGCCCCTGCTATCAGCAACAATAATAAAGCGCCTCAGACTTATAAAACCACGGCTATCAGCTATTGCTTAGACTTTGAGCGTTTTAACGAGCATTTAGTCGATGTGACAATGACTTTTACCGCCCATAAAGATAACGCTGAATTATGGTTGCCAGCGTGGATTCCTGGTAGTTATTTGATGCGAGAATTTGCGCGTAATATCACTGCCGTTCACTATCAAATAGTAGAGCATAATGATAATAAGTCTTATCGCGCGCAAAAAATAGATAAGCATAGCTGGCAGCTGCCAGAGTTCAAAGCAGGGCAGACGCTAAAAGTGATATATGAGGTGTATTGCTATGATTTGTCGGTGCGCAGCGCTTACATTGATCAGCAGCGCCTTTATGGTAATTTTACCTCGCTTACGCTTGCGGTTTCAGGGCAAGAAAAATCGCCTGTGCAAGTTAGTCTATTAGTACCGTCTAGCTTTATGGAAAACTCGAATAGTAGTGCTAGTCACAGTAATCATAACCTTGCTCAAAGTGATAGTGTTACCGACATTGATGATGGCTCGTCTCAAAACCAAGTGATATTAGCTTGCGGCCTCAAAGCTAGCCATTTATTGCTAGACAATCATCATGGTTATGGTTTGCAAGCCGATAACTATTATGAGCTGATTGATCATCCTTTTGAGATTGCCGAGCAGCAATGCTTTGACTTTATTATTCAAGATAATAAGCACCAAACCTTGCCGCACAGCTTTTATCTTTCAGGTCGACATAATGCCAATATGGAACGCTTGCAGCAAGATTTGACGCAGATTTGTCAGACTTATCTAGACTGGTTAGGCGATGCACCCTTTAGCGATTATACCTTTATGACTTATGCTAGCACTCAAGATTATGGCGGCCTTGAGCATATCAATTCTACCAGTCTCATTACCCCGCGTAGTGATTTGCCAAGCTATAATGAGCCTGTATTACCTAGCAGCGATTATCAGCGATTTTTGGGTCTGTGCAGTCATGAGTATTTTCATGCTTGGTGGGTCAAAACCGTGCGTCCTGATGTAATGCTAGAGGTGGATCTGCGCCGCGAAGCCTTTACGCCGCTGCTTTGGGTGTTTGAGGGTTTTACCTCTTACATTGATGATTTTATGCTACAAGCCTCAGGCGTTATCGATAAGCCAAGTTATCTTAAGCTATTAGCTGAGCAGATTAATCGCTATTATCAAACCGATGGTCGCACTTATCAAAGCGTTGCTGAGTCAAGCTTTGATGCTTGGATCAAGCTCTATCGTAGCGATGAAAACACTGGCAATGCTGGTATTAGCTACTACAACAAAGGCGCTTTAGTGGCGTTATGTTTAGATCTTAGTTTATTGGCAAGTAGCGAGGGTCGCTATCGTCTATTTGATGTGATAAAAGCTTTTTATATTAAGGCTAAGCAAAACAATAATAAGCGTATCGGTATCAGTAGCGCTGATATGGGTGCGCTAATTAGTGAGTTTATGCCAAAAGATCAGTGGGATGATTTTGAGAGCCGCTATGTCAATGGAGTAGACGAGCTACCTATCAAAGAGCTGCTCGATGCTAACGGAATTCGCTGGCATGAGAATGAGATAGAAACGGCTGATAAAAATATACCTTGGGGCATGCGCTGTAGTGAGACGGCAACTGGTCTTAAGGTCAATCGAGTCCAGCGTGGCAGCTTAGCGGCAGAGTCGGGTATCTCAGCCAATGACATTATCGTTGCTATTGATGGTATCAAAGCGACTAGCAAGCAATTAGCCGCTTTTAGTCCGCTAGAGCAAGCGGTGAGCTGTCATTTATTCCGCCGTGATGAGCTGATGACTATTAACGTCTTACCAAAAACAGACGACGCTAATCAATTAACAAGCGCTGAGCAACCAAAGCTATTTCCGCACAAAATAAGCTTAACTCTAGTTAATATAAAAGAGGCGGACCAGCAAGCTTGCGAGCCAGCAAAGTCTGAGGCATGGCAACAATGGCTTGAGTTTATGACAGTATAAAGTTTCAATAACCAATAAGACTTTTACTTTTTTATAAAAGTAAAAGTCTTATTTTTATAAATTGATTTTGTTAAAGCTTAGCTCTTAGAGTATCTATATTCTTATATCTATTAGCTTAAGAAGTTAATTTGTTGCTTTAGTTTCACTGTCAATGTCCTCTGCTAATTCCAAATTTTCTTCTGCAAGGCTATCTTCTTCAGCGTTTTCTTGCTCAAAATCAATGTTAACAGGAGTGCTATCATTTTTCTCTAACCAAGCTTGTAGGGGCGCAATAATTGATGGCTGCTCTTTGGTTAGCTGTACTGCTGCTCGGCGCATCTCGACATCAGTACCGTATCTAAGCTGCTCTTTAGCTATGGCCACTGTAGCTAGCTGATGAGGCAACATAGCACGTGCAAAAGCTAGATCGGCAGTAGCTGCATTGATACCTAGTCTCATTCTATAATTCATAGAACCCACAATATCTGCGTAGCCTTGCTGCATAGCCTCAGTATTAGGCTTAGGGTTGGCAATATCAGGATGACTGGCAAGCCACTTATTCATAACGCCAATCTTCTCAGATTGAGAGTCAATGATTCGCTGAGCTAACTGGCGCATTTGTTGATCGGTGCCATATTTGAGCTGTAGCTCTGCCATGCTTATAGCGCCGCGATACAGACCGAGCATGCTTTTGGCAAAAGCGGTATCGGTATCGTTGTAGCTCATTCCTATCATGATCTCATCATTCATTCTGCTCATGGCTTTGGTATAGTCCTCTGTCAGTCTGACCATATCGACACTAGTGTTATTGGCGTTATCTGTAATGGCTTCCTCATCAATATTAGCCTCACTAACTGGCGTCTGTGCTACGCTCTGAGTAGCGGTTGGCTCCGTCACAGTTTCGTTATCATCCGACTTATTATCTGCCTTGGGCTGACAGGCACTTAGCGCAAAAACAGTCATAATACTGATGGTGAGCGCGGTAAATCGTGATGAGCAGGTCATAATGGTCCTTAACATAAGCAGGCGTAATCGTAACGTGGCGGCAAACAACAGCATGAATAAAATAGTAGTTAGATACTAGCAGATAAAGCCATAGAGTTCGAGATGGAGATTATTAAATATAACAAGGCTTTAGCGGACAGCCATAAAGGCTAACAGCAAGCTTAGCAGCTAGTTGATAATATCTAGCTGATACCTAGCTGCTGACAGCGCTCAGCATTTAGATGAATGCGTACAAACTCACCGACAGCTAATGACCCTAAATCAAAACCGGCTACCGACCAGCGAATTAGACGCAGGCAGGGTAGACCAACATGGGCGGTCATACGCCTAACTTGGCGGTTTTTGCCCTCATAAATAGTAAGCATCAGCCATGAGGTTGGTACGTTTTTGCGCTCGCGGATGGGCGGATCCCGCTGCCAAAGCGTGATAGGCAGCTCCTCTTGTGTCACTATCACTGCTGCGGCAGGTAAGGTTAAGCCATCCTTTAACATTACGCCTTTTGATAGCTCATCCATCTGAGCTTGAGTTGCTTCTCCCTCAACTTGTACTAGATAAATCTTGCCTTGCTTGTGCTTATTATTAGCAAAGGTCTTGAGGTTTGGCGGCTGCGTAATGGCTTTATTGACGCGGCCATCACTGGTTAAAATCAGTAAACCCTCTGAGGTGGCGTCCAATCGACCCGCAATGCGTAAGGATTTATCCGTGAAATACTCTGATAGCGTGGTGTGATCGTTATTACTATCGTCACGAAACTGGCTTTGTACGCCATAAGGTTTGTTAAATAATATAAGGCTTGAGGTGGTCATAAAAAGATTTTCCTAAATAATAAGATACCGAGGATTTTGATAGAAAACGCCAAAAATGATTAAAGCTAAAACCTATAATAGAATATTTTTTTGGCTCATTTAGCTAGGATCTCCACGGTGATTCCCGCTACCTTTAGCGGTCCACTGCACCACTGACAAGCTAGTTGAAGCCATCAAACCTAAGACTAAATAACCAATCAATGCCAGCAAGCTTGCTAGCACTCGTCCAATACCTTGAGGCCGAAAATCTCCATAGCCTGTAGAGGTAAAAGTGATAATAGAATAATAACAGCAAGTCCAAAAATCATAGGTAATGGCATCACCGCCGCCTGTCGTATCGACAATACCAATCTTATGATAAATGGCTGAAAAGGTGAGTAAAAATAAAGTCACATTGAGCGTTGTCAAACCCAGCTCTTTCCACAAATTACCATAATCTCCATAGATGCGCTGCAAGGTGCTAAACAGTGACCACATAAATACGCCGCAAAATAAAAAGCTAAAACCGATAATAAATCTAGAGCGCCAGGCATTGTCTGGTAAAAAACTAGCGAGCGAATACCATAAAACCGCAATGACAATAAAAATAAGAAGAATCCGTCTAGCCGTAAATAATCTTTTTTGCACAATAAGCCTCTTATGCTAAGTCAATAAAAATCCATGCCAATAAAATATCCTTACTAATAAAAAAGCCCTGCCAATGAAAAATCCCTTAATCGTCATAGACCATTAAGGGATTTATTAATAACTTACTAAAGCTCAAAAAGCTAGGAGCATTTTATTATAATGAAGCAATTGCTTCGTTAAACAATTTGCTAGGACGCATGGCCTCTTCCGCTAGTTTTTCATCCGCTAGATAGTAACCTTTGATATCGATCCCTTTACCTTGAGCGTCATTCATCTCTTGGACGATAGCTTGCTCATTGTTAGCCAGAGTCTCGGCTAGTGGAGCAAATTTCGCTTTGAGCTCCGCGTCTTTGTCCTGATTGGCAAGCTCCTCGGCCCAGTACATTGCTAGATAAAAATGGCTACCACGGTTATCAAGCTCGCCCGTTTTGCGCGATGGCGACTTGTCGTTTAATAGCAGCTTTTCAGTCGCTTTATCTAACGAGTCTGCCAATACTTGCGCTTTGGCATTGTCATCGCTCTTTGCTAGATGCTCTAAAGATTCGGTCAAGGCCAAGAACTCGCCTAATGAATCCCAGCGTAGATGGTTCTCTTCGACTAGCTGCTGTACGTGCTTAGGTGCAGAACCGCCAGCGCCCGTTTCAAACAAGCCGCCACCTTTCATCAGTGGCACGACAGATAGCATCTTGGCACTGGTGCCAAGCTCTAAGATTGGGAACAAGTCCGTTAGATAATCGCGTAGAATATTACCAGTAGCTGAGATGGTGTCAAGACCACGAGCGACGCGCTCTAAGGTATAACGCATAGCACGGACTTGCGACATAATCTCGATATGTAAACCATCAGTATCATGATCTTTTAGATACATCTTCACTTTTTTGATCAGCTCGTTTTCGTGCGGACGATACGGGTCTAACCAAAAGACCACTGGAGTATCTGATTCACGAGCGCGGCGTACCGCAAGCTTCACCCAATCTTGGATCGGTTCATCTTTGACCTGACACATACGCCAGATATCACCTTTTTCAACATACTGCTCCATCAACACTTCACCCGTGTCTTCGTCAACAATACGAGCAGTCCCTGAATCGGCGGCCTCAAAGGTTTTGTCGTGCGAGCCGTACTCTTCGGCTTTTTGTGCCATCAAGCCAACGTTTGGCACCGTCCCCATCGTTGTTGGATCAAAGTTGCCATGCCATTTACAAAAATTGATCATCTCTTGATAAATACGCGCGAAAGTAGACTCAGGCATCACCGCTTTACAGTCATACATCTTGCCATCCGCGCCCCACATTTTACCGCCTGAGCGGATCATTGCTGGCATAGAGGCATCGACAATCACATCACTTGGTGAATGAAAGTTAGTAATGCCTTTATTAGAGTCAACCATCGCTAGACGCGGACGATGCACTTGGCAAGCATGCAAATCACGCTCAATCTCTTCTTGAAGAGAGGTTGGTAGCTCTTTGATTTTGTCATATAGTGACGCCATGCCGTTATTGACATTGATACCTAATTCATCAAATAACGCGCCGTGCTTTTGAAAAGCGTCTTTATAGTAAGTTCTGACCGCGTGACCAAAGACGATAGGGTGTGAGACCTTCATCATCGTTGCTTTTACGTGTAAGGAGAACAAGATACCGGCTTCGCGGCAATCTTCCATTTCACGCTCATAAAACTCAAGTAGCGCCTCTTTACTCATAAACATCAAATCAATGATCTCTTTATCTTGTAAAGCGATGCCTTCTTTGAAGACATGAACCGTACCATCATCAGTGATACGCTCCATACGTACGCTGCGCGCTTTATCCAAAGTCATTGATTGCTCACCAGCATAAAAATCGCCTTCATGCATATGGGAGACATGGGTCTGTGACCACTGCTTCCACTCGCCCATAGAGTGCGGATGTTTGCGCGCATAGTTTTTGACCGCTTTTGGCGCGCGGCGATCCGAGTTACCTTCACGTAGTACCGGGTTGACTGAACTTCCTAAGCTCTTGCCATAACGACGGCGAATCTCTTTTTCTTCGTCGGTCTCTGGCTCATCTGGGAAGTCAGGTATAGCGTAGCCCTTGGCTTGTAGCTCCTTGATAGCTGCTTTTAGCTGACCAACAGAGGCACTGATATTTGGCAGCTTAATAATGTTAGCGTTTGGATCTTGGGTTAATTCGCCAAGCTTTGCTAGATTATCAGGAACACGCTGCTCCTCAGTTAAGTAATCTGGAAATTCAGCCAGCACACGGGCAGCGACAGAGATATCACTACTCTCAACTTCAATGCCAGCCGTTTGGGTAAAGGCTTTGACAATGGGTAGAAAGGATAGGGTAGCCAGCGCTGGGGCTTCATCGGTTTTGGTATAAATAATTTTAGACATGTTATTAAATTATTCCTTTTGGTTGTTATTAATACTTTTCGCAGCCATTAATAATAGGTCATGACTGCTACAAATAGCTATTGCTGATAGCTGTTAGGTAATCAAAGCTGTGTGGTAGTGAAGTTGTCATTCAAACTTATTCACTCTAATAAAGTCGTTTCGCTAGTTAAAAGAGTGATTCAGGCACTACTTGTAATATAGCTTGTAAACAATTTTAACATTAGCCCGCGTAGAACAACAGCGACTCAAGCTTTTTTTGCTATAACAACATTAAATTAAAAGCTTGCAGCAACAATTTGTAGTCGTAAGCAGTCGTAGCTGTCGTAACTATAGTTCAGCTTAACTATTAGTCAATTAACAAGACGCCAACCTTTTAATGGCTTTGTAAAGTTGGAGCGCATAAGCGTAAGGTGCTAATTTATAGGCGCTCTTTGCTAATACCGACTAAAACGAAGCTAAAATCTCATTAAATAACTCACTTGGGCGCATTACCGCTGTCGCTAAAGTATCATCGAGCAGATAATAACCACCAAGATCGACGGCATGACCTTGTACCTCATTCAACTGCTTGATGATAGTCTCTTCATTATCGGCCAATTTTTTGGCTAGAGGTGCAAATTTTTCTTTGAGCTCATTATCTTCAGTTTGCTCAGCCAACTGCTGGGCCCAGTACAGTGCCAAATAAAAATGGCTACCACGGTTATCAATCTCGCCAACTTTACGTGAAGGTGATTTGTCCGTCATAAGCAGCTTTTCTGTGGCAGTATCTAGCGTATCTGAGAGTACTTGCGCTTTAGGGTTGTCTTCATGAATGGCGAGGTGCTCTAAAGATTCGGCTAAGGCCAAAAACTCGCCTAACGAGTCCCAGCGCAAATGGTTCTCCTCAACTAATTGTTGCACGTGCTTTGGCGCAGAACCACCGGCTCCAGTTTCAAACAGACCGCCACCATTCATCAGCGGTACGATAGAGAGCATTTTGGCACTAGTGCCTAATTCTAAAATTGGGAATAAGTCAGTGAGATAATCACGGAGCACGTTACCGGTGACTGAGATGGTATCTTTGCCCTCTTTTAGACGCTCTAAAGTAAAACGCGTGGCTTCGCGGACGGGCATGATGCGGATATCTAAGTCCGTTGTATCATAGTCTTTTAGGTAGCGTTCAACCTTTTTGATCAAAGCGGCGTGATGCGGACGATTTTTGTCTAACCAAAAGATCGTTGGTACTTTGCTTGCGCGCGCCCGCGTGACGGCTAATTTGACCCAGTCTTGAATCGGTGCGTCTTTGACTTGATTCATCCGCCATATATCATCTTTTTCTACTTGATGCTCGGTAAGAATATTATTATCGCTATCAAGCACTTGTACTTTACCCGCTGCTGGAATTAAAAAGGTTTTGTCATGCGAGCCATATTCTTCCGCTTTTTGTGCCATCAGCCCAACGTTAGGTACTGAGCCCATAGTCGCCGGATCAAACGCGCCGTGCTCTTTGGAGAATTTGATGGTTTCATCATAAACACAAGCATAGCTGCTATCAGGTATGATGGCCTTAGTATCGTGCAGCTCATTATCCGCGCCCCACATTTTACCTGAGCTACGAATCATCGCTGGCATGGAGGCATCAACGATGACATCGCTTGGCACGTGCAAGTTAGTGATACCTTTATCAGAGTTCACCATCGCAAGGTCTGGATTGCTTTGATAGATGCGCTCGATATCCGCTTCAATCTCTTGACGCTTGTCATCTGGCAGCTCTTGCAACTTAGCTAGCAGATTACTAAAGCCGTTGTTGACGTTGACATCTAGCTCTTTAAAGGTATCGCCGTGCTTGTCAAACAGCTCTTTGAAAAACACTTTTACCGCTTCACCGAAGATAATAGGGTCAGAGACTTTCATCATCGTCGCTTTTAGATGTAGTGAAAATAACACATCTTGCGCTTTAGCATCGGCGACTTGCTCTTCTAAAAACTCAACCAAAGCCTTATGGCTTAAGATAGCGGCATCAATCACCTCACCTGCCAGTAGGGGCGCTGGCGCTTTTAATTCTGTCACCGTACCGTCATCAGCAGTATGCACAATGCGGTAATCGGTTGGCTGCTCAATAGTCACGGACTGCTCAGTATCGGCAAAATCGCCATGATCCATAGTAGCGACGTGAGACTTAGAGTCAGCGCTCCAAGCACCCATTGAGTGAGGATGACTGCGAGCATAAGCTTTGACCGCTTTTGGCGCGCGGCGATCGGAGTTGCCTTCCCGTAGAATAGGATTTACCGCACTGCCTTTGATTTTGTCATAACGTGTACGGATGTCTTTTTGCTCAGAAGTTTCTGGATGATCAGGATAGTCGGGTAGGGCGTAGCCTTTATCTTGCAGCTCTTTAATAGCTGCTTTTAATTGGGGGATAGAAGCGCTGATATTGGGCAATTTAATGACGTTAGCGCCAGGGGTTTTGACCAGCTCACGTAGCTCTCTAAAGGCGCTAGGAATACGCTGCTCCTCATTGATAAAATCTGGAAATAGCGCAATGATGCGCCCAGCTAAAGAGATATCGGCGGTTTCGACATCGATGCCTGCGGTTTTGGCAAAGGTTTTTACGATAGGTAAAAAAGATATAGTAGCCAGCGCTGGGGCTTCGTCAGTCTTAGTATAGATAAGTTTTGACATTTTAGTATTTATTCCTTTAAGTGGTTGATAATAAATCTCAAATTAAACAGTTATATAGGGCTTGAATAGCTTTAGCAGTAGCCTAGAATATTGAGATACTAATAGGCATTGCTTTTAGACAAGCAGCTTTTAGATAAACGACTGGGTGGGTGGTCTCTTGGAGAATTATAATTCTGCTTAGAGCGTTTTAATAAGCTTACGTTAAGAGATGGTTTGACTATCGTACTGTAGCGGTTTGATAAATATTTGCGCTGTTAAAACAAACTATTTAAAAGGGGGTCTAAATAGCTTAGGGTTGATGCTAGCTAGCATATCAAGCTGATAAACTATAAATTCATTGTGATGTCAATATAGCAAAATGAACTAGTCATAGTATGATTGCCAATATCTCATGTCTTTAAATTATATTACACTATTAATAGCCTTATTCTAACAGTCCTAAGCTTCAATAACATCCTTTCAATCGCAATAACCTTTGTTTTTGCGTTGTTTTTTTATATCAATGAAAGCCTATTGAGCGCTTATAAGTCGCACTAGAGGGCTAAAAGTATGATCCGCTAAAAATTTGCAAATTGTGACAGCATTAAGAGCAAATTTTGGTAGTCTAATAAGTTCTTAATATATAAAAATAGTAGGTGTCATGAATTTGGAATATGCGCTAGTAGGCGATATGAGTTGGCAAAAGCAAGCAGCTTGGCAAACCCCCGACACGCCTTTTATGTCTTTTGCTTTTTGGCAAGCGCTGAGTGATACAGGAGCCATCGGCGAGGCCGCAGGGTGGTTGCCTATTTATATATTGGTGTACCGTAGCGAAGAGACAAATACAGATCAAGGTAATATGCAGCCTGTGGCGGTGATGCCAGTCTTTGTCAAAGGCCATCATCAAGGCGAATTTGTCTTTGATTACTCTTGGGCACAGGCTTACGCGCATTATGGGCTGGATTATTATCCGCGTTTGGTTACTAGCGTGCCTTATACGCCCATTAGCGGTCAACGCCTGTGGTTAGCAGTAGGCGAGAGTTTGACGACTGAGATCATACAAACGGCTATCGCTGGCGTGGACGACATTGCTCAGCAAGTGGGTGCTTCTAGTTGGCACTGTTTATTCGCTGAGCCTAAGTTAGCAAAGATAGCAGCTTCATCGCCTCAAGAGATTGCCAAAGCTATTACTAATAATCATGCCGCTTTGATTAAGGATACTACCCAAAAAGCTATAAAGAATAAGCAGTCGCTACCGATACTTGAGCGCCAAGGCTGTCAGTTTTTGTGGCAAAATCATAAGCTAAGCGCAGACCGGCACTTAAATACTAACCATAACTTCTTTACTGATTTTGAGGACTTTTTAGCGACCCTAAAAGCCAAAAAACGCAAGACTATTCGCGCTGAGCGCCGCAAAGTCGCTGAGCATGATATTAGGTGTGAGCGCAAATGCGGCGAGCAGATTACCGATAGCGATTGGCAAGCTTTTTATCATTGTTATGTGATGACTTATGCGGTGCGCGGTCAGCAGCCTTATCTAACACTGAGCTTTTTTATGAAGCTGGCAAGGAGTATGCCAGAGCATCTGATGCTAGCCTTAGCTTACGATAATACGGGCGAGATTATCGCTAGCAGTTTATTCTTATACGATAATCCTGATAGTGAGCACTCAACGCTCTACGGTCGCTATTGGGGCGCGCTTAGCGATTATGATAGTTTGCACTTTGAGCTATGCTATTACCAGGGTATTGAGTTTGCTATTGAACAAGGTTTGCAGTATTTTGATCCAGGCACACAAGGTGAGCATAAGCTGGTTCGCGGTTTTATTCCGACGACGACGCGTTCTTTGCACCGTATTTATGATGAGCGTTTTATTCCGGCGATTAGTGATTTTTGTCGTAAAGATCGTTTGCATATGGCGCAATATCGTGAGCAAGCGCATGAGGCGCTACCTTTTAATACCGATAATATGCCAATTTTTGATAGTAGCAAATGAGCCTAGTTATTAGTCTGCTCTTTAGCTAACAATCCTAACGTTTTAAAGCCAATAACTATTATGCCAAGATGTTTTTCCTCTTCTTTATCTACCTCATTATCGCCACCACCTAAGCTGTTACCTTGGCTTAATGCTGAGGGCTCACTGACCGCTATGTTAGAGACCAAGTCAGGTCAGCCATTACGAGTAGAGCGCTGCTTTGAAGGTTATCGGCTCCTGACATTAGCCCAAAAGCAGCAGTTAGCTCTTCCAAAGCAGCAGTACAATAGACCTGTGCTCGCTTGGGTACGCGAGGCACAGTTATATGGTGATAGCGAGCAGCCGTGGGTATGGGCACAAAGCATTTTTCCACTAACTAGCTTGCAGGGGTCTGCCAAACGATTACAGCAGCTCAAAGGCACACCCATCGGTTATGTGTTATTTAAGCGTCACCAGACTTTGCCCAATCAGCGCTTTATCTCCTATACCGATAAAGGTTGGCAGCGGCAAACGCGTTATGACTGGTACGGTAGAGCGCTGCTCATCAGTGAGACTTTTTTGCCGGATTTTTTAGTTAGTAGGAACGAATAGTTTGGCAATGGTTTTTATTATAAAAATAGCTCATTTGCTAATCTTAAAGTAAGCTTTTACGCTCATAGAACTAGATTTCATGTTAAACTCAGGCTACAGCAAAACTTAAGCGGATGAAGACCCTAAAAATCATTGCTGAGTAGCTGCTAAACCCTAACTTTTCCTAACTGATTATTATTATTTTCAGGCTAGTTATTATTAGCTGACCCTATTATCTCGTTTCTAAAAACTCTCGTTTTACCAAACACCTTATATAGGACCTAACTATGTTTAAGAATATCTCTATAAAAGAATTTGATCCTGCCTTGGCAGAAGCGATGGAAGCTGAAAGCAAACGTCAAGAAAGCCATATCGAGCTTATCGCTTCAGAGAACTACTGCTCACAAGCGGTGATGGAAGCGCAGGGTTCAGATCTAACCAATAAATACGCCGAAGGTTATCCAGGCAAGCGCTATTATGGCGGCTGTGAACACGTCGATGTGGTTGAGCAGTTGGCCATTGACCGTGCTAAAGAGCTATTTGGTGCCCAGTATGTCAACGTGCAGCCGCACTCAGGTAGTCAAGCCAACTCAGCGGTATTTTTGGCGTTATTAGAGGCTAATGATACGGTGCTAGGTATGAGCCTTGATGCCGGTGGTCACTTGACTCATGGCGCGCATATTAACTTCTCAGGTATCAACTACAACGCCGTACAGTATGGCTTAGTCGAAGAGACTGGCCTCATTGATTATGACGAAGTCGATCGCTTAGCCCGCGAGCACAAGCCAAAGATGATCATCGCCGGTTTTTCGGCCTACTCACAAGTGGTCGATTGGCAGCGTTTCCGTGATATCGCTGATGAAGTGGGCGCTTATTTCCTAGTCGATATGGCACACATCGCAGGTCTTGCCGCTACTGGCGCGTATCCAAACCCAGTGCCTTTTGCCGATGTGGTCACTAGTACTACTCATAAAACCTTACGTGGCCCACGCTCAGGTATCATCATGTCACGTGATGATAAGCTTGCCAAAAAGCTAAATTCTGCTGTTTTCCCAGGCAACCAAGGCGGCCCATTGATGCACGCTATCGCTGGTAAAGCGGTTTGCTTCAAAGAAGCGCTCGAAGATAATTTCAAAAACTATCAAGCACAAGTCGTGAAAAACGCCAAAGCGATGGCAGAAGTTATCATGGATCGCGGCTATGAGATCATCTCTGGCGGTACCGAAAACCATCTAATGCTTATCAGTCTAGTCAAGCAAGAAATGACTGGTAAAGAAGCGGATGCGTGGCTTGGCGATGCCTATATCACTGTCAATAAAAACGCCGTTCCTAACGATCCAAAATCGCCTTTCGTTACCTCTGGTATCCGTATCGGTACGCCAGCATTGACCACTCGCGGCTTTGATGAAGCGGATGTCAAAGAAGTAGCAAATTGGATCTGTGATGTATTAGATAGTCGCGGCGATGAAAAAGTCATCAGTGACACTCGCGAAAAAGTCAAAGCAATCTGCGCCAAAAAGCCAGTTTATGAGAAAAATCAGTAACGCTTTTTAGCCGCTTTTAGATTTTTAAAAATTGAAACCGCTTAGCTTTTTGCTAGGCGGTTTTTTAATATAAATATGAAGATCTTTATAGACTGATGCTTTTGAGTCAGCTTAACTGCGCCAACCACAAATTAATGGCAAAGCCGATAAACAGCAATCCAGTCAAGCTCATGCTAGCGATGATTAATCTAGGGGAGCGGCTAAATCTGTTTGATAAGTTTTTACCGGAGAATACCATTAAACTTTGATAACTAAGACTAATAATCTGCAAAATGACTGCGAGAATAAAAAAGGATAAAAAGGGATGCGGGTAAGTTGGCTCGACAAATTGCACAAAAAAAGATAAGAAGAATAATATCCCTTTAGGATTGGTCAGGCTCAGTAGTAAAGCCCGATAAAAAAAGTTTTGGCTAGCAGGCGGCGCTGAGACTTTAGGCGTAGCTTCAGTCAACAACGCTCTATGACGAAAGGTTTGCTGAGCGCCAAACAATAGCTTTATACCCAAATACAGCAAATACAGCCCGCCAATAAGTTTGATGGCATTAAACACAACAGGGTAGAGCTTGAGTAAACTGCCTACGCCCAAAACGGTCACTAACATCAAAATACTATCGCCCACAAAAATACCTGCAACAGCGCGATAGCCTCTACGTACGCCGTGCGCCGCTGACACCGAGAGACAATATAAGCTGTTTGGTCCAGGCAATAAGATGATGATAATGGAGCCAATAATATAAGCGGTAAGATCGGTGATACCAAACATAAAAAGTCCTTTACCACTAGCCAATAAAAACCCCAATTATACAAAATATAATCGGGGTTATTCTAAATCTACGATATTTTATTGCTACTTATTCTCTACATAAACGGCAGCTGCGTAAATATCTGCAATATAGTAGCGTTGACGATATCGACAAAGAAAGCACCAACCATCGGCACGATTAAGAAGGCTTTTGGAGAGGCCAAATAGCGATCGGTTACCGCCTGCATGTTGGCAATAGCGGTCGGGGTTGCACCCATACCAAAGCCGCAATGTCCGGCGGAGAGGACCGCTGCATCATAGTCTTTGCCCATAATTCTGAAAGTCACAAAATAAACATAGATAACCATAAGTAGCGTTTGTACTAATAAAATAATCAGTACCGGACCTGCCAAATCTGTCAATTGCCAGAGCTTCAAAGATAATAGCGCCATAGCTAAAAATAGGCTCAACGAGGCGTTACCGATGACATCAATAGCGCGATCAAACATCTCAAAGTTAAAGACGATAGTTAACGAGTTACGAATGATAACCCCAGCCGCTAGTGCCCAAACAAAGGTAGGAAGCTGAAACCAAGTGCCTTCGGCGACATTGGTCATAATATCTGCAAAAGCTAAAGCGGCGGCAAATAGGGCTAACGACTCAATAGTAGAGGAAGCGGTAATAAGGCGAATGTGATCCGGCTTCTCAAAAATCTCTTTATCATTGAGGATCGTATCTTCGTCATGCTTGGTACTGTATAGCGACTGGGCACTAGCGACTTTTTCGATGTCAGTCGGATTAGGATCTGCAAGCGTTGGACTGATACCCAATCTGTGGATGAGCTTACGGGCGACAGGTCCACCGATCAGACCGCCTGCCACCAAGCCATAAGTAGCTACTGCGATACCCAAAGTGGTCGCGCCAACCACGCCGTATTCTTCTTCGAGTACCACACCCCAAGCGCCAGCTGTCCCGTGTCCGCCAGTCAAAGCGATGGAGCCGGTGACCAATCCTAGTAGCGGATCAAGTCCTAAAGCGCTTGCCATAGCGACGCCGACGACATCTTGTAAGATAATAAATACCGAGACGACAATAGTAAAAATAAATAACGGCGAGCCGCCCGCTTTGAGCCGACCAAAATCAGCACTAAGGCCAATAGAGGCAAAAAACATCAGCATCGTCGCCGTTTGCAAGCCTTGATGAAAGTTAAAACTATAACCCCAAATCAAATTCAGCGCGTAGACTACAATAGCGGCAACCAAGCCGCCGACTACTGGCTCTGGAATATTAAAGTCCTCTAACACCTTTATTTTTTTGATCAAAAAACGTCCGAGTAGTAGCACGAACGTCGCTAATATCAACGTATAATAACCGTTTAAGGCAAGTTCCATAACGTCATCCTTTTATATAGTATTTAGCTTAAATAAATCATAATTTCGACATTCATTAGTCTATTTAGCTTCCTGATTGGCTACCACAATCCATAGCTGCGGCTTACCAAAATCCCTATAGGCTTCTTCTATAATAGTCTTAAAAGTATTAAAGTCTTCGGGGTTAATACTTTTACTCTGCGTTAAATCCAAGCTTAGATAACATAAATCACTATCGGTTAAGCAGTCCCATAGCGCATCCCAGTTAGGAGCAAAATAATCTGGGAAATTACCTGCTTTAGCCAATCCTATTAATAAAGATTGTTTATCAATATTTTCAGTAGTGTCAATGGCAATGGCTTGCTTAGGAATATCGCTCTCATTAATATGGTTTTTATTAACATAGTAAATAGCTTGGCTCATATCATTTTACCTGCAATTGGCTAAAACTATCGTAGTGGTCGATGGTCAGATAATAAACTTTGGGTGGGTTGCCACCTGTAACGATACGCCGTGCTCCTCTATCAGAGCGACCTGGCGTAGGCACGGTATATTCGCGGTAATAATCACTGGGCTGAGCCGGAAGTCTGCCCTCGCGATTATAAAAAGTGCTGCCATCTTTATGAGGATAAGGGTAGGGGCCACCTTGCTTAATCAGCGCGATAGTGTTGTCGATTTGCGCATCGCCAGTAATAGCCTTGACAGGCGTTTCATCTGTTAGGACTGAGGAGCCTTGCGTATGATTAAGCGCCGATAAGTTGTCGCCAAAAAAGCTTGACTGTATATCGCCAAAAAAATAAACCGCGGCAACGATAAGAGCGACTAGGCTAAATAAAGTAGATAGCGAGCTTTTTTTATTCGAGTTCGCATGATAATTGTTTTTATTACTACTTTTATTACGGCGCAGATTTTGACGATTTAACTGACTATGATGTTTGGTGCTTAGCGAAGCCTGAGTCGTTGCTGCCGATGCTGATTTTGAGGCTGATACGGCGCTTTTTGGCAGCTCTAAACAGATAGAGGTGACCTCAGTTGCCCGTAATTGGTTTTTATCATTACGCTCGCTATTGAAATAAACGCCCTGTCCTACGCTAATCGGTGCTGATAGCTTAGTGTTACTGACATGAAAAAATACATCTTCGATTTGATGATCGACATCGATGAAGCCGTAACCCTTATCCTCATTCCAGTATTTTATTTTGCCACTTTGCATCAGCAAGATATTCTTATCACGAAGCTCTGCATTAAATAATAAAAAACGCCAGCGATTAGGCTGACGTTAGCTATGAATTATACTTTAAATAGCGCAAAAAATGGACAACAAAACCGCTATTTTAGCAAAAATTATAACAAATCGTGCTGTCTAGTAGCGACTAATGGCTTTGTTAGCTTCCTAATTGATCTAATCCTAAGGCCAAAACCAAGCCGATAGCGGTGCTAATACCCGCCCAATGATTGCCTTTTTTGAAAGCATCTGGAAACACTTCGGTAGCGAGTGAGGCAATGACGGCTCCGGCAGCAAAGCAGTCTATCAAGCTTATGATTGACTTAGACACATCGCGTAATAAAAAGTTGCCAGCGATAGCCGCGAGTGATAATAAAATAGCCGCGCCGATCCAGATTAGGATTATTTTTTTATGGCTAGAGCCGGACTCTTGCATTTGCTTAGCGCCGCCTGCCGCCTCGGGCAGGTTGGATAATAAAATGGAGCCGGCAAGCGCCGCAACTTGCATGACATTGCCACTGATCAAAGACACGCCTAGCGCTAAGTTCTCAGGCACACCGTCCAAGGTGACCGCTGCCAGCAGGCCGCCGCCACTACTACTTTGCAGCTTTTCATCTATTAGATAATCTATGCTAGTAAATACCCCAGCGCCTAATAAAGTAAAAAAGGCAGTCGCTAATAGTCCGCTGTGACTGACCGCAGGTTGTAGCATTTGTAGCACCACAGATAGCATCAAAGCGCCACCCGCTATGGCTAATAGATTGCCTTGTAGCCAATCTGGCAGCTTGCCATAACTGCCCCAAAGTGCACCGACAATTAATGCGGCTGACACTATAATAATAACTAAAAAAACCATCATAGCTAACCTCTTACGTTTCGATATAAATCATTATCTATAATCGTAGTAAAGGTAGCATTATCTGAAGGTTTTTTTGTATAGCCATTATAAAAAACGCCAGCTATTAAGCTGACGTATCGTTTAGAAATTGTATAAATAAGCAAAGTTAAGCACGGGTCTCGCCATGACCATAGACGATCCACTTTTGTGAGGTTAGACCCTCAAGGCCGACGGGGCCACGAGCATGGATCTTATCGGTTGAGATACCAATCTCAGCGCCAAGGCCGTACTCAAACCCATCAGCAAAGCGGCTAGAAGCGTTAATCATCACGCTAGCTGAGTCGACTTCGCGGATGAAGCGCTGCGACTTACTATAATTATCGGTAATAATCACATCAGTATGGTGGCTACCATGAGTATTGATATGTTCAATCGCCGCGTCCAAATCATCAACGATCTTTATCGCTAAGATAGGCGCTAGATATTCAGTATCCCAGTCCTCACTAGTCGCCGCTGATAAGTGACCCTCAAGCTTAGCATTATCCTTTAAGATAGTTTTTGCTTGCTCATCAAGTCTTAGCTGCATGGCGTCGTCAGCGGCTACGATAGCTTCAGCGATTTTTGGCAGCATCTCATTTGCCACGTCTTTATTGACCAATAAGGTCTCCATAGTATTACAAGTACCGTAGCGATGAGTCTTGGCGTTGACGCTGACCTCTATTGCTATATCCGCTTTGGCATCACTATCGATATAGGTATGACAATTACCATCTAAATGCTTGATCACCGGCACTTTGGCATCTTCGCTAATACGAGCGATAAGGCCTTTACCGCCACGCGGCACGATAACATCGACATAGTCAGTCATAGTGATCAGCTCGCCGACAGCGGCGCGATCAGTAGTCTCTAGCACCTGTACGCTATGCTCAGAGAGTGCGGCTTTATTTAGACCTTTATGGATACATTTAGCGATAGCTTGATTGGATTCAAAAGCTTCAGAGCCGCCGCGCAGGATAATAGCGTTACCTGATTTCAGCGCCAATGAAGCAGCTTCTAAAGTCACATTAGGACGCGACTCATAGATCATACCGACGACGCCTAATGGCACCCGCATTTTACCTAAATGAATACCAGAGGGACGAAAAGTCATATCAGTGACCTCACCAATAGGATCGGGCAGGGCAGCGACGTCTTTGAGGCCTTGTAGCATACCCTCAAATCTATCATCATTGAGCT
>JARIDJ010000058.1 GCA_029267175.1 Psychrobacter sp. | reverse complement strand
CTTAAAAATATCATAGCACGGGTATTTAGTAACTTAAAGGCTTTTGATACTATTTTTGCGCGCTATAATCGATTTTGGATAATTTTTTTATCAATTTTTGTCTAAGCTGTTATTATAATTGGCTATTGGTAAATCTAATTGATGATGACCGCTAATTGTTAAACTTATATTATTGACCTAAAAAATATTACTTTTTAATTTTTATTGAGAAAATCATGAGCACCCCTGTTGATTCGTCACAATCCTCTGCAGAAAACCTAGTAACTAATCCGCTAGAAAACCCACCAACTCAGCCAGCGGTTACTCGCAAGTTATTATTAATTAATGGCGTTAATCTCAACCTATTAGGCAAACGTGAACCTGAAATATACGGACATACTACTTTAGTTGATATAGAAGCGCGCTCAATAGCACAAGCTGCTAAACATAATATCGAGCTGATCTGTATCCAATCCAATCATGAAGGACAGCTGGTCGATGAGATTCAACACTACGGTTTATTAGCAGACATAGAAGCGCAAGTTGACGCCATTATTATCAACCCTGGCGCTTTTACTCATACCTCAGTGGCGCTTCGCGATGCTCTATTAGCCACAAAAAAGCCTTTTATAGAAGTACATCTCTCCAATGTCCATAGCCGCGAGAGCTTTCGTCAGCATTCTTATCTAAGCGATGTGGCGACCGGCGTGATTTGCGGTTTAGGGCATCTAGGCTATCAGATGGCGTTAGAATATTGGCTGAGCAATCTATATCAAGCCGACTAAGCACTGAATTAGCGGATTTAGTTAAAGTAAAGGCTACTTCTATTTGAACCATCAGCGCTTGATTAATACAAAAACGCCTTAATAACATAACTAGTAAATAAATAACCAGCAATAGCTATAACTTCAGCAACACCCATGATTAATAACTCAATACTCGATAGATGGTGATTTGAATGGCAAAAACGTCCGGAAAACGCTTTATGAAGCTTGCAGGCATGACCGCAAGCATTGCAGGCAAAGCCGCTAAAAACTCCTTAAAGCATCTCTCCAGTGACGAAGAAAAAAGGTTACTTGCCCGCTCAGAGTTGATGCAAGATGTCGGGGTACAAATCGCAGGAACGCTTGGTGAGATGAAAGGCGCGGTGATGAAAGTCGGTCAAATTGCCTCGCAGTATAAAGATGTTTTTCCGCCTGAGGTAGCTGCTGCTCTTGAAAAGCTGCAAAAAGATGCGCCGCCTATGCCTTATTCGCAAATACGCTCGCAAGTAGAGCGCGAGCTAAAAGCGCCTATTGATAAGTTATTTGCTGAGTTTGAAGAAGTGCCATTCGCCGCCGCCTCCATTGGGCAGGTGCACAAAGCCACCCTGCCTTCTGGCCAAAACGTTGTGGTCAAAGTGCAATATCCTGATGTCGATGAAAACTGTGATAGCGATCTAAAACAAGTACGCATGGCGCTTAAGATCGCCGGCGTCCTCAATATGAGCCGCGAGCTACAAAACCAGTTGTTTGATGAGATACGTGATAGCCTCCATGACGAGCTTGATTATATTAAAGAGGCGCATAATTTAAGAGTCTTTGGCGCGTTTCATGCTGATGACACGGGGCTTATTATTCCTAAAGTCATTGGCAGTCATTCCTCAAAACGTATCTTGACCTTGACTGAAGAGATGGGTGAGAGTTTAGCGGTAGCAGCGACCTGGGATAATGAGATTAAGCAAAAAATAGCTGAGCGTTTATTTCACTTTAGCGCCGGACAGCTTTTTAACTTATATCGGATGCATTGTGATCCACACCCGGGTAACTTTGCTTTTCGCCCTGATGGTAGCGTAATTGCTTATGATTTTGGCGGTATTCGTAGCTATAGCGATAGTGAAGTAAAGCTATTTAAGCGCTTTGCCAAACATGCCGTCAGATCTGACGTGACAGCTTTGGAGCAAGATTTAATCGCTTTAAGGATTCGCCGTGAAGATGAAAAACAGGTTCCGAGCGAGTTTTATCAAGAGTGGCTTGCAATCGGTCTTAAGCCTTTGTCTATCGCCCCTTATCATAAAGGAGCGTTTGATTT
The DNA here is from genome assembly GCA_029267175.1 of Psychrobacter sp. Lineage (GTDB taxonomy): Bacteria > Pseudomonadota > Gammaproteobacteria > Pseudomonadales > Moraxellaceae > Psychrobacter. The sequence goes on along the minus strand of JARIDJ010000058.1, from coordinate 3,246 downwards.
TGCAGACAGTCAAGTGCATCACGAAGCGATTACTCAAATGCGCACCTCGCTTAAGTACTTCGGTCAGTTTCAGCCATCAGCGACCACTATGATGCTTGATCGAACGGTCTCAGGACAGTATTGGAACTTGGTAAATTTGGGCGTTAAGATTGATCTCTCGCCGCTTGTGCATCAATACCTATAATGAGAGATAAGATAAAAACTGCTATATATGTAAGGCATGACCACAGCGATCACAGAACTCTGCGTTTACCGCATGGCCAAATTTACCACAATTTGGGCAAGCTATAGGGTTTAGCTGTGGGCGCATATTGCGAGCAAGCTCAGCGGTAAAAATACCGGTAGGCACTGCAATAATGGAATAACCCGTTATCATTACCATCGATGCAATAGCCTGCCCTATCGGCGTTTTTGGTGACATATCGCCATAACCGGTAGTGGTCACGGTGACAACGGCCCAATAAATAGACACTGGTATACTAGTAAAGCCGTTTTCTGGACCTTCTACCACATAAATAATAGAGCCAAAAATAGTCACTAGCAGCACTAAGGATAAGAAAAAAACGGTGATTTTTTGTTGGCTAGTCTTGAGTGCTGATGCCAAAAACCCAGCTTGCTGCATGTAGGCCTTGAGCTTGAGTACGCGAAACACCCGCAAGATACGTAGTATGCGAATAACCAATAGGTACTGTACGCCGACAAATAATAAACTCAAATAACTCGGTAGCACCGATAACAAGTCCACTATCCCAAAAAAACTAAAGGCATAACGCAAGCGATTGGGCGCTGAAAATAGTCTTAGAGCATATTCAATAGTAAATAAAATGGTAAAAAACCATTCTGCATAAAAGAATATAGTGCCATATTGCAAACGCATATAGAGCACACTATCGAGCATGACCACAGCGACACTGGCTAAAATGGCAATCAACAATACGATGTCAAAAAGCTTACCTAAGCGCGTATCTGTACCCTCAATAATAATATGGATACGGTTACGTAAATGAGTAATGGCTTCAGCGGTAGGTTGCTTCATAGAATTTGGGGCTTAAATGAAAGTGTTAATCTGATGAAAAAGAAGTTGCTAAAGGGCTTTTGTCAAAATAGCGCTAAGTGGTTTATAATATTATTCATCCGCTAAAGCTAATTTGCGTGCTCACTTATGCTAGGACATATTGTCACAGTGTAGCAAAAAATGGCTTTCAACAATATACAAATCGCACACTCAGACGTAAGCTATTTAAGTCAATTTTAAGGATGTAATATGGCAGGTCATTCCAAATGGGCAAACATCAAACATAGAAAAGCCCGTCAAGACGCGGTAAGAGGCAAAATATTTACCAAAATAATTCGTGAGATTGTCTCAGCTGCCAAGCAAGGCGACCCTGATCCTGATAAAAACCCACGCCTGCGCGCGGTCATCGAAAAAGCGCTCTCTGTGAACATGACTCGCGATACTATTAATCGGGCTGTTGATCGCGGTACTGGCGGCGGCGATAATGAAAACATGGAAGAAGTCAGTTACGAGGGCTACGGCGTCGGCGGCGTGGCGGTACTGGTCGAAACGATGACGGATAATCTTAACCGTACTGTTAGTGAAGTACGTCATGCTTTCACCAAATTTGATGGTAATTTAGGTACTAGCGGTTCAGTCGCTTATTTATTTACCAAGCGCGGCGAGATTCGTTTTGATGATGTCAGCTTAGAGGACGAGGTGATGCTCGCCGCCCTTGATGCTGGAGCATTAGACGTCGAAAACGATGGCGAGTCATTAGTAGTCATTACTGAATGGGAGAATTTCGGTCAAGTCAAAGATGCGCTCAATCAAGCAGGCCTAGTCTCTGATAATGCTGAGGTTACTATGGCCCCCTCCACCAGTGCAGAGATTGATAATGTCGACGATGCTGAAAAGGTAATGAAAATGATCGATATGTTAGAGGACATAGACGATGTGCAAGAAGTCTATAGCAATGTGCATATCTCAGATGAGGTGATGGCGCAGTTAGAGTCATAATGAGTTGACAGCGTAACCCGTTTAGAACTAAATAGCTATAAATATAAGCTGGCCAAACGTTATCAGCGTTTGGCCTATTTTATTGATTAGAAAATTTACTTTTAGATTTTACACTTCACTCCTTCAAGCGCTAGTAAGTACTGTTTTTTATCAACACCACCGGTATAGCCGCCAAGCCTGCCGTCACTAGCAATGACTCGGTGACAAGGAATAATGAGACTGAAGGGATTTTTGCCATTAGCATTAGCGACAGCTCGGCAGGCTTTAGGATTACCGATACGGCGGGATAAAGTGGCATAGCTTATGGTGTCGCCGTGCTTAATCTGTTGTAGCTCGCGCCAGACCTGTTGTTGAAACTTAGTGCCCAATGATAAATCTAGGGGCAGCTCAAACTCTTTTCTCTCCTCCATAGCGTACTCATGGATTTGACCGATAGTTTTGAGTAGTAAAGCTTGGGCTGGATCATTTATGCTTAGGCTATTTTTATCAATAAACTTAAAGTCATTATCAGTTAACTTATAATGCGTCTTGAGTTTGCTAAATGACTTTGAGTCTGTCCACCACTGATCTTTGCTCAGCCAGCTCACCTCGGCAAGCTTTGGCGACTCATCGCTAGTTGAACATGCGTTAGTCTCTGTCACCATCAATACTAAGTGATAGGTTTGCAAATTGGTTATGGTAACTAGCATCATGACTCCTTAACCTAAAAAACCACTATTTTATATTTTAGACACGGTAGCTAAGCAATAGCTTTAACCGCTACTCTTTGTCATCGGTCTCAAATAACGCTGCTACAAATTGTTTGGGACTAAATGAGCGCAAATCATCAATAGACTCACCAACACCAATATAGCGAATAGGCACATCCGTAGTTTCAGCAATATTGAAGACCACCCCGCCTTTTGCAGTACCGTCAAGCTTAGTGATAGTAATACCCGTCAGCGGTACAGCTTTGTTAAAGAGCTCCACTTGATTAATGGCGTTTTGCCCTGTGCCTGCATCAAGTACAATCATCCCTTCATGCGGCGCGGTTTCATCGGCTTTACGCATCACGCGTACTACTTTTTCTAATTCTGCCATTAGATGGGTTTTATTCTGCAGACGCCCAGCGGTATCAGCAATTAATACATCGATATTTTTGGCTTTGGCTGACTGCATAGCATCAAAGATGACCGAGGCGCTATCAGAGCCATGACCTTGTGCCACCACTGCAATGTTATTGCGCTCGCCCC
>JARIDJ010000048.1 GCA_029267175.1 Psychrobacter sp. | reverse complement strand
GTAAGCTGCCTGCGGTTGAGGTTGGTAATAGTAGTTTTGGTAATGTTGTGGTCATAGTGGTTTGTCTTTTATATTTTGGTTTTTTATGTTTTGGCTATTAAGCAGCGCGTTTTCTAACCGTTGGACTGGCAGTCTTATAACTTGCCGCCCACTGCTCCAAAATATCTTGATAAGGTTTGATAAACTGCTCTTCGGTAAATTTGCCTTGCGTTACCGCCATCTGGCTACGCTCTTCGCGATCATAGACAATTTGCGTCAGTGAATAATCTTGATAATTGAGGCTCGGCTGATATACCCTGCCCGCTGTCGAGTTAGCATTATAAATCTCAGGACGGTAGATTTTTTGAAAGGTTTCCATCGTCGCAATGGCGCTAATCAGCTCAAGATCGGTATAGTCACCTAGCAAGTCACCGGCGAAATAAAAGGCTAATGGCGCGGCGCTACCTTCAGGCATAAAGTAGCGTACCGTTAGCCCCATCTTATGAAAATAATCATCCGTTAGTGAATACTCATCTTGTCTATATTCCACTCCTAATACTGGATGCTTATTACCCGTACGCTGATAAGTCTTGCTAGTCGAAACACTCAGGCAAATCACTGGCTGCTTATCAAAGTGCGCTCTATAAACCTCTGAATTCAATAAATATTGAAAAAGCTTACCATGCAAAACACCGAAATGTTTTGGTATAGAAGAGGGCGTCGGCGCTGCTGAATTTTTATTAAGAAGCTCAGGGAGTACCACGCTAAAGTCATAATCGCGCACATAAGAGGAGAAGCTATTACCAATCATGCCATCGATACGAGTATTGTTTTTATGATCGACAATAGTAGTTTTTAGCGTCTCAATCACAGGAAAAGCATTGCCGTTGCCTTCAATATCCATATCGACAGAGATAATCTCTACTTCTACAGAATAACGATCTGCGGACGGGTTGTCCCAGTGCGCCAAAGCATTAAAACGATTATTGATCATATTTAGCGTTTTGCGTAAGTTTTCCTGACGCTGCTCGCCGCGCGCTAAATTGGCAAAATTGGTCGTCAGGCGCGTACTGTCCGCAGGGCTATAATTTTCATCAAAAGGAATACTCTTAATAGAACAATGAAATTGAGTGCTCATGATAATATACTGCCTTATTTATCTAATAGGGTGGTTCAATATCATTATCTGATATCGAACTAAATTTGTGTATGAAGGAATGATACCCAAACTATTAGATGAATAAAAACGATACTATTTTAGGATAAGATGAATTTTATTCATCTTAGTAGATTTGTAATACCCAGATAAGGCAGTAATGTCAGACTTATTCATTGTGTGGCTAATCAAAATATAATTGTAAATATTCCTAATTACAAAAACCCCGCTACTATAATGATAGCGAGGCTTAGCGTCATTAATAAAACTAATAATACTTATGATTATCAATCGAGTATGAGCCAGCGCCTTGAGCAAATAATAATAAAAACCCGCCAGCGATAGCTATATTTTTCATAAACATAGTCATCTGTGTTTGATCGCCAAAATCACTATGAAAAATAAGCGCCGATATAATATTAAAACCAATCAACAACAAAGCAAATAAACGAGTTTTAAACCCAACAAGGATAGCTAGACCCCCTAGTAACTCCACAATGATTACCAACGCTAACATAGATCCCGGCACACCCATAGACTCCATATAAGCTTGCGTTCCAGGATAATCCATTATCTTACTAAAGCCTGAAAATATAAAAATCAGCGATAAAAACACCCTACCCAACAGCACGCTAATATCTTGTAATCTATCCATGATTGCTCTCCGTTTAATCGGTTGATAATTATGCTATTAATAGTATTGAATGGTATAACTTTTGATACCTTTTAAACCAATTGTATGTGTTGATTGTAAATATAAGTGAATTGAAAAACTACTACAAATTATCTAAAGCTACTTTAGATAGTCATTACTTTTTAGCTACTTCTACATAATAACCACCGAAAAATAATAATTGCCTATAGTAGAGCCTTAATCATTGCCCTAATATCTCAACTATTCACCATAATTCTTTCCGTGTTTATTAATTACACCGTATTGGAATAAACAATAATGACTGATTTCATAATAAAAAATGCCCGCCTAGCAACACATGATAACTTAGTCGATATCCGTATAAAGAACGCTAAGATTACGAGTATTGATAAGGTTAATCACGCTATAGCTGCGGATCAAAACCCTCAATCGAACGCTTTAAAAACTTATAATGATGAGGCCAACTATGATGCTAAAGGTCACTTCGTTTGTTCTGGGTTTTATGAGAGTCATATCCATTTGGATAAAGTCTGTATTCTCGATCGCTGCAAGGTCGAAAAAGGCACTTTGCAAGAAGCGGTTGATGAGACCGGCAAAGCCAAAGAAGGTTTTACCGAAGCGGATGTCTTTGAGCGCGCCTCAAAGGTGATTGAGATGGCTATCAAAAAAGGTACGGTTGGTCTACGCACCTTTGTCGAAACCGATGAAAAAACACAGCTGCGTAGCTTTCAGGCGATAAAGAGAGCGCAGCAAAAATACGCTTTTGCTATCGATATAGAGATTTGCGCCTTTGCGCAGTCCGGCTTAACTACTAAGCCCAAAACCTATGAGCTACTACAGCAAGCTTTAGCACAAGGCGCTAATCTAATAGGCGGTTGCCCTTATAAAGATGAAAATCCTGAGCAGCATATCGAGATGGTTTTTGCTTTGGCTGAGCAGTTTGACGTTGACGTCGATTTTCATCTAGATTTTGATCTAGATCCAGAAGGTTCGAGTATCCCTAAACTGTTTGAAGAAACTATGAAAAGAGGCTATCAAGGCCGTGTCTCTATTGGTCATGTGACTAAGTTATCGGCTATGGATAAGATGAAGCGTGGCGAGATGGCAGGTCTATTAAAAATGGCTGATATTTCCTTGATTGTGCTGCCTGCCACCGATATTTATATCAATGGTAGTGACTATGAATGCTTGATTCCAAGAGGCACCGTCAATGCCAATCCGTTCTATGAGCTTGGCATAAATACTACTCTCTCAAGCAATAATATTCTCAATGCTTTTACCCCTTATGGTGATGCTTCACTGCTTCGTATGGCCAATATGTATGCCAATATTGCTCAGCTATCAAGCGATAAACAGCTAGCAGCGGCGTTCGATATGATTACTAGCAACGCGGCCAAATTACTGAAGCTTAACACCGAAATTAAGGTAGGAGCTAACGCTACTTTGGTAGTCATAGAAGCCCAAAATGCCATAGAAGCGATTCGCACTAATGCGCAAGCCTTGGCAGGGTTCAAAAACGGTAGGCAGACGTTTAATAATGAGGCGGCTAAGATTTATTATCGTTAAATTAACTCTCAACGGTCTTCATCATTTTCATGCCGCCTAAAGTCACTAACGCAACTCCTAGTGCAATCAATACTCCGCCTAGTAATAGTCCTTCTGGTGGCGACTCACCTTGCAAAAAGATAGCCACAGGCACTCCCACTACCGCGCCAACCGCGCCAAGTAAGCTTAATAAAACGGGCCCGCCGGTGATTTGTAATACAAATAGTAATAAAAACTGACCCGCAAAAATACAGGCTTGCAGCACAATCAAACCAACAGGTAGCACCGTGATAGTAGGAATAGCTAAAGTAAAAGAAGGCAGCAGTCCAACTAATCCTAGCATAATAGCCGCAGCTATCAGCATACCAGGAGCAAGCGCGATGGGTGAAGCATTATCAGGCCAGCGTAAGCTACGATAAATATTGCCAATAGCCAGTAACACCGGCCCACAAAGCGCTAGTAAAATCCAAAACACACTGGCCTCTGGCGCTGAAAACTTGCGAGCTGCCAATACTCCTGCCCCAGCCAAGGCGGCGAAAACACCGACAGCGCGTAGCATACTAAAACGCTCAAGGCGTATAGCTAGTGCTGCTAGATAAGTCAATAATGGCGGCAAAGAGATAATGAGTGCCACAAAACTTGCGCCAACATGAGGAATGGCTGAGAAAAATATCAAGTTAGAGCCCGCTACACTGACTAACGCGGCGACTATATAATACTCAAAACTACGTGTGCTGGGCGCTAAAAGCTCACCTCGCTTATAAGCCACTATCGATAGAATAATGGCGGCACCACTAATAGACCAAAATAAAAAAGCTAACGGCGTCAGGCCAATCTCCACCGCATACTTTGCCAAGTTAGTGGAGATTCCTAATAGTCCTCCGCCTACTATTAGACAAGCTAGAGCAATGAGCCAAGTACTGGGCTTACGCGCTATCGGCTGTTTAGACATCTGACTCATTGCTTATCCATAAAGCTAATCTTAGTCACAAGCATGGTGACAAGCTTAGTCACAAACTTAGTATAAAAATAAAGCCATAAAACTAGCTAATGAAGTTTATTCATGGCCTATGATAGCAGTAAATCAAAAGGCCAAGACTCATTATTAAATCTTGGCCTTTTATGAGCATTAAGCATCCTTTAACAGCCGTTAATGTCACTACGATTTAGACAAAACTACTGTTTAGCCGCTTCGATTTGTACTTTTAACACTACTTTTTCAGTAATTCCTAACAAGCTATATTTGCCCATATCCCATTTTCGACGATCAATAGTAGTAGTAAAATCGCCACCACAGACCGAGCTTTTGGCAATAAAACTAAAATAACAGTTGAACTTAGTAGCGCTCAAGGTAATGGGATGAGTCTGACCATGCATAGTCAACTTACCCTCGACTTTCGTCACTGGCGACTCTGATTTATCATCAGCAAAATGCCACTTGGTAGAGTCAAAGGTGGCTAAAGGATACTTCTCAACTTCAAAAAAATCAGCACCTTTTAACACGTTATCAAAGGCAACATTGCCGGTATTAAGACTATTAATCGGAATAACTATAGAGACTTTACCTAATTTGGCTTGAGCATCGTACTCCACTTGCCCGGTTAAATTATAAAAGCCACCTGAGTTGGTCGAGGTATTGAAATGATCAATCTCAAAACGAACGTTGGAGTTATCAGGAACAAGCAGATAAGTCGCCGCCTGACTGCTAATGGTACCTAGCAGCGCCATAGAGATAAATACGATAGATAGCGTGGATAATGTTGCTATCGGCTGACGAGAGCTAGCGATAAACCGTTTGAAGGATAGAGGATACATAATACATTCCTTGGTAGTGGTATTTAGTATCTTAATACAATTACACCACTTAAACACGGCTTATGCGCATAAACGGTTTAACTCTCTAGCTACTAACTCTCATTGTCAACAGGTGTCGCTTGTTTATCGCGCCCATGCGGTACCAGCCACTTACTAAACCAAGCCGAGACATCATCCATTAGCGTATAAACTACCGGAATAACGACTAAACTCAATAGCGTTGAGGTCACCAAACCGCCTAATACCGCCGCTGCCATTGGCCGACGAAAAGTCGGATCAGCATCACCCCAACCAAAGACCAGCGGTAACATGCCCGCACCCATCGCAATGGTAGTCATGATAATCGGCCGCGCGCGCTTACGGCAAGAATCTATAATGGCATCAAAGCGCGCCAGTCCGCGATTTTGCGCGATAATGGCATAATCCACTAGCAGAATGGAGTTTTTGGTAGCGATACCCATTAGCATAATAAAGCCAATCATCGATGGCATCGACAAGCTGCTATTGGTAATCACCAAGCCCACAAACGCGCCACCTATCGATAACGGCAGCGCCATCAAGATAGTAAAAGGCTGCAATAGCTTGCCAAACAACAGGATTAAAACGCCCAAAATACAGATAATACCTACTGACATAGCGATGACAAAGCCAGTAAATAGCTCTGCCATATTCTCCGCCTGCCCTTGATCAATAATAGTAATAGAAGACGGTATGTTTTGCATAGTTGGGGTATTTTTGACCGCTTGTACTAGCTCGCCGAGTTCACCATCCCCGGGCTGTACAGTAATGCTAATAGCACGCTCACGATCCAAGCGCTTGATTTGCGCCGGCCCCGTACCGAAGTCTAGGTTTGCCACCTCGCTTACTCGCACGCCTTGAGCTGCTGGATTATTGCTAGGTACATATAAGCCCTCTAGCTGATTGACGCTCTGTTTAGCGACATCAGGCAAACGCACCACGATAGGAATCTGGCGCGTATCAAGATTGAGCTTTGAGAGCTGCTGCTCGTAATCTCCAACGGTGGCGATGCGCAAAGTGGTGGCGATATCTTGGGTCGTCACGCCCAAATCTGCCATCGCTAGCCGATCTGGAGTAACCGTTAGCTCTTGACGCGGTAAGCTACGATCGCTAGTGACATCACCTGCCATTGGTAATTTGCGGATATCGGCCATGATTTGCTGGGCGGTTTGCTCAAGCACCTCAGGATTGGTACTGGTCAATGAGAAGTTATAACCAGTCTCGCCGCCGCTTGATAGCCCGACGGTAAAGCGCGCACTCGGAACTTCTGTTAATAGTCTGCTGATTTCGCGCTCAATTTCTTGCTTAGACTGACGCTCAGCGCGCGGGGCTAAGACGATATCTAAGCTGCCGATATTATCCGACTTGCCGCCGGTAGAATTAGGATCCATCGCCGCCTGCGCTTCACCTACCGAGGTAAAAATATTAGTGACCCCTGGTATAGCTAAAATACGCGCGCTTGCCATAGCGGCTACGCGCTCAGTATCCTCAAGCGCCACATCCGGCGTCAGCTCAATCGCCACCCGCGTCTGATCGATATCATTATCTGGAATAAAGGCCGTCGGTAATAATTTAACTAGTGTTAGTGAGGCAACAAACAGTATCAAAGTAGCGCCCATAGTCAGCCAGCGATGATGCAGCGTCCATGACACGACTTTGAGGTACCAGTCCATGGTCTTGCTTTGTTTTTCGACCCGATGTTTTTCTGGTCGCAGGATATAAGCCGCCATCATCGGTGTAATGAGCCGCGCCACTAATAAGGAGGCAAAGATAGCAATCGCCGCGGTCCAACCAAACTGCCGGAAAAACTGACCGACCACCCCGCCCATAAACGCCGTTGGCAAAAACACCGCTATCAAGGTAAAGGTAGTGGCGACTACCGCAAGGCCAATCTCATCGGCCGCCTCCATTGCTGCCTCATAGGGCGTCTTACCCATGCGCAAATGGCGAATAATATTCTCCACCTCAACGATAGCATCATCAACCAATACGCCGATGACCAAAGATAACGCTAGCAGTGAGATAATATTGAGACTAAAGTCAAACAGATACATCGCCAAAAAAGTTGGAATGACCGATAAAGGTAGCGCAACAGCGGCAACGAAAGTAGCGCGTACATTACGCAAGAATAGGAACACCACGATGACCGCTAAGATACCGCCTTCGATGAGCATCTTGAGCGAAGCTTGATAATCTTCAGCGACTGGCGTGGCTCTATCGTAGACCTTTTCGACAGTGATATTGCTCATCTCAGCATTGAGCTTAGCTAATTCCGCGTCGACTAGCTGCATCACCTCCACTTCACTAGCGCCGCGAGAGCGAGTGATATCGAAGGCCACTACCGTCTTGCCATCGAGCTTAGCGATAGAGGTAGGATCAGCTGCGCCGTCGGTGATCTGTGCTAAGCGTCCAAGCGCTTGCGTCGTACCTGTCGTCGGTACGGTAATTTGCAAATCATTTAGCTCATCAGCTCGCTCTACTGCACCTAACACCCGTATAGTTTGCGTGGTCTTGCCAACTTCTGCTTCACCGCCTGAGCTATCTTGCTGAATACCGGCTATTTGCTGCGATAACTGCACGATGGAGAACTGCAAACCACTGAGCGCTATCGGATCGGCAGCGACAGTAATCTCGCGCTCTAAACCACCGATACGACCGACTGAGCTGACTCCTGGAATATCTGAGAGCCGCTTCGTAATAGTGTCATCAACGAACCAAGATAAGTCCTCAACGCTCATATTGTCGGCGGCGACCGAATAAGTAATCACTGGAAAACCAGCCGTCGATACTTTAGTGATGATGGGATCGTTCGCGGCGGCGGGTAGATCTCCTTGTACTTCGCCTACCGCTGAGCGCACATCATCGACCGCTTCTTGAATGTCTTTTTCTAGCACGAATTCAGAGGCAATAGTCGCCGCCCCTGTCTGTAGAGTGGTACGAATGTGTTTGATACCTTCAATACTGGTGATTCTATTCTCAATCTTTTTGGCAATATCGTTTTCTAATTGTGAAGGTGCAGCACCCGGCAAAGTCACTGTGACAACCACCGCTGGCAAGTCAATGTCCGGAAACTGCTGGACTTTCATATTCATAAAGCCATAAATACCGCCCAAGGTAAGCAGGATAAACAGCAAGATAGCGACTAATGGGTTTTTAATCGAATAGGAGGAGACATTTAGATTCATGAGCGCGCCTGCGAAGCGGTAGCTGCTGGCTTAGCGGTGCGATTTTCTTCATCCACCACCCGCACCAAGTCGCCATCATTGAGAAAACTGCCGCCTTGCTTGACCAAGCGACTCTCTGCAGGGAGCGGTTCAGTCAACGCTACGCTATCGCCAAGACGTTCGCCTAAACTTACGCGCTGCTGCTTGATACGGCCGATAGTTTTACCATCCTCTGTCTTAATATCAGTGACGAGCATCACATAATCATAACCGTCATTACTGACGATGGCAGCATTAGGCACCGTTTGTACACTCGCGCTACCTAATAAAAATTCGCCCGTTTGGTACATACCAGAGCGCGCCGCTGAGTTTTTATTTAAGCTAGCATAGATAGTGATTTGGCGATTATTATCAGCCGTCGGTGCGATACGGCTGACTTGTCCCATGACCGATTGATTATTGGGTAAGCTTACTTTGACTGGGGTGCCAACGCTCACCTCACCAATGAGCTTGGGATCGATATCGGCTTGCCATTCAAGCACGCCATTTTTGATAATAGTGAATAGTGGCTCGCCTGCCGATACCATACCGACCTCGGCCATTTTTTTGCTAATCACTCCGCTAACTGGCGCTAGCACTTGCGCGTTGTTTAAGTTTAGTTTTTGATTACTAAGTCGCGCTTTTGAGGCTTGCAGCGAAGCTCGTGCCCGCAGCTCTGAGGTACGATAACGATCGGCTTCTTGACGACTGATGGCATCAATATCGATAAGTGGCAGCACACGCGCCGCATCAGCACTAGCATTAGCTAGCGTAGCCTCAGCTTCAGCGACATCCGCTTCGGCTTGTAGTATTTGCTGCTCTGCGGCATCGGTATCAAATATTGCCAATACTTGACCGGCTTTGACGCTTTCACCCTCTTCTACTAGCACTTGCTCAATAGCCACGCCGTTGACCTTAGCGCTGACATTGGCGGTATCTTTAGGGCTAATAGTACCTTCCGCGCGTAAAGTATTGCCGATAGTATCCTGACTTGGCATCACAGTTTCTACAGATAGCACCGCTTGCTCACTATTTTCGCTATCAGCGGCCGTTGCCGTCGAGGTTTCAGTAGCGACTGCTGGCTCCACACTCGCCTCTTTTTCATCTCCCCAATACCGACCTAAAAGCACACCAATGACCAGCATAGCTATCAATACCGGTATGAGCCAAGCTGGCATTTTGTCCTTAGTGCTTGCGATCTGCGGCTGACGATACGGCGGTAGCTCAGCTTGATTGATTGGCTTAGCATCGACTACTGGCTTGTCATTGGGATCTTGAAGGTCACTCATAAACGGTCTCTATAAATAAGCGCAATAACGAATATCTGGCGACTACTCACCTTTTCACTATTAAAAAACAGCTAATACTAGGCTAAAAAATAAATTAAAAACACGGATAGATTTTTGACATTGTAGCTTATCTCATCAGCGCGTCAATAAATACAGATATCTTGCGCGTCTATATTCAGTGTCAAAAACCTTTGAGTAAGCTACTGAATCTAATTGAAATAATATCAATTGCTATCAAAGATGACGCTCATCAAACTTGTCGGCCAAGCTCAATCCTTGACTAAGCACTTTAGCGCTGCACCAGCTGATAATATCCCCCGGTAGCCGAATAGCCTTTCTATTAACTATCCAAAAGTCGGTTAAGTCGCTACTTTGATCACTTAATAGCTGGGCGATAAGCTTGCCATTAAGATGGGTTAATGACACTCCATGACCGATACAGCCGCAGCTATAAATGATCTTATTTGAGTTTAGATAACCAATCTCTGGCGTCATATCCAAATTAACAGAGGTAGGTCCGCCCCACCGGTAAGCTATCTTTAGGTTTTGTAATTGCGGATAAAGCCATTTAAGATGATCCTCGCAGTGCTGCCAAGCCTTTGCATTACTATCTTTGTCCATATTATCGCCGTAGCTGACATCAATACTGCCGCCGCCCATCGCGATACGACCCTCTACTGTCGGCCGAAAATAATGTACCAAATGCCTATTATCCTCAAAAGCTTGTCTTTTTTGCCATCCAATCGATTGCCACTGCTCATTGCTCAAAGGCTCAGTGATAATTTGATAAGTCCAGACCGGTAGCTGCTGGCGTTTAAGATTGAGACCGGATAAAGTATGAGAATAACCATTAGTAGCAATGACTAATTTGTCACTAATGATACTCCCTTTTGGCGTTATAACTTTGATTGTACGAGATTGTTGAATATCTATAGCAGGCGTCATCTCATAGAGCTGTACCCCTAATTCTAGACAAATTCTTTTAAGCTCCCTGACTTGCTTAGCAGGATTTAGCAGACCCGTTTCAGTCTCATAAGTAGCGCTCAAGAATTTATCGGTTTTAAACTCAGCAGCTAGCGATTCTTTATCAAGCCAAGACATATCGCTTGCGATGCCAAGCTTTTGGAACAGCTCATAGCTGTTATCAAGCCGTTTGCGCTGCCTATCGCTATAAGCCACTCGCAGCATACCCGTATGATTATAATCTGAGTCAAAATCGTGCTCAGCTACCAACTGCTGCACATGCGCGACCGCTTTAGTCATATACTGGTGTGCTTCAATGGTTTTTTGCTTGCCCCAGCGCATGACCGTGACCTCAGGCTCAAGGCCGAATAGCTTCATACTAAAGCCGCCGTTTCGCCCGCTAGCTCCATAACCAATAACTGCTGCCTCAATAACAACGACTGTCGTATTTGGGTTTATTTTTTTAAACTCATAAGCTGTGCTCAGACCCGTAAAGCCGCCACCGATGATACAAACGTCCGCTTTAATATTAGCGCTAAGAACTGGGTTAGCTAAGTATAGTCCATAGCTACGTAACCAAAAAGATTTGTCTTCAAAACTGCTTTGCTTATCGATTTTCATAGCCTCGTCCTTGTTTTTATATATCCTTATTTTTATATAGCAGTCCTATCCTAATTATCTTAGAGAGTTGATAGTAATGTTAACTATAAGCTATATTTAACAAAACTTACACACTAGCTACAGCATGGTCTTGAGTTATTGTGACAATCTGCTACTATCAATAAGGGTACTATAAACCCATTACAACATCATGGTTTTTTGATCAGTGAGTAGCGAAGTTTATTTTTAGGCTACTTTGATTTTGTAATGATACTAAGACTGTTGATAATCAATCGTCTTAATCATAAACCAAGGAGTTACTCATGGCTAATAAAGAGAAAGTAAAAGATCTTAAAAAAGATATCAAAGATACAGAAGCGAAGATTGAGAAGCAAAAAAAGAAGCTCAAAGATCTCAAAAAAGAGGTAAAGAAGGCCAAAAAAGAGAAGTCTGAGAAGAAAGATAAGAGTGAAAAGAAAGCCAAAAAAGACAAGAAAGATAAATAAGTTTTTCGACCACTTAAGTATCTAAAGATCAAAAAGGATAGCAATGGCTATCCTTTTTTATTTAACTTTTCATTAAGCATTGGTATAACGACTAGCTTCAGGCATCCAGCGATGAATCAATTGACTGACGTCAGCTTTGCGAGTGGGGTCTTGGATCAGATGTTTAGCCAAGCGCTGAGCGATAGCAAATAGCTCTTCATCACGGATTAAATCCGCGAGATAGTAGCCGATATTACCAGTTTGCCGCTTACCCAATAACTCACCCGGACCTCGCAGCTCCAAATCTTTTTGCGCGATGACAAAGCCATCAGTACTATCTCGTAGTACCTTTAAGCGCTCAGTGCCCGTCTCTGATAAAGGCTTTTGATAAAGCAGTACACAAAAACTTTTGGTCGAGCCTCGTCCTACTCGTCCACGCAGCTGGTGCAATTGCGATAGTCCTAAACGCTCAGCGTTTTCGATGACCATCAATGAGGCGTTTGGCACATCAACGCCGACTTCGATGACGGTAGTAGCGATTAATAGATCAAGCGCTCCTTCCTTGAACTGCTTCATGATCGCTTGTTTATCCACGCTTTTCATCTTGCCATGTACTAAGCCAATGCGAATATTTAGACGCTCACTCAAATCCTCAAAAGTCGCTTCAGCAGCTTGTGCATCGAGTACGCTCGATTCTTCCACTAATGAGCACACCCAATAGGCCTGTCGCCCAGCCTCACAATTGATAGCGATGCGCTCAATCACCTCATCACGGCGATTGCGGTCAATAGTGACGGTAGTAATCGGCGTGCGCCCGGGTGGCAATTCATCGATAATGGAAGTATCCATATCGCCGTAGACACTCATCGCTAGCGTTCGTGGAATCGGAGTGGCGGTCATAATCAGCTGATGCGGTGTGCTGCCAGCGACGCCTTTATTAGTCAATGCCATGCGCTGCTCAACGCCAAAACGGTGCTGCTCATCGATAATCACCAAGCCTAACTTAGCAAACTCAACGCTCTCTTGAAACAGTGCATGAGTACCGACGACGATTTGTACGTTGTTTTCCGCTACCGCCTCCAATGCCTCGCGGCGCTGCTTAGCCGTTTGTTTACCAGCCAGCCAACCGACCCCGATACCTAATGGCTCAAACCACTGTTTGAAATTAAGCAAATGCTGCTCAGCTAAAATCTCAGTCGGCGCCATCACTGCTACTTGCCAGCCACTGGTCAGCGCGTAACCGGCTGCCCCTGCTGCCACTAAAGTTTTACCCGCGCCTACATCACCTTGTACTAGCCTTAACATAGGGATAGAAGTCGCCATATCACTGACGATGTCTTTCATCACTCTTTGTTGTGCACCGGTTAATTCAAACGATAAACTCCCAAAAAGCTTATCAATCAGCGGGCTTTCAATACTACACTTTGGCGCTTTAAACTGATGTAATTGCTGACGCCGATATAATAGACTGAGCTGATGCGCGGTTAGCTCTTCGATAATCAAGCGCTGACAAGCAGCATGAGTACGCGCAGTAAGCTGAGTCAGTAGCTTGTACTGCTGGCCAGCATCAGTATAAGTAGGCGGCGTATGTAATAGTACTAACGCTTCAAATATTGATAAGTTATAGACATTATTATTCTGACTATGATCAGTAGTGACAGGCGCTAGACTGTAAGCTTTATGTTGATGCTGATAATTGGCAGGGTCAGCTTTGCTAACACTACTACTATTATCAGGCACACTACGAGCGAGGGTCGAGAAGATATCTTCATCTCCAGTCTCTGCATCCATTTCAATACTTCGAGACGGCTCAAACGGTGCTAAAGGCAAGTCGGCGACCACCGCAAAATCAGCGGGCGTAAACAGTGTCATCGGTAAGCCTTGGCTACGGACCGTTTGCAAGGCCAGCTTAATTAGCGTACGCAGTTTGTTTTGATGTAAGCCTTTTACCGTAGGATAAATAGGCTGCAAACCGATATCAGTAACTGGCGCTCCTTCATTAACAATCTGATATTCGGGATGATGAATCTGCTTACCATAACGGCTGACCTTGACCTCACCGAACAGCTGCAACCGGGTCCCTAAGCTCATCGTTTGCGCAAGACCCCGATAGACCTTAAAAAAACGCAAACCTACTGTGCCAGTGCCGTCATCGATGACGACGGTCATACCGCCGCGCTTATTATCAATATGCACTACCCGACCGCTAATGAGCGCTGATTGTCCATGCACTATATCGCTGATAGCGACCTGCCGGCTACGATCTTCGTAATCTCTAGGCAGATGCAATAACAAATCAAAAATGCGCACGATACCCAACTGCGCTAATTGCTCAGCCACTTTGGAGCCAACGCCGGCTAAGGCCGAGACCGGCATATCTAGCGCTGAGGCTGGCGCATTATTTACAGGACGCGTTATGGAATGAGTAGCAGCTATGGACATCAAAGATCCTAACGAAGTATTTTAAGAGTAGTATCAAAACTTATAACTATTTATCTAGCAATTAATAAACCACTAACTTAACGTTGAAGCAGAGTTGATAAACTTAATGCTATCAAATCAACGGCCTACTTTAGTATTATAACTGACCGCGTAACTTATTATGCTAAGCTATTTGGTAATGCTACCTTTGAGGTTTTTATGTCCTATTTCAGCAGCGCTTATCACTCTAAGCACTCGTTAACCCTATCTCTAAAAGTAAGCCTCCTAGCTACTTTAAGCTTACTGGCTAGCGCTTGCAACAGCCTGACACCATCAGCAGTTGCAGAACCATTACCACCTACAGCTCCTAGCATAGCGCTAGTCTTAGGCGGCGGCGG
>JARIDJ010000043.1 GCA_029267175.1 Psychrobacter sp. | reverse complement strand
GTTTTGCAGTTCTTGTCAAACTGCCCATCAACGAGATGTTAATGGAGCAAAAAACATTCTCGCGGTCGGGCTTGGCCGTCTTTAGTAGGAATTCCTGTTCCTTTAAGTCGGGGAGGAAGTCAAATTGTCAGATTGCTGCTATTTAGATAGCAAATTTGCGAGCAATCAATAAACGATATCCTATTATTCCTTGTTATTTCAATACTTCATTATTTTAGCAGTACAAACGTTCATCCACTTGAGGAGCGGTAAACTATGGCTAGTAAGCAACCACAATCAGAGTCTAGCAATGACAACAACCAGCTAGATATGCAGCAAAATAAAAAAACACCCCATGTATTAATGATTTTGGATGGTTTTGGGCATCGTGAGGAAGACGATGACAACGCTATTGCTGCCGCCAATATGCCAAATTTAGATAAGATTTATCAGCAGTATCCGCATGGACTGATATCTGCATCAGGGGAAGATGTTGGGTTGCCTTCCGGTCAGTTTGGTAACTCAGAAGTTGGCCATATGAATTTGGGGGCCGGACGTATTCTTTATCAAGACTCAACCTTGATCTCAAGCGAATTGGCTAACCGTGAGTTTTATAAAAATGAGGCGTTAGTAGGTGCGGTTAAGGCTGCCAATGAGTCAGGCGGTAACGTCCATATTATGGGATTGTTATCGGATGGCGGTGTCCACGCGCATCAAGATCATATTGAAGCTATGTGTCATTCAGCACTAGTGCATGGTGCCAAAAACGTCTTTGTTCATTGTTTTTTAGATGGCCGTGATACGCCGCCAAAGTCAGCTGATAAGTATATCAATCGTCTACGTGAGCACATCAAGAAGTTAAATGCTCACTATGAAGGAGGACGCGTGCAGATAGCAACTATCATTGGTCGCTACTTTGCTATGGATCGCGATAATCGCTGGGATAGAGTACAAAAAGCTTATGAGCTAATTACCGAAGGCAAAGCGGATCGTTTATCCACCCGTGCCGATGGCGCTATTCAAGCGGCCTATAAAGCTCGCGAAACTGATGAGTTTATCAGTCCTACTACTGTCATTGGTCGCGATGAGATCCCTTATACTGTCGATGATAATGACGCGCTTATCTTCATGAATTTTCGCTCTGATCGCGCGCGCGAACTTGCTCAAGCTTTTGTCTTACCCGATCATGAATTCTCAGGATTTGCACGCAATAAGCAGCCGCGATTATCAGCCTTTGTTATGTTAACTAAGTACTCAGATGAGCTGGCGGAGAACCCTAATACTAGTATCGCCTATTATCCTACCTCGCTGACCAATACGCTTGGCGAGTATTTGCAAGATCAAGGCAAAACGCAGCTACGTATCGCTGAGACTGAAAAATATGCGCACGTGACTTTTTTCTTTAGCGGCGGCCGTGAAGAGAAATATCAAGGAGAGGAGCGTATCTTAGTTCCCTCTCCTGATGTAGCGACTTATGATTTGCAGCCAGAGATGAGTGCGCCTGAGGTCACAGATAGGCTTGTTGCCGCTATTGAGTCTGGCAGCTACGATGTGCTGATTGTCAATTATGCTAACGGCGATATGGTAGGGCATACCGGTAATTTTGATGCAGCGGTAAAAGCGGTAGAGGTACTCGATGTCTGTATTGGCCGCGTTGAGGCGGCAGTGAGTGCCGCTGGCGGTGATATGCTGATCACAGCAGATCATGGTAACTGTGAGCAGATGCAGGATTATGAGAGTGGGCAGGTACATACTCAGCATACTACTGAGAATGTCCCGCTTATTTATATTGGCAAAAGAGCAGTAAAAGTACGTAGCGGTGGTAAATTGAGCGATGTAGCACCAACGATACTGGCCTTAATGGATTTAGAGGTGCCGAGCGAGATGACGGGTGAGAGTTTGCTAATAAAAGCCTAAAGCAGTGCTTCAGGCTCCAATAGCGATATTTATCTGGCTTAAGCTTGGATAAATGAGCTTAAATAGATAACTATAAACAAGGGAAGAATAGCTATTCTTCCCTTTTTTTCTGCCGATCTTTAACCCGTTTTATTATCTATACTACTGACGAGTACTAGTTACTAATACTAGTTTAAGTGGTTTTTATCTTAGCCTTAAGCTATCTTATAGCTACAAAGCTTTATAAGCTACATTTTGTTTTTATACCTTAGATGAGTCCTGTTATGCCTTTATCTCCCTTTTTCCAGCCGCTACCCTCAACGATAATGGCGATTCCTAAATGCAAGCCTTTTAAAGCTAGGGTTTTTAGCTTTATGCTAGTGACTGGAGGACTTGCCATGGCTAGTATCAGTTTGCCTAGTCAAGCCGCGCCCAACGACAATCCCTCGTCGATGACACAGACAAGCATAGAGAGCTCTAATACTAATGATAGCTACGATGATGATATTGATGCTTTAGGCGATACCTTAGGCAATACTCTAGGTGATGAGACTAGTAATTCCTTGGTAGCAGAGTCCGATTATAACTATGATGAGATACCCCCTGAGGTAGCCAATGTCTCCCTCAAAGCTATCTCGCCTGAGACCCTAAAGACTTTTGTAGCGGTGATAGACTTGGTACGCCGTGAGTACATCGAGGCGGTCAATGATGAGACATTATTCAATAATGCCATGAGCGGTATGCTGACTAAGCTTGATAACTATGCAGAGTTTTTGGATGCTGAAGCTTATGAGAATCTACGGGCTTTTACCCAAGGCGATGTTGGCGATGTCGGTATCAAAGCAGCTTATCAAGCAGAAGATGCCCAATGGGTGGTCACTGAGGTATTAGCGGATTCGTCTGCGGATAAAAAGGGCGTTACAGTAGGGGATTATTTGCATCAAATAGGCGAGTTTAAGCTAGATGATGAGCGTCAGGCCAATGATGTACAGCAGCTATTAACGGGTATCGCAGGCTCGCAGATCGATGTCGTAGTCTCAAAAGCTGGTAGACGTAAGCGCGCTATTACTCTACAGCGAAATAATAGGCAGATGCAAACGATAGAAACGCGCTTGGTTGATGGCGTCGCTATCATCAAGTTACCGGCGTTTCAAGAGAATACACGCGAAAAAATAGTACAAAACCTTATCGATTTGCAGGCTCCTATCATCGGCGTACTGATAGATGTACGAGACAATCCAGGCGGCGTATTAACCTCAGCGCTTGACGTTGCGAGCTTATTTATGAGCGATACCGAGGTAGTGCAAGTTAAGGGTCGGCAAGGGGACGCGCGTATCTTGGCGACTAGAGGCAATGCCATACTTGAGCCTTTGCCAGTGGTTATCTTACAAAACCGCTATTCTGCTTCGGCGGCGGAGGTTTTAGCAAGTAGTATGCAAGCCAAAAAGCGCGCCACTATCGTGGGTGAAACCAGCTACGGCAAAGGCTCTGTACAATCAGTGATAGCCCTCGATGATGAGCAAGCAGTAAAATTAACCGTAGCTCATTATCTAACGGCCAAGGGGGAGAAAATAGATAAGCTTGGGGTACAACCTGATATTCGCTTGACTGGTAGTGAGCGCTTTTGGGAGCAGCAGGCCATAGACACGCTACGCCAGCAGATAAAGACCTCGGGTATTCGTCTGGTTAGAAAAAGTAGCGAACAACCGTCGCAGTAGCTTTACTTAGTAAATAAAGACCAACTAGCCCTCTTGTTCCTCCGCAATTTCTAGCTTTTTCATGCGATAACGCAAAGAGCGAAAGGTGGTGCCTAATAATTCTGCTGCTTGAGTTTTATTCCAGCCTGTTTGTTTTAACGCGGCGATAATAAGTTGTTTTTCTTGCTGCTGAAGATAAGCCTCCAAGCCTTTTTCTGGTAATTCAAGCGCTGTACCTTGGTTAGTAACGCTCTGTTTATTAATATTCTCTTTATTATCGCTACCTTCATCAGCCCTTTTTTCAGTATGATTTTCACCATCGCTAGTAAGCTTATTACGGTCATTATCTGACAACGAACGAGCAAAGGAGTCATTAGACGAATGAATAGTCTTAGTAGTAAATTGAGGGTGATGATGGCGATAAGGACGATGATAGCTAGTTGCTGAGCTTTCAGTATCACTATGGTTATTGTTTTGAGTGTCATGTCGAGTATTTTGCTGGGCATTGCTTTGGGCATTGCTTTGAGCATCACCTGCTAACGGCGGCGCATCTTTATGAGCGGCAAGGTTAGAGGGCGATTGAACCGGCTCGCTAGAATTACTATTGTCAGCTACAGCTATTGACTCGTTAGGCGGCTGCAAACCTAAATGCTCTACATCAATACTATGAGTTTCGGCCAAAGTTATGGCGCGCTCAAGAATATTACGTAGCTCACGCACGTTACCTGCAAAATGATGGTCTTTTAGCCGCAAGATAGCTTCATCGCTTAGCTGCGGTGAGAGCTCTAATTGCCACTCTTCACTAATCAATGTCAAAAAATGCTGAGCCAAAACCGAGATATCCTCAAGGCGTTCATTGAGCGTCGGTAGTTTTAGCTCAATAACATTGATGCGGTAGTATAAATCCTGCCTAAAGCTGCCCTCTGTAACCAATTGAGCTAAATCTTTATGAGTGGCCGACAATAGCCGGATATCTACCCCTACCTCTTTAGTATCGCCAATAGCCCTTACTGTCCTTTCTTGAATAGCGCGTAGGAGCTTAACTTGCATGGCTAAAGGCAGATCTGCAATCTCATCTAAAAATAGCGTCCCACCATTAGCTTGTTGAAATAAGCCTTGCTTATCGGCTACCGCGCCGGTGAAGCTACCTTTTTTGTGACCAAAAAACTCGGATTCCATTAGCTCAGAGGGTATAGCGCCGCAGTTCACTGGTACAAAGCTGCCATCACGCCGCGGACTTAGATCATGAATGAGACGCGCTACCACCTCTTTACCGGTACCGGAGGCACCCGACAAAAAAACAGGCGCTTGTGAGCGGGCTAATTTCAAAATAGTATTTTTGAGACTGTGCATTATTGGCGTATCGCCGATCA
The DNA here is from genome assembly GCA_029267175.1 of Psychrobacter sp. Lineage (GTDB taxonomy): Bacteria > Pseudomonadota > Gammaproteobacteria > Pseudomonadales > Moraxellaceae > Psychrobacter. Next base: position 14,524 of record JARIDJ010000043.1, on the reverse strand, counting down.
AACGGCTGTCTAATAATTGCTGCTCAGGAGTTTTGGTGTTTTGAGCTTGGGTATCCTCTTGACGAATGACGTTTAGGGCGTTTTCGACTAGTTGCCTTAAGCGTGGCAGCTCTAAAGGCTTATTGACAAAATCAAAGGCGCCAAGCTTGAGCGCTTCGATAGCTAAATCCATATTGCCGTGTGCGGTGATTACCGCTACAGGGACGCTTGAGCTACTACTAATAAGTTTGACTAATTCTAGACCAGAGCCGTCAGGTAATTGCATATCAGTCAGACAAAAATCATAGTCATTGGCTTGCCAGTAGGCTTTTGCCTGCGATAAGTCATAAGCTACGTCACTTTTGATCCCCATTTTAGTTAGGGTAATCTGCATTAAGCGGCACAAGTCTACTTCGTCATCGACGACTAGGGCAGTTGCTGTCATAAATAACCTTTCAAAATTCAATAAAACCATCTAAAAATAGAGTAATAAATTCATGCTTTTTTGAGCAAATTTTAGCTAACTAAACCATGAGCTCGATATATGAGCTCGATATAGTAAAACTTTAAACTTACATTTATGCCGATGAAACGGCAGGAATAATTAGGCGAAAACAGGTTTTTTTGTGTTCAGCGACATAGACGAGGCGCGCCTGATTGGCTTCGGTAAAGGCCTGTGATAAATAAAGCCCTAAACCAGTACCAGCCTTGTCAGTAGTAAAAAACGGCTCAAACAAGTGCTCTATATCGTCTGCTTTTACGCCAGCGCCATTGTCCAAAATGTCGATTATAACATCGTTGAGGCTAGTATAAATCTCCACCTCTACGTAAGCATGAGGATGCGACAAACTACTATAGCGTAACCCATTTTTTATGAGGTTGATTAGTATTTGCTCTAGTTGATGAGTATCAAATAAGATAGCAGTCTGCACCGTACCCGATAAAAAAACGTCGTGATCGCTAAAATGATTGGTGATAAATTCTGCTAGCCAATGATCTAGCGCAATACTTTGCTTATTTGGCGGTTGTCGCCTAGATAGTTTTAACACATCCTCAATAATTCTATTAACGCGTTTGGTTTGGGTGAATATCATTTTGTAAAGCTCATGGTTGCTAGTATCTACAGGACTTGCCAAACTTGTAAGACTACTGGCTGTATCGTTTTCTAGGCTGAGCGCTTCATCAACTTCTTCGATTAATAGCTGGCTGGCTTGTGAGATTGCCGCTAACGGATTACGAATCTCATGAGCAATACTAGCCGTAAGCTGTCCAAGAGAAGCAAGCTTGAGCTGTTGAGCGCCAGCTTGCTCACGGCGCAAATCTTCTAATATCACCAATTGGCTATTGTCTTTTAGGGGAGTAATCTGCACTCGCAGTCGCGCCACTATTGAGGCATTAATGGTAGTGGGCAGCTCATAGATAAAGGTGCTTGACTCACCGATAGCTACCGCTAAGTAGCGCTTTAAAAGACTGGCATGTAATGTCGAGAGCTGCTGCAAGAAGTATTGTAATGGCTTATTTTCATGCTCAGCGATACCTAACAATTGATAAGCGGCATGATTGGCCAGTACAATCCGTTGCCGATTTAGCACCACGACTCCATTAACCATTTGACTGATTACTTCTTGGTTAATATCGTTTAGCCGCTCCACCTCTTTTGCTTGCTGCGCTGATATTTTCTCAACCTGTAATAAGCGCTGCGAGACGGTCCAACTCAAAAACCCCACCACCAAAAAACTGGCGGACATCAGTAGTGCATCGCCTAGGTTTGCAAGGCTGAGGCTATTAGAGATAGCATAAAAAAACTGCTGATAAATGACAAATATAATCGCCAGCAAGGTGATAACTAACGCTTGCGAGCCGGGTAATAGCATAAAGCTGGCCGCTACTACTACCATGTAGAGCAAAGTTAACTGTAAATCGGGCGCACCGCTACTATAAAGCAGCACACTTAAGATAATGATATCTACCACTAGGCCAAAGCCTAGCTGTCGCTGTGGACGCTTGGGTACGACATAAAAAAGACCCAGCAAAACCAAACTGAGTAATAAGTAAAATATCAGGGCGGTTTGTTGTAGTAAGCTTGGCAACAACGAGGCGCTATCATTACTAAGCGCTGCATAAGCCAATACCAAATAAACCACGTTGATGAGCAGTCGATAGCTACTGTATATCAGTCCTAATCTGCGGAGCTGCGATGAAGGCGGCGTATCGTTATGCTGACGATAACTCTTTATAGTGGCAAGTGTTTCGGCAATAACAGTCATATAATAATCATAGAGAAACTATCGTTAAAAATCTAATAAAGATAAGCGGGTAACAAACTTCCTAAACAGCAATGAAGGCTTGTCGTTAGTTTGCTTAGAGATTTGAAGACTGAGTGTACTCTCAACTCAAGGTTGAATTAAACCATGACGGATTGCTAAATGGGTTAATTTTACATCGCTATCGACACCGACTTTTTCGTAGATACGATAACGATAAGTATTGATAGTTTTGACGCTGACAAATAGCTGATCGGCGATTTGTTGTGGGCTTTGACAGTTTACTACCATCATAGCTACCTGCTTTTCACGATCGCTTAATAAGTCAAAAGGCGAGTTGGCATTATCTGATAATAGCACTTCTGCCAGCTGATCTGCTACGTCGTGACTAAAGTAGCGCCCTCCTTGATAAACCTTTTTGATCGCTCGTATCATCTCATCTAAGGGCGTACCCTTGGTAATATAGCCGTTAACTCCTGCCTTTAGCAGCATAGAGGGATAGGGCTGAGTCGCTACACTGCTAACGGCCAAAATCTTGCTACCTATATCAAGCTGTACTAAGCGTTTAGTCGCTTCAAGGCCGCCAATGTTTGGCATATTGACATCAAGTAATATCACATCAGGCTTGAGCTCGCGAGCCAGTTTAATAGCCATATCGCCACCATCCGCTTCTCCTACCACTTCTATATCAGCGCTATCGGCTAACATGCGACTAATGCCCATGCGCACCAAATCATGATCATCTACTACTAATACTCGAATCATAGTTATACTCTTAGCTCAAAACTTCATGAAATTATCTAAATTAACTTGTCAGCTTAATGATTAATTAGCCACAAAATCATTATCAATCAAAATCTTATAAAAAAATAGTCAGAAAAAAATCATTAGATAGATAGGATATATTACTGTAATGTTAATAGATATTGCTACAATCTAAAAACAGTGTAGTAAAGTTTACTTAATCCTTAAAAAGGTTTACGCAGAGGGCAGAGTCGATTACTCTAAAACCTAAACCATGATACACTAAAAGTACAAAAGACTATTCTAGTAATACTTTGTCAGTAATTATGCAGCCATAATCGTCTAACGATATTTATCGGTTGGTCGTCCATTAGAATCGATGACTTACACCGCACCAACAGCAGGGGGAACCATGAGAAATTTATCATTAACCAAACAGCAGCTAATAGCCGCTATGATCTCGATGAGTTTAGGCGGCGCGGCACAAGCAGCGCTTACTATTAATGGTAATCCCGAATCTAGCGCTCGCATCAGTTGGGGCGGCGGTGATAGTTTGTCCGAAGCACGCAATATTATGTATAGCGCGAAGAGCTCTGCTAGTACCAATGGCTCTGTCATCAAAAAAGTCGATAATGGCTATGGTACCACTAACCTGACTAATACCAATAGTTTTAGTAGCCCAAGCAATAGATACAATACCACTTATCGCGGTAGCTTTGGCAGTAGTGATATGATTCCGATTAGCACTGATTCGCGTAGTGTAGCGGTAATCGATGCTGAAACTGGCGAAACTATCTATGAAAAGGGCGCTGATATCGCCCGTCCTATGGCCAGTATTACCAAAGTGATGACCGCGATGGTGGTGCTAGATAGTGGTCTGGATATGCGTGAAGAGTTGACTCTTGACCCTGAGGATTTTGTTGGTCCTAAGCGTGCCAGCTCACGCCTAAAATCAGGAGATCGTCTCAACCGTGCTGAGATGCTGCTTATGGCTTTGATGAAATCAGAAAACCCAGCTGCTAAGAGTCTGGCTCGTAACTATCCAGGCGGTTATGATGCGTTTATGCGCGCTATGAATCGTAAAGCGCAAGATTTAGGCATGACAACAGCCTTCTTTGGCGACCCAACAGGTCTTGATAAGCGTAATGTAGCGTCTTCTAATGACTTGGTAAAAATGGTACGTGCAGCTGGCAACTATGATGTTATTCGCCGCTTCTCTACTACTAAGAGCTACGATTTTTATGTCTCTAATTACTCAAGTGGCAACCGTACCTACTCCGCCAATAACACTAGCAGTTTAGTTCGTGATGGCAGCTATCCTATCGGTATCTCCAAAACAGGCTTTATCAATGAAGCAGGTCGCTGCGTAGTGATGGAAACCCGCGTCAATAATCGTCCGGCTATCATTGTCATCTTAGGCGCCAATAGTTCAGCGACTCGTTGGGGCGATGCCAAAAATATTTTAAACAGTTTGGCAAGTCGTCGTACGGTATAAGAGGCTGAGCTAATTGAATTTAAAAGTTAAGATAAAACCATAAAGTGGCAAGACTTAACAGGGCTGTTATTTAGTATAACAGCCTTTTTTAGGGCAGTTTTTTAGTACAGCTATTGTCAGCTATACTAAACGCAATGACTTTAGCACTAAAAATAATCACTCTATTACTAGTAATAATTATAGAGAGTATCAAATGATTGAACAATTCGCATCCGCTAAACCCTTATCAACAGCAAAACCTGCTCTTCCTAAGCTTTATCTGCTAACTAATGATGATGAGTTTGAGCTATTAATGGCAAAGTTAGAGGTAGCCTTGGCAACTGGCGCTATCAAGCTACTACAAATACGCCGCAAAAAAGTTTTGGCATTAGTAGATGGCGCAGCTCAGCTGTATCGAGAAGCTCAGCAAATAGTAGCGCTAGCCAATAAATATCAGGTTGCTGTGGTTATCAATGACGATATCGAGCTGGCACGCAAGCTCGGTGTAGGCGTTCATTTGGGTCAAAGTGATGGCAGCATGACTGAGGCAAAGCGCCAATTAGGGACTGAGCAAATTATTGGCCGAACCTGTCATGATAGTGTTGAGCTAGTCAAAGAAGCGCAAGCTCAGGGCGCAAGCTATGCGGCGATGGGCGCTGTATTTAGCTCTAATACTAAGCCTAATGCCAAAACCGTTAGCCGCACGCGGCTATTAGCAGGCTGTAAGCAGGCTATAGATATTTGTGTCATTGGCGGTTTGAGTGTCGAAAACATCCATCAGCTACGAGGCTTGCCTATCAGTTATATAGCGCTAGTCGGTGATATTATGGATTTGAGTGTAGATAACATTGCTAGCCGCTGTCAGCAGTGGCAACAGGCTTTGAGTGGTTGGAATGAGGCTGACTAGCTAATGACCAATAAAGTCCTAAACTTTAAGTTATAGAACCTAAAAAGCGTAGCTATTTAGCCACGCTTTAACTATCGGCTCTAACTATCAAGAGTTAGATAGTTTTACTTTTCAATCAGCTTTATTCGGCATGTTCCATACATAATGTAGCATAAGGGACAGCTTTTAGGCGCTGCTCTGGAATAGGCTCACCGCAAACCTCACATTCAGTATAATTACCGTTTTCGATACGGCTTAGCGCTTCGTTGACATAAATAAGGTTTTGTCTAGCTTCTGCAGCAAGTAGCTGGCGTGTATCATTTTGGCGGATAGAGATGGCTTGATCCTCCCAGTTCTTATTGAGCTCATCTTGCGGGTTTTGAATATGATCCTCTATTTTATCAATACGAGTTTGATATTCTTCTTTTAAGTCTAATAAAGTTTTTTTGGCAACATCTAAATCGATACTCATTATATTCTCCTAGTTTTTGATATAACCATGATTGTCTAAGCACGGTTATATAAGTCATTTTTATTGTTGTAAACTTCCTATTAGCATAATGCGGATAGTTAAATAGCGCCACCACGAAATGTTACTAGGCGTTAGTGAGAATTATCAGTTATATGTGTTTGTTAAGTTTGTGACATCGTTTTTTATTAAAATTATGACCAACTGCTCGTTTGTAGATCATCACTTAGTGAGTTTTATTAATTATTCTCTTGAGCGCTTAAATAGCCTCTATATAGGGTGACAATAGCCAAGCTGTCCGCTAAAATGCGACATCAGAATTCGGGCCAAAACCAATAGCTAAGCGATAAGCGGATAGGAGTAGTAATGAATTTTTTGCGTATGAGTGAGCTGGAATTAACCGATAAAGTAGTGCTAATTCGTGAAGATCTCAATGTGCCGATCAAAGATGGTAAGGTTATGAGTGATGCTCGATTGCAGGCGAGTCTACCTACTATTGAGATGGCTTTAGCTAAGGGTGCTGCAGTGATTGTTTGCTCGCATCTAGGACGCCCCAGCGAAGGGAGCTTTGAAGATAAATACTCACTAGCGCCGGTAGCCGATTATCTAACTGAGAAGCTTGGAGATAAAATAGCTAAGCCTGTTACCTTAAACCACGACTATCTTGAGCAAGCTGTCAATATTGAGGCAAATGAGGTGGTGCTGCTAGAGAATGTTCGCTTTAATAAAGGTGAAAAAACTAACGATGATAGCTTGTCACAACGTTATGCTGACTTGTGTGATGTGTTTGTGATGGATGCTTTTGGTACCGCACATCGCGCCCAAGCCTCGACAGAAGGCGTCACTAAAGCGATGCAAAAAGCGGGCAAAACAGCCTGTGCCGGGCCATTATTAGCCGCTGAGCTTGATGCTTTAAGCTTGGCGCTAGAGACCCCAGCGCAGCCAATGTTAGCTATCGTTGGCGGCTCAAAAGTATCCACAAAATTAGAAGTGCTGCATAGTTTGGCTGAGGTTTGTAGCCAAATCATCGTCGGCGGCGGCATAGCCAATACTTTCTTAGCGGCCAAAGGCTATAGTGTGGGAGCTTCGCTCTATGAGGCTGATTTAGTAGATAGCGCGCGTGAGATTATGAGTAAGACGCAGATTTTACTACCAGAGTATGTGGTTACCGCTGATAAAAACGCTATCGATTTTGCTGATTTTAATGGCTCATTGCAGCAAGCCAAAGCTAGCATAAAATCTGTCAGTGATATCGGCGTCGATGACATGATTTTGGATATCGCTGAAGCTAGCGCTGAGCAATTGGCTGAGGCTATCAAACAAGCCAAAACCATTCTTTGGAATGGCCCTGTTGGCGTCTTTGAAGTGGACGCTTTTGGGACTGGTACTCAAATTATTGCTAAAGCTGTCAAAGCGAGCGCTGGGTTTTCGATAGCCGGCGGCGGCGATACATTAGCGGCTATCGACAAGTATCAAGTGGCTGATGGCGTAAGCTATATGTCCACAGGCGGCGGTGCCTTTTTAGAATTTGTTGAAGGCAAAACCCTGCCAGCAGTAGCGGCCTTGCAAATAGTAGCCGAGCGCTAACAGCGGCAATATTATTAGTAACACTAGAGGTACAAACTTAGTAAATCATCTCAGGTAGTCTATCAATGTATTGTTAAGCGCTATCTTTATATGATGCCAATGAATAGTAGGCTCGTTTAGCGATTATTATATTGTGAATATACTAAAAATTATGATTGCATGTCTTATTTGCTAGCTATAGAATAGCCAAACCATGTATTTTGACATGCATTATTTACGAGAGGTTTATTATGTTAAAACGTCATTTATTACTTGCCAGCTTACTTGCTGGTACTTTTGCAGTCACTGCATGTAGCCAACAAACCGAAGACAATGCAGAAGCTACTGTTGAGTCTGCTGGTGATGATATCGCTGCCAACACTGATGCTGCTGCCGCTGAAGCTGAAATGGCTGCTGCAGATGCTGAAGCTGCCGCGCAAAACGCTGGTACAGAGATTGCTGAAGGCGCTGAAACTGCTGGTGCTGCTGCTACCGACGCGCTAGCCAATACTGGTGATGCTATTGCCGATGGCACTAATGATGCGGTTGAAGGTACGGCTTCTGCGGTTGCCGATGGCGCTAATACAGTCGCTGACGGTGCTAACGAAGTTGCAGTTGAAGCGGATCAACAGTACTAATTACGGTTTAAACTGCTAAACTAGCTCAAATAAGTCACTAATATATCTAAAAAGCTTTGGTTATCGCCAAGGCTTTTTTGTGTTTAAAGAATCTATATAAGCCGTTAATAATAGATTGCAGTAGTGGACGGCTTAGATAAATAAATAGCGGCGCAAGCACTACGAGAGTGAGGCATATTTTGCTATAATTGCGGCGCGAAGATTAGCACCAACATTATTATTTTTTAAAATATTTCTTACCATTAAATAGAGAGCGTTTTATGGCTTTAATATCCCTACGTCAGCTACTTGATCATGCCGCTGAGCACAGCTATGGCGTTCCTGCCTTCAATGTCAATAATTTAGAGCAGATGCGCGCTATCATGATGGCGGCAGATAGCTGTGATTCACCAGTTATCGTACAAGCTAGTGCAGGGGCACGCACTTACGCAGGATCGGCTTTTTTGCGCCACCTAATTACAGCGGCGATTGAAGAGTGGCCGCATATTCCGGTAGTCATGCATCAAGATCATGGCATGTCACCTGCTATTTGCCAGCGCTCTATTCAGCAAGGCTTTTCATCGGTGATGATGGATGGCTCATTGGGAGAAGACGGCAAGACTCCTATGGATTATGACTACAATGCTAGCGTTACGCGTGAAGTGGTCAAGTTCGCTCATGCCTGCGGAGTGTCCGTAGAGGGTGAGATTGGCTGTTTAGGAAGCCTTGAGACCGGTATGGCAGGCGAAGAAGATGGCTCTGGGGCAGAAGGCGTATTGGGTCAAGAGCAGCTACTTACTAGCGCGGATGAAGCGGAGCAGTTCGTCAAAGACACCCAAGTGGATGCGCTAGCGATTGCGATTGGTACTAGTCATGGCGCTTACAAATTCACCCGTCCACCTACTGGTGATATCTTATCTATTGAGCGTGTCAAAGAGATTCACGCGCGCATTCCGAACACTCATCTAGTGATGCATGGCTCGTCCTCTGTGCCGCAGGAGTGGCTAAAAGTCATTAACGATTATGGCGGTGAGATCGGTGAGACTTATGGCGTACCAGTTGAGCAAATCGTTGAAGCGATCAAGCATGGGGTACGTAAAGTCAATATCGATACCGATTTGCGTTTGGCCTCAACCGGTGCTATTCGTCAATTCTTGGCAGAAAACCCTAGTGAATTTGATCCGCGTAAATACTTTAAAGCTTCTATGAAAGCGATGTCAGATATCTGTACCAATCGTTTTGAAGCTTTCGGCTCTGCCGGTCAAGCTCATAAGATTCGTCCGATTAGTCTTGAGGGCATGGTTGATTTTTATCAGTAGTTGCTTTATCAATTATTCTTGGTCAAAGTAGCTTGACCTAAGGTAGCTTTTAATATCATCAACGATGGGTAGTGCATTATGATAGGACTGATTACAGGTCAGGTACAGCACTTGATGGCACCAACCGCTTGCATCATGACTGCCTCGGGCGTGGGTTATGATATAGAGCTACCTTTGCCTTCGTTTTGTCAATTACAGCTAGAGCAGCAAGCGAGCATTTGGACACACTTTCATGTGCGTGAAGATGCGCAGCTGCTGTATGGCTTTATTGATCGTAAAGAGCGTGATGTGTTTCGGCAATTGATAAAAATCAATGGTGTCGGCGCAAAAATGGCTCTGGCGATGCTTTCGGCTATGTCAGCGGCTGAGCTAAAAATGCACGTTGAGCAAGACTCCGAAGTGGCGCTAACTCGTATTCCAGGTATCGGCAAAAAAACCGCGCAAAGGCTACTCATTGAGCTCAAAGATAAGCTAAAAAATATTGAGGTAGATAATAGCTCATTAGAATTTAGCTTAGAGCCAGTGGTAGTCTCTGCTGAGGGTAGTATCATCGCTGAGGTCGAAGGGGCACTGATTAGCCTAGGATATAAAGAAAAAGAAGCCCAGCAAGCCATCAAAGCGGCTAAGAGTGAAGGGGTAGCTTTTAATGATACTCAAAGCTTACTCAAAGCGACGCTGCAGCAGATGTCAAAATTCTGATAAAAGCTTATACAGTTGGTAATTAAAAATAGGCGACATTAGATGTCGCTTATTTTTTTGTATTATTGATTCAATGATGTTTTTGCATGACTTATATCGCTACTTTGGTTATGCTATTTGATATCCTAATACTTTTATAAAATGATAAAACCTATGACGCAAGAGCGATTAATTAATCCTTTAGAAGGCGCAGGTGATGCACCTGATGCTAATATTCGTCCGGCACTGCTTGCAGAGTATATTGGACAGCCAGTAGTGCGCGAACAGATGGAGGTATTCATCGGTGCCGCGCGCGCCCGGGATGAAGCGCTAGATCATACCCTTATCTTTGGTCCGCCGGGTCTAGGTAAGACTACGCTGGCTAATATTATCGCCCGCGAGATGGGCGGCAATCTACGCTCAACCTCAGGGCCGGTGCTTGAGCGCGCTGGCGACTTGGCGGCTATGCTGACGAACCTAGAAGCGGGCGATGTATTATTTATCGATGAGATTCACCGCTTAAGTCCGGTTATCGAAGAAATCCTATATCCGGCGATGGAGGATTTTCAGCTTGATATTATGATTGGTGAGGGGCCAGCGGCGCGCTCTATTAAGCTTGATTTGCCGCCCTTTACCTTGGTTGCAGCGACAACACGCGCAGGTTTGTTGACTTCGCCGCTACGAGATCGCTTCGGTATCGTACAGCGCTTAGAGTTTTATAATATTGCTGATCTAACCACTATCGTTAGCCGAGCCGCGCGTTTGATGCGAGTGCCCATGACTGAAGATGGAGCGGTGGAGATTGCCCGCCGTGCGCGTGGCACGCCTAGAATTGCCAATCGCTTGCTGCGCCGAGTGCGCGACTATGCTGAAGTGCGCGGCGATGGCAGTATCAATGGCGTAATCGCGGCAAGCGCGCTTGATATGCTAGCGGTCGATAGACGCGGTCTTGATCATCTTGATAGACGCTATATCGAGATTTTGCTAGAGCGCTTTGATGGGGGTCCTGCTGGGGTAGAAGCGGTAGCCGCTGCTATGGCTGAGGATAGAGGGACTTTGGAGGATGTCATTGAGCCTTATCTTATTCAGCAAGGCTACGTATTACGTACCGCGCGCGGAAGGATATTAACGCAGATGGCTATCGATCAGATTGAGTGAGGGGACGACTATTATTAAGCAAAAAAGCGCTAACTTAATAAGTTAGCGCTTTTCTGATTTTATCAGTACCGCTGCCTTTTTTTATATCGAACTTACTATATTATTAGCTTACTAATCGTTTATTGACAACGGCTGTGGCCAGATCTTACCAGGATTAAGAATATTATTAGGGTCGAGCGCGGCTTTAATAGCTTGCATCATCGCGACGGCATTGCCATGTTCTTGCGCCATATACTTCTGCTTACCTTGGCCAATCCCATGCTCGCCGGTGCAAGTGCCGTCCATCTCGATAGCCCGTACCGCTAGACGACTAATAATAGCGTCCGCTGTAGCTACTTCCTCAGGATTATCGGTATCAACTAGTAGTAGCACATGAAAGTTTCCATCACCGACATGACCAACGATAGGGCCTAACATACCCGACTCTTCAATATCTTTAGCGGTAGCGCTGACGCATTCTGCTAAGCGTGAAATAGGCACGCAAGCATCTGTCGATAAGGCGCTGGCCTCAGGTCGCAACGCTGAGCTGGCATGATAGGCGTTGTGCCGAGCTTGCCACAGACGTTTGCGCTCCGCCTCATTAGTATCCCAAATAAAATCAGTGCCATTGAATTCTCTAATAATCTCATTAAAGCTCCCTGCCTGTTCGCGTACGCTAGCCTCAGTACCATGGAACTCGACAAACAAAGTTGGCGTTTCAAGCAAGTCTAAATTAGCATAGCGATTGCAGGCTTTAACTTGTAGGGTATCTAACAGCTCAATACGAGCAATGGGCAGACACATCTGAATGGTCAGCATCACTGCCTGACAGGCCTCTTCAATACTTGGAAAATGACAAAGTCCGCTGCCGATACATTCGCTAATACCAAATAGTTTCAGCGTCACTTCGGTAACTATGCCAAGCGTGCCCTCAGAGCCAATCATCAGGCGCGTTAAATCATAACCGGCGGCAGACTTTTTGGCGCGAGTACCGGTACGGATTATCTCACCACTGGCAGTCACTACCTCAAGCGCGAGTACCACATCTTTCATAGTGCCGTAACGAACCGCGTTAGTGCCTGAAGCGCGCGTGGCGACCATGCCACCGATGCTAGCGTTAGCGCCTGGATCTATCGGGAAGAAAAGCCCGGTATCGCGCAAATAGTGATTGAGCTGTTCGCGAGTGACGCCGGGCTGTACGGTGACGGTCAAATCTTCATTATGAACTTGCAAGATAGCATCCATCGCATGCATATCGATACAGAGACCACCGTACGGCGCATTAAGCTGACCTTCTAAAGAAGAGCCAATACCAAAGGCAATCACCGGCATTTTATGCTTATTACAGATAGCCACAGCAGCGGCGACTTCATGCTTATCATAAGCGGTTAGAACCGCATCAGGCGGCTGATTGGTCAGCCAAGTCATAGTATGACCGTGCTGCTCACGAATGGTTGCATTGGTACTGAGCTGCTTAGCAAATCTTGCATTTAGCGCGGCAATGGCAGCGCTATAGTCTGGCTGATCAACTGTTGTTTTATTACTATCGTTTTCTTGCATAGCTTGTTCAGTATTGTCGGCGAGGTCAGTGGTGGACATAAGTAGCTCCTAAGCTATCGATAGCTTTTTAAAATTTAATAGTGGTGCTTTAAATAACAGGATTTTTAACTAAGATAGTTGCAACACGTCCTAAGCTAAAATACGCCAAATCACCGCTAGCACCGCTAAAATATAAAACAGTGGCGCAAGCCAACCGATGACTTGGGTGGCAATGGCGATACTAATGCCAAATCCTGCCAAGGCTAACCAATCACGGCGACGATCATTGAGCATATCAGCGCGTATTTGCTGCATCTCACGCAGTTGGCTGTCTTGTCTGGAGCCTTGTGAGGCGAGACTTTGCAGACCCTGATCGAGTAGCTTTGGAATATCGGTACTGGATAATAAAATCTCCGGCAGCTGTTTTCGTAGCTGCTGTAAGTTACGCATAGGATCAAGCTGCTCTTTGATCCAGCCGCTTAAGATCGGCTTAGCTAATGACCAGATATCAAGCTCAGGATACAGGTCGCGGCCTAGACCTTCGACATGCACTAAAGTCTTGAGTAGTAGCATAAGCTGCGGCGGAATACTCATATGATGGCGACGCGCTATATCTAATATCTGCATCAATACGCCAGCAAAATCAATCTCATTGATCGATTTTTGCAGCATAGGGCCAACGGTACGGCGCATATCTCGTATCAGGGCGTGCTTATCGGTATTAGGCGGTATCCAACCAGCGCGGCTGACGATATCGACTAAAGCGGTAAAGTTGTTATTCATCACCGCAAGTAGCATGCGCGCGACTATCAGCTGATCTTCCTTAGACAACGTACCCATGATGGCGCAGTCAAGACCAATGTATCTTGGCTCATGGCCTAAATCGATCGGTCCTGCATTAGCACCCGCATCAGAGCTTGCACTGAGATTAAGCGTTTTAACTGGTGGGGTCTCAACAAAGACATTACCCGGATGCATATCGGCATGAAAGAAGTTATCACGAAAGACTTGGGTAAAAAATATCGTCAGGCCTTTTTTTGCTAAAGCGGCACGGTCGTAGCCAAGCTGATCGAAGATTTCTACTTGCGAGATTGGCACGCCTTGGATGCGCTCCATTACCATCACATTCTTTGAGGCGTCATAGACTTCCGGCACATACATTAATGCTGAGCCCAAAAAGTTATTACGCATCTTAGTGGTATTATCGGCCTCTAGCGTCAAGTCCAGCTCATTGAGCATCACTTGCCGGTAGTCCTCCACAATATCGATGATATGTACCGCACGTGCTGCTTCTATCCGCGCAGATGCCCAGCTCGCAAGCTCACGCAGTAGCTCAAAGTCGGCGACAATAGTCTTACGGATATCAGGACGCACCACTTTGACCACCACTTCACGGCCATCTGGCAGGGCGGCGGTATGCACTTGCGCAATGGAGGCAGCGGCTAAAGGCTTGGTATCAAAACGGGCAAATAAACTATCGATAGTTTGAGCTAAGCCATGCTTGTTGTCTTCGATTTGAGCGATAGCGGTATCAACGGCGAAAGGTTTTACTTGGTCTTGTAGTTGTACTAATTGCTCGATAATGCTTGGAGGGACTAAATCGCGGCGGGTCGAGAGCAGTTGGCCTAACTTCAAAAACAGCGTACCCATATCTTCTAACGCGTATTTGACAGCATTAGGCTGATGTTTTTTACCCCAAGCGGCAGGATGTAGACGCAGTAAACGCGCAATAGGCTGGAGCTGCGGCGCCTCTTCGACGGATAAATGAGTATCAAGACGATAACTGGCGGCAATACGCCAAAGCTCAAGTAAGCGTGCGCGGTGAGATAGTAGCATGGACAATAATTACTCT
>JARIDJ010000098.1 GCA_029267175.1 Psychrobacter sp. | reverse complement strand
CGAAGCCGACTTTGCCAAGTTTTTGATTGAGTTTGATAATTATCATACGACTCACTCCCCAGAAAACAAGCATTACTCAGAGCTGATTTATCGCCGTCTTAATAGCGCCGGACATATCTCAACCCGTAATGTCGAGCAGTTATTTGATCCTGAAAAGCAACTCTTCTTAGCGGATCGTTTTGTCAAGGGCACTTGCCCCGAATGCGGATCGGCCGATCAGTACGGGGATAACTGCGAAGTTTGCGGCACGACTTATGATGCCACTGAGCTGATTGATCCGCGCTCGACTTTATCCGATGCCACGCCGGTACTGAAAGTCTCTAAGCACTACTTTTTTGATCTGCCTGAGTTTGAGCAATTTTTGCAAGATTGGACCCGTAGCGCCAAGCGTTTGCAGCCCTCAGTCGCCAATAAGCTACAAGAGTGGTTCGATGCCGGTCTTGCTAGCTGGGATATCTCAAGGGATGCGCCCTATTTTGGTTTTAAGATACCAGATACCCCTGAGGGTGAGCCGGACAAGTACTTTTATGTTTGGCTGGATGCGCCTGTCGGCTATATGGCAAGCTTTCAAAACCTTTGTGATCAGCGTGCAGTTACCGACAACGCGCTCGACTTTGATCGTTATTGGGCGCAGGAGAACGAGCACAAGACTGAGGTTTATCACTTCATCGGTAAAGATATTGTTTATTTCCATGCGCTATTTTGGCCGGCGATGTTAGCGGGTAGTGAATTCCGCACCCCTACTGGCGTTTTTGCCCATGGCTTTTTGATGGTCAATGGCGAGAAGATGAGTAAGTCGCGCGGCACCTTTATCAAGGCCGAAACTTACGCCGAACACTTGCACCCTGAATATCTGCGTTATTACTTCGCTAGTAAACTTTCGGATAAAGTTGAAGATATTAACCTTGATCTAGAAGACTTTATGCAAAAGGTCAACTCCGACTTAGTCGGTAAAGTGGTCAACATCGCCAGTCGTAGTGCCGGCTTTATCGTCAAAAAATACGACGGTATGCTCACCGAAGTTTGCGCTGAGCCAAGACTGCTAGAAGACATTACCAAAACTGGCGATGAAATTGCCGCCGCTTACGAAAATCGTGAATTCTCGCGCGCGATGCGCTTAATCATGCAGTGTGCAGATAAGGCCAATGAGTACATCGATGAGAAAAAGCCTTGGTCTTTAGCCAAGATCGAGGGTACTGAGCAAGAAGTGCAAGACGTCTGCTCAGTCGCTATTAATATCTTCCGTCAACTCATGGTTTATCTAGCGCCAGTACTGCCAGAGCTGACTGACAATGCCAAAGCGTTTTTGAATATCGATGACTTGAGTTTCCATAGCCGTAATGAGTGGTTACTCGGACATCAGATTAATAAGTTTAAACCACTAATGCAGCGTATCGAACAAAAAGATATCGATGCTATGGTTACCGCATCCAAAGAGTCTTTGGCTCAAGATGCAAGCTCAGTTACCAATAACGATAGTAAATCAGCCGCTAAAGAAAAGTCTGAGGCTAAGCTAGAAGCAACCGATTATATCGGTATCGAGGACTTTAGTAAGGTTGAGATGAAAGTGGCGCAGGTTATCGCTTGTGATTACGTCGAAGGCGCAGACAAATTATTGCAATTCACCTTAGATGTCGGCGAAGACAAGCCGCGTAACGTCTTTAGCGGTATTCGCAAGTTTTATGAGCCTGAGCAGCTGACCGGTAAAAAGGTCATTTGCGTGACTAACCTTGCCCCGCGTAAAATGAAATTTGGTATCTCAGAAGGGATGGTGCTGTCAACAGGCAATCCTAAAACTGGGCTAACGGTAGTGACCCTGCCTGATAACTGTGTGGTGGGTGATTTGCTTGGCTAGGTTTGGTTTGGCTTAAGACACCACTCAATTTTAATGAGTACGCTGCGAATAATAGGCGTAGATACCATTATAGAAGCCAAAATATAGCTACCATCTTAAGAAGATAATAATGGCTTTGCTTAGAGTTCTCGCTGATATCTTATGTTATTTGGCCTTAGGCTTGCTCGTATATTGGTATTTTACTGAAGATATGACCGCGCTACTTATCGCTATTGCTAGTGGCGTTGTCAGTTTTTTATTATTTATTATCACCACAGATATCAAACATTCGCAGCGTAAGCATAAGCAGAATAGCGAGGCTTATGATCTATGGGATTGGTGGTTCTATGCTGATTTGCTGGAGATCCCTTTTAGAATTATTATTTGGCTATTTAGTAAGTTTTGGCGAATTTTTGATTAAAAATGATTATTTAGATGTCCTACGGGGCATCTTTTTTATGACTTACTGTGTTTATATTATTGGTTTATACCCATAAAAAAACCTTATTAATGCGTTTATGCTATGTGATGAGCGTTATCATTCAATTTTTTATTGCCAATTGTTACATTACTGTCATAATATAACCACTTATAGTGATAACACACCGATTACATCTTAGTCAGTAGCCAACACAAGCCTCAAAAACATGCTGAGGATAAATAGCTGACTTGCATTTTCTAACCGAAGAGTTAACTTAACCATGACTATTGCTACCCCTCTACGCCTAAGCCTATGCGGAGCTGCTCTAAGTGCTATCAGTATGTTTGCTCTAATAGGCTGTTCAAACTCTACCACACCTACAGCAGATGATGAGGCTACCAGCAGCGAACAACCGGCCAAGACTCTCGCTATCACCCAGATTGTCGAGCATCCCTCATTGGATGAGATTAGACGCGGGCTGTTAGAAGAGCTGGCAGATAACGGCTATGTAGAAGGCCAAAACTTAACGGTTAACTTTCAAAGCGCGCAAGGTAACCTAGCGACCGCCGGACAGATCGCCAAACAATTCGCTGGTGATTTGCCAGATGCTATCGTTGCAATCTCCACGCCATCAGCGCAATCTATTGTCGCCTCCACGACCCAGGTTCCCGTTATTTATACCGCTATCTCTGATCCATTAGCCGCCAAGCTAATCGATGATAAAGGGGTACCCGCGCAGTCTAATGTCACTGGTTTATCAAGCCAGCTCCCTATCGAGCCACAGCTAGATCTGATTCAAAAGATTGCCCCTAATGCGCAAACTATCGGTTATGTCTATAGTCCTGGTGAGGCCAACTCAGTCACTGTGCTCAATCAGCTCAAAGCGGCCGCTCCTGCCCGTGGACTAAAGATTTTGGATCTGACCGCTAACCGCCCAACTGATGTGGCGATGGCGACTCGTAGCTTAGATGGTCGCGCCGATGTCATCTATACCTCGCTTGACAACAATGTGGTCTCAGCCTTTGAGGCGATGGCAAGCGCCGCGAACGAGCTCAAAATCCCTGTGATCGCCTCTGATGAGTTCAGCGTCAGACGCGGGGCAACCGCAGCGCTTGGGGTCAATGATTACGACTTTGGCCGCGTCACCGGGCAGATGGTCTATCGGGTGTTAAATGATGAAGCCGTCAGCACCATAAAACCACAAGTGATGAATGATCTGACTTTATATGTCAGCCCGAAGCATGCGCAAGCACAAGGCGTGACATTATCTGACGAAGTCATGAAAGATGCTATCAATGTCGATAGCAAATAGCTTAAATGTTAAATGAGATAGATCACACAGTAACTACTAAGATTAATACCTATTATTGACCCCCTATTTACCTATACTGGTTGTATGGACACCCTTTTATCTTTAGGAGTAAGACCTATGTTATATCAAAATCGCGCTAGCCGTTTTAACTTCACCAAAGCATTAATGCTAGGCGGCGTTTGTACCGCTATCTTGACCGGCTGTAATCAGTCGCCAACCGATGACCCTGATACTATCGATGGTGCGGCAGGTGGTGAAGTGGCCACAGAGACAAAATCGGTCTCTATTACTGCTATCGTTGAGCATCCCGCGCTTGATGATGTGCGTAAAGGCGTGGTGGATGAGCTTACAGAGCAAGGCTTTAATGAGGGCGAAAACTTGACGCTAAACTTCCAAAGCGCGCAAGGTAATACCGCCACTGCCGGCCAGATCGCCAAGCAATTCGTCGCTGATGAAGCTGATGTTATCGTCGCTATTGGTACGCCATCAGCGCAGTCGGTAGCGGCAGCGACTAGCACTATCCCGCTAGTATTCTCAGCGGTGACAGACCCAGTTGAAGCTAAGCTGGTGTCTAAGCTTGATGGCTCTGATACTAACGTTACAGGGGGCTCTGATGCGCTTCCTTATGAGCCGCAAATTGAGCTGATGCGCCAAATTATCCCAAGCTTAAAGAATGTCGGCTACGTCTATAGCCCAGGTGAGGTCAACTCGACTATCACCCTAAAAAACCTTAAAGAAAAGCTCTCGCCGATGGGCATTAATGTCCTAGAAGCGCCAGCGGCACGCAGTAATGATATCGCTATGGCAGCCCGTAGCCTTGAGGGCAAAGTCGATATGATCTATACCTCAACGGACAACAATGTGGTCTCCGCTTATGAGGCGCTCTATCAAGTCGCAAAAGAAAGCAAAATCCCGTTGATTGCTTCTGATACTAGCTCGGTTGAGCGCGGTGCTATTGCTGCTTTGGGTGTTGATTATTACAGCTTGGGCCGTGAAACCGGTAAGATCGTCGTGCGTATCTTAAACGGTGAAAACCCAGGCGCTATTCCTGTTTATACGCCGCAAAACTTGAACTTATATGTCAGCCCAAAAAATGCTGAAGAACAAGGCATTACTTTGCCGCAATCGGTTATCGATAGAGCCAAAGAAGTGGTAGAATAATTGGTGTCGCTGTTGATGAGCTAAGCGTAGTCAGAAGCTAAGATATTAAAAGCAAATTTATGACTAACCACTCAGTATCAGCAGCCATTTTTTGTTATTTTGACGTTATAATACCTCTCGAAAAGTTAGGGCGCATTGACTATCCAACCATGGCAGTGCCGATTTGTGAAGGATCAAACACGCCCTGATAAATAGCCCAGCTATCCTTTCATAGACTGGGCTTGTTTTTTTAGTTGAGCTCAAGCTTGCTTATAGTCCGTAGCTGTTGTGCTGTACTGAGGTTTATATCGAATTTTGCCAGAGTCATTTATGATAATTTTTGTTTATAACGTCTTTTGGTTTACCCTAACTGCAGATTGCCTGATCTGTTAAATTCACCGCTTAGCCGCTATGTAGATTACTTGGTAGCGCTTGGTTATGACTTATTGATTTGCTTATGTCTTTAATTGCTTTTTTTGGTGCGCTTGAGAGTGGTCTAATCTATGGTTTGGTCGCCCTTGGCGTCTTAATCTCCTTTAGAACCTTAGACTTTCCTGACTTGACCGCTGATGGTAGCTTTCCTTTAGGCGGTGCCGTAGCGGGTGTTTCCATCGTTGCCGGTGTCAACCCTTGGCTTGCTTGCGCCTTTGGCATGCTAGCGGGCTCAGTCGCAGGCGTAGTCACTGCTTGGCTACACGTCAAGCTTGGTATCTTGCAGCTGCTTGCTAGTATTTTAGTGATGGTGGCGCTGTATTCCGTCAATCTGCGTATTATGGGCGCGCCTAATTTGCCACTACTGGGTGAGACTACGGTGTTTAGCTCGCTGGTCACTAACGATAACGGTTACTGGATGCGCTGCTTGATTATCGGCGCAGTGGTCATACTGGCCAAGCTGTTTTTGGACTGGTTTTATAGTACTGAGTCCGGTCTCTCGATGCGGGCGACTGGCTCTAACTTACGGATGGCACAAGCGCAAGGTATTAATACCTCGTGGATGACTATCATCGGCATGGCGATCTCTAACGGCCTGATTGCTTTAGCTGGAGCATTATTTGTGCAGACGCAGGGCGGCGCGGATATCTCTATTGGTATCGGTACGATTGTCATTGGTCTGGCAGCGGTCATCATTGGCGAGACGATTATCCCAGCTAAGCGTATTTGGCTGATCACCTTAGCGGTTATCCTCGGCGCGGTATTATATAAGCTGTTTATTCAAGTAGCCTTATCAAGCGATACTCTCAGAAGTATCGGTTTTGGCCCGCAAGATCTCAACTTGATTACCGCGCTGCTGGTCGTGATCGCTTTAGTCCTGCCCAAAGCCAAAAACAGAATTTTGAGTCGTAAGCTTAAAGTCTAGCCGCTGGCAAATAACCGCTTATAAGCATAAGGAATAATGATTATGATGCAAGCTCGAGATTTACGCT
>JARIDJ010000038.1 GCA_029267175.1 Psychrobacter sp. | reverse complement strand
CCTTTTATACGACTATTAACGAATAGATAAGTTATCATACAACACTTTTTACTTACTCTCATAAACACATGCTTCTTTTAAACACTTTATTTAAAACTCCCGTCCGCCTCCTCGCCCCAATGGAAGGCTTAACCGATCCCTTAATGCGGCAAATCTTAACGCAAATTGCTGTCGATTTGGGTCGTCCCTATGATTGGTCCGTTAGCGAATTTATTCGCGTCACTCAAACCGTTTTGCCGGCGCATGTGTTTTATAAATACGTGCCTGAGCTGCATCATGATGCCAAGACTGCCTCAGGGACACCTATTCATATCCAGTTGCTTGGTAGTGATGCGCAGTTGATGGCAGAAAATGCCGCTTATGCTGCCGAGCTTGGCGCGCCTGCAATTGACATTAACTTTGGTTGTCCTGCCAAAACCGTCAACAGTCATCGCGGTGGCTCAGTGCTACTCGATGAGCCGGAAGTGATGTATCAGATTATCAGCGCGGTGCGTCGGGCAGTGCCTAGCGATATTCCAGTTTCTGCCAAGATACGTTTGGGCTATGCCGACACCAGCCGTATGCAAGACATCAAAGGAGCCATTGCCGACAGCGGGGCCAATTGGCTAACCATTCATGCACGTACCAAGACCCAAGGCTACAAACCGCCCGCTTATTGGGAGAAGATTCAAAGCTTTAATACGCTAGATATACCGGTGATCGCTAACGGCGAGATTTGGAATAGCGAGCAAGCACAGCAGTGTATGATGCAGTCGGGAACTGAGCATTTGATGCTAGGACGCGGTGCGGTAACGCGTCCTGATCTGATAGCGCAGGTCGATAAAGCAGGTTTAATGGATAATAAAGTATTACATACCGCAACACTCGCTTGGCAGGACTTGATTACTCATCAGATTAAATTTTTAGAAGGCGCAGCCAAGAATGATGTGGTGCTGGTAGGCCGCTACAAGCAGTGGCTTGGTATGCTAAGCAAAGGCTACATTGAGGCACAAACGCTGTGGAATGATATCAAAAGAGAAAAAAGCAAAGCGGCTATCATCGCCGCTTTGCAAGCTAGTTATCGCTAATTAAATGAGTAATGGCTAGTGCTAAGTACTAATTTTAAGTACTAATACGAATAGCTAAATAAAATAGCATTAAGCTACAGATCATGGATAGTACCCAGAGTATTGAGCGAAATATCGGTAGATTAATAATATAGGCCACGCAGTAACCAATGCGAATAACCACATAAAGCCACGCTAAAGTATTGATAATAGACTGCGGTACAAAGAATAGCATCGCGACTATCACCGCTGCCAAAAACACAGGCAAGGTCTCATAACTGTTTTGCTGCGCGGCATTAGCTCTTGCAGAAGCGCCTGTAGTTTGCTGCAAAAAATCTCGTGGATGAGCATTGTCAGCAAGACTAAAACCACCAAACGCTTTTGCAGTCATCGCCATCGCTAGCGGCAACAAGCTTGCTACTAGCATAGCCCATATTGCCGCAGCGGCGGTATCAGGGATAAAGCCTAAAAGGTAATTCATCGGTATTTTTTCCCCTATCGTTGTCTTTAATAAAATGACTAACGGGCAACTACTTCAAAGTCATGAGTGACATTTACCCCGCCTTGCATGAGCATGCGACTGGCTGAACAGTATTTCTCGCTTGAGAGTCTGATTGCGCGCTCTACTTGCTTATCGGCGATATCTTTACCAGTGACTACAAAATGCATGTGAATGTCCGTATAGACGGCAGGCACGGTTTCAGCACGCTGAGCAGTTAGCTCACATTTTACGTCTAGCACTTCTTGACGTGATTTTTGTAGTATCGCTACTACGTCATAACTGGCACAGCCGCCAAGTCCGAGCAATATCAGCTCCATGGGACTAGCGCCTTTTTCTTTATCGGCATCGATCTGTACATTATGCCCTGATGGCGAGACGCCCATAAAAGCCTTGTTTTCTTGCCAAGTAACGCTTGCTTTGGTTTCAGCCATTATCAACTATCCTTACTTTGAAAGTATAAGTAACTTTATAATATTCTTTACTGACGATTATGCGCCGTGATTTACTAATGTAGAGCTGTAGTTTAGCACCAGTTTAGCATAGCGTCTGCTAGTAAGAATAAAACGCAAACATAACTTCAGCGTTTTTATTAGATGTTTTTTTAGGATTGAAATGACAACAAAAAATACCATAAATATAGCTATATAACCCTTTGATTTTAAAGCACTAAATCTGTGAAACATTTTATAGCAAAATATCGTTACACATTTTGGCTATTTCTTGCTTTAATGAAGGTAATAAAACTCGTTTTGATATAGTAGTGATAACAATCACCTTATAATAATTAGATTTTGTCTAGTGCTATATCGAGATAAGTTGTTTTTAAAACATTTAAAAGGTTAAGTCATGATAGATGCAGACGGCTTTCGCGCCAATGTCGGCATCATCTTGGCAAATACACAAGGGCAAGTACTGTGGGCAAAACGTATTGGTCACAACGCTTGGCAGTTTCCGCAAGGCGGTATCGACCGCGGGGAGACGCCGATGGACGCGATGTACCGCGAGCTCTGGGAAGAGGTCGGTCTGCATCCGCGTCACGTAGACTTATTGGCAGTCACCCAAGATTGGCTGCGTTATCGCCTGCCAAAACGCTACGTACGTCATGGTCAGTATCCTTTATGTATTGGGCAAAAACAAAAGTGGTTTTTGCTACGCTTAGATGAGCCGAACACGCAACACATCCGCTTTGACGAGGGAAAACCGGAATTTGACCATTGGCAATGGGTCAGCTACTGGTATCCACTTGGACAAGTGATCCACTTTAAACGCGGGGTTTATCGTCGTGCTTTGCAAGAATTAGTACGCGAACTCCCTCTTAAACAAGAGCTTATTATTCCAGAACAAAACAACCATTTGTTAATAGAATAAAAGCAGATTAAATTAAAAATGCTCGCGGTAATGTCTAGAAAATTAGATATTATAGTGAGCATTTTTTATGTCGATATGTTTTATAATGTTGAATCTAATATCTTAGCTTTTGTAAGATGCTTCTTAAACAACGTTCACTATGTATGACCTCACCAATATTGCGGGGAACGCGCCCTTCCTAACCGTTAGCATTATTAGTTTCACGGCTAATAAGCTGCGCTTTTATCTCTGCTGGATATTTACTATCATAACGAAGGGTTAAAATGCTTTGGGTGCGCGTGCCATAACTTGGCATCTTTGTCTCAAGATTACTTAAAGCGACGGGCTCTATATACACTGACGATAACGCCTGCTCTATCACTTTTGCTACGCCTGTTTCTGGTAATTGCTCCTCAGTCGCTGGCGTCTTGTCAGACATCACATTTAGCGCAGCGTCTTGCCAATACTCAAGCGCGCTATTCTCAGCTATTAGCGGTAGTACTTCTTGCCGTAGCCGTCCGCGTAGTTTTTCGGTTTTGAACCAACTCTCCTCCGGCTGACCATTCGAGAAAACATGTAAACCTGAATGCAGCGCGGTTGGCGCATAGCCACGATTATTAACCACTACCGCTTGCCGGCTATCACCAACAATTAAATTAAAGCCAGCATAATCTTGCAAGTTAATATGCCGCGCAAAAGCCATTGGTGATAAGTCGCTAATCAGAAAATTAGTGACTAACTCACCGCGCGAGCGCTCATCAGGCTTTGCTTGTACACCATCCCGAAAATTCAAAACGGCGGCCCAGCGCCCGTTTTGCTGAGCAGTAAATTGAATGTTCTGAACGGGCTGTTGATGGATGCCTAACCAAGTGCCACCGCTCTGACTGTCACGACCCGCATAAATAGGCTGATCTGACCATTGATGCAAAGGCTTAGTGGGGCGCGCTAAAAACTCATCACGATTAGACAATAATACTAATGGCAACTCATCAAATAACTGCCAAGCAATAGCGACAATACACATATCTCTCCTTAATTACTGAGCAGTTCTTTACCCGCAGGGTAGCTCACTTGCGATATCGACTGCAGCACTTGTGATTGCTGAGGCGCTAAATTAAACTCCCAAGCGACTACCCCTTGATTACTATTCCAATTACGCTCCGTCACAGGGGGCGTATGAGTCACGCTCACTTTTAGATTATCATCACGGCTAATAGGCTCACTACCAAGCACTTGCAAACTAACCGTCTTATTATGCTTATTGGTGAACTGATAAGCCTCGGTTTTGGTCAAAGTCTGGGTGCGATTGAACGCGCCTTTATCGCCTTGCTTATCTTCATCAATCAGTTGTTTGACTAGCATATTAGAATCTACCCCAAAGCCAATGCCTTGCTCTTTTAACAGCTGATAGTTATAACGCGTTTGTCCGATATAATTATCGTCGCGGTACAGTTGCAGCGAGCCATCGACCCAAGCCGGTGTCAAGAACGGCGCTGAGGCATACCAGTATCCTGCCAGCTCGCTACTTGGCGTACTGCGAATCCACAGCTTACTATTACCTGATTGCTGATCAATAACCGTACGCACGCGCCTACCATCACTTGGGATACTGACGCGCTGCGGCAGACGATATTCAGTAATGCCGTTTTTGTCTTGTTGGCTAACCGCAAAGCTCGGTAGCGGTGCCATATTTCCCATTACTTCATCACTAACATCTGCTGAAACCACGACCACTGGCGCGGCTTCCATCATCGGTTGCGCGAATCTAGCTACTTTTCCTTGTTTATTTTCATCATATAGAGACAGGCGCTGTACATAAGGTAGCTGACCAGTCGCGTTTTGATTAGGATTGACTGAGCTGAGCACAAGAGGAACGTTTAGCCAATTCTCACCCGTTTGCTGGGCGATAATAGCAGAGGCGGTAATACTGAGCTGCTTAGTATCAGTATTGAGTCTGGCTTGATAAGTCGGCTGCCAACTCGCACCGCGCACCTGATAATGCAATTTAAGCGTAGTTGGCGTACGACTGGCTGTGCGGACACTGACTTGGGTTACCGTATTACGATTGGCGGTGGTACTGCTCCCTGTCGTCAGCTGATTGAGCGCATCTTGAGCACGAGTTTGTCGCTGCTCAAGCTCAAGGATTCTTTTATTAATAATAGCGGCTTGCGCTTCTAAATCGCGCGCGTTGCTCGCCAGCGTGCCATCAATATTGAGCTGGGTGACTTTAGTAGTATTTTGCAAGTAGGCTTTAGCCAAACGCGCCGCTTCCAAGTCCGCTTTGATAGTCGCTAAGTTATCTTGCTGCGTTTGTACTTTGGCATCGCCTTGGTTTTGGCACAACGACGCTTGCTCACCGCTTAGCGTCTGGATACTGATCTCGCCAACATTGACTCCTCCAAGCGCTTGTACACTCAAGCTGTCTTGATCGATATAAGGTGACAGGCAAGAAAACACCACAGTCTGCTCACCGCTGCCAGTAATAGGCAAGCTGCGAGTAACGCTAGCTAGGCCTTGATAAATAGTAATTTGCTCAATGTTGCTAGCGGCTGCTTGTGCGCTGATTGGCATTAATAAACTCAAAATCGCAGCGCTTGACAGAACCATCGATAGCCTTTTGTTTGCTAGGAACGCCGGTACAACTGACGTCAATATTATTCTAGTTTTCACAACAAATCCTTTTGATAATTGAGCCGACTAATAAACTTACGCTTTGGGGGCATATTTGCTATCTTAGCTGCTTTTTCATGTCTTTTCTATGTTGAACTTTGCTATCATATATAGCATTTTATTAATAAGTTTGTGTTGCCCTTATGATTATTCATCCTCAGTATGATCCTGTTGCGCTCGCGCTTGGCCCTGTCGAAGTGCATTGGTATGGTCTCATGTATTTGTTGGCATTTGCGGCCGCCTACGCTTTGGCTTGGTATCGGAGCAGCAAACGCGACGCTTGGTCTACCGATATGGTGTCGGACTTAGTATTTTTTGGCGCGCTCGGGGTAATATTGGGCGGACGTATCGGCTACGTGCTGTTTTATCAGTTCGGTGAATTACTACAAAACCCCGCTTATCTGTTCAAAGTTTGGGAAGGCGGCATGTCTTTTCATGGTGGCATGATTGGTGTTGGGCTTGGCATGCTCTATTTTGCTCGTAAATACAAAAAGACGCCGTTTCAAGTACTAGACTTTATCATTCCTTGCGTGCCGACTGGCTTATTGTTCGGACGTATCGGTAACTACATCAATGGCGAGCTTTGGGGCCGCGTCTCAGAAGGCGGTTACAATTGGCTCACTTATTTCCCGCAAGCAGCAGCCTTCGATGCGCAGTTACTACAGACCAATCCCGCCCTGCAACAAGTAGCTACTGAGGTGGGTGGTCAGTACTTATTACCGCGTCATCCCTCACAGCTCTATCAAGCTTTGACCGAGGGGTTGTTGCTATTCTTGTTATTATGGTGGTACTCCTCAAAGCCGCGTCCACGTATGGCGGTGACTGGCGTGTTTATGCTTGGTTATGGCTTTAGCCGCTTTATTGTCGAGTTTTTCCGTCAACCTGATGTCGATCAAGGCTTTATATTATTAGGCTGGGTAACTAAAGGACAGATACTTAGCGCGCCGATGATACTAATTGGTATTTTCTTAATATTTTATGCCTATAAGCGCGACATTTATGACTGGAGCAAACAAGCCGCTTATTAATAGACGGGCTTACCTACTTATACTTATCCAACAAATTTAGTTTTATTGAAGTTGAAGACCATGATTACTACAAAAAACGAACAAGCTTATCTCGATTTACTCCAGTACGTTTTGACTAACGGTACTGAAAAAGGCGATCGCACGGGCACCGGGACTTTAAGTCATTTTGGCGCGCAACTGCGTTTTGATTTGGCCGATGGTTTTCCGTTATTAACCACCAAAAAAGTGCACTTCAAATCTATCGTTTATGAGCTTTTGTGGTTTTTAAGCGGTAGTACCAAGGTTGATTATCTGCAAGCCAATGGCGTAAGAATTTGGAACGAGTGGGCGACCGCCGAGCAAACCGCGCGCTTTGATCGTCCGGCAGGCGATCTAGGTCCTATCTATGGTCATCAGTGGCGCAACTATGGCGCTAGTAAAAATGCTGATGAAAGCAATAACGATGCTTATAACAATGATGGCGTCGATCAGATCACGCAAGTGGTTGAGCAAATAAAAACCAATCCCAACTCCAGACGTCTGATCGTCTCGGGTTGGAACCCAAGCGAGGCCAATCAAGTCGCCTTGCCGCCTTGCCATACGCTATTTCAGTTCTTTGTCGCCGACAATAAGCTCTCTTGCCAGCTTTATCAGCGCTCAGCTGATTTATTCTTAGGCGTGCCATTTAATATTGCCAGTTATGCGCTGTTAACGCATATGATCGCGCAAGTTTGCGGATTACAAGTTGGCGAATTTATTTGGACGGGCGGTGATTGTCATATTTACCAAAACCACCGCGAGCAAGTTGAGTTACAACTGACGCGCTCATTAATGACGCTACCTACTCTATCCCTAAATCCTGACATAAAAGATATCTTTGCTTTTAATTATGAAGATATTAGCGTTGAGGGTTATGAGTCGCATCCGGCTATTAAGGCAAAGGTAGCGGTTTAATTGGTTCTTTTTACACTGTTTTGATATGACTTTTTTCGCTAATATTTTTCATAAAGCTAGACTAGTCGTAGGGTGCGTCATGCGCACCTGATTATTAAAATAAAGGATGACTTGGTTAAACTTGCAAGAAAATCTTTTACACAGAGTTTTTAACGTTATATATTCTTGTTATTGGTGCGCATGGCACACCTTACAAAAGCCAAACGAA
>JARIDJ010000014.1 GCA_029267175.1 Psychrobacter sp. | reverse complement strand
AACATCTCACGGCAGGGTAAACTCCACGCGTAGCAAGACCAAATAGGCATCGATATGGCGCGGCCCGCGTTCGATGCGGGTAGGTTGCTTGAGCGTATTAGCGATGATACGCCTAGAGGAATGATTGCCCACGACAGAACCCGGCTTATCGGTCTACCAAACCTTTTTTATTGTAATGTCAGTTTTATCATTAGTACCAAAATTCTTGACCAATTATTTAAATAAAAACTCATGTTTTTTGCAAAAGTTTTGGTTTAGGGGTTGACGATAGGCCTTGGTATCGGTATTATACCGAGCCTTAAATGGCGATGTAGCTCAGCTGGTTAGAGCGCACGACTCATAATCGTGAGGTCAAGAGTTCAAGTCTCTTCATCGCCACCATTTATACAAAAGCGGTTCGACTTATTTGAATAGCTTTAAAAAAGCCAATCCTTTGCGATTGGTTTTTTTTTGCCTGTTCATTTTCTCTGCCAGCTCTTTAATCGAACTCTATTTTTGTGGCGATTGAGGCGCTATTAATGCTGTTCAAGATGAGTGATTGAGTCAGAGGATAGGATTAGCACTAATAAATCAATCGCTTGCCAACGAAATCGCCTTACTTTATAGCCAAAAACTGCTAGAATACGCAGACATGCTGATCTCTAGTATGGAGCCTATAGCGCGACTTATATCATCACTTATTATGGTATAAGTGACTGTACTATAAATGGTTATACCATAAATGACTATCGCTCCGTTGCTAGCTGTGTCTTTTAAACCGTGTCTTTTTAGATAAAGTATAAAGACAGGCATGACTAATCATTGTTTTAATTACCATACTCTATCACCTCTTATTTAGTAGGCGCTTTGTGACTGCATTAGCCAATATTCGTAACTTTTCTATTATTGCCCATATCGATCATGGTAAGTCGACCCTTGCCGATCGTTTTATCCAGATGTGCGGCGCGCTGCAAGATCGTGAGATGCAGGCGCAAGTGCTTGATTCTATGGATATCGAGCGTGAGCGCGGTATCACTATCAAGGCGCAATCGGTTACCTTGTTTTATGATCATCCAAATGGTGAGCGTTATCAGCTTAACTTTATCGATACTCCCGGCCACGTCGACTTCTCTTATGAGGTTTCGCGCTCATTAGCCGCTTGTGAAGGGGCGCTGCTGGTCGTTGATGCCGCGCAAGGCGTTGAAGCGCAGTCCGTAGCCAACTGTTATACCGCTGTTGATTTGGGCTTAGAAGTGATGGCTGTGCTCAATAAAATCGACTTGCCACAAGTTGAGCCTGAGCGCGTGATTCAAGAGATTGAAGATATCATCGGTATCGATGCCGTTGATGCGCCGCGCGTGTCTGCTAAGTCAGGCTTGGGAGTAGATAAACTATTAGAAGCGTTAGTGGAGTTTATTCCGCCGCCTACTGGTGATCGTGAAGCGCCGCTACAGGCGTTGATTATTGACTCATGGTTTGATAGTTATTTGGGCGTAGTGTCATTAGTGCGCGTGCGTGAAGGAACGGTAAAAAAAGGCGATAAGATTTATATTAAATCTACTCAAGAGTCGCATCCGGTCAGCTCAATTGGGGTATTTACGCCCAAACCTTTAGACACGGGTATCTTGGAGGCGGGTGAAGTTGGCTTTATTATCGCTGGTATTAAAGACATTGCCGGTGCTCCAGTAGGCGATACCATTACGCTGGCCAAAACGCCAGATGTTGACCGTATTCCAGGTTTTAAACAAATCACCCCGCAGGTCTATTCAGGTATGTTCCCTGTTGATGCCAATGATTTTGAGAAGTTTCGTGAGGCTTTGCAAAAACTACAAATCAATGATGCCTCGCTATTTTTTGAGCCGGATACGTCTGACGCGCTAGGTTTTGGTTTTCGCTGCGGCTTTTTGGGCATGCTACACATGGAGATTATCCAAGAGCGTTTAGAGCGCGAATATGACTTGGATCTAATCACTACTGCGCCCTCGGTTATCTATGAGATTGAAAAGAAAAACGGCGATATTATTTATGTCGATAACCCCTCGCGCTTACCTGAACCCAATAATATTGAAGAATTCCGTGAGCCGATTGCCCGCTGTCAGATTTTAGTGCCGCAAGAGTATCTAGGTAATGTCATGACGCTATGTATTGAGCGCCGCGGCGTACAGGTCGATATGCGTTTTATGGGTCGTCAAGTACAGCTGATCTTTGATATTCCGATGGGCGAGGTGGTGATGGACTTTTTCGATCGCCTAAAGTCAGTGTCTCGCGGTTTTGCCTCATTAGACTATAATTTTGAGCGTTATCAAGTCGATAAATTAGTCAAAGTTGATGTCCTTATCAATGGCGATAAAGTGGATGCCCTAGCGATGATTGTCCATCAGGATCAAGCACGTTTTCGTGGTAATCAGCTAGTGACAAAGATGAAAGAGCTAATCCCGCGCCAGATGTTCGATGTCGCTATTCAAGCGGCTATTGGTAGTCAGATTATTGGTCGTAGTACCGTCAAAGCCATGCGCAAAGACGTACTAGCGAAATGTTATGGCGGTGATGTCTCACGTAAGAAAAAACTACTCTCCAAGCAAAAGGCGGGTAAAAAACGCATGAAGCAAGTCGGTAACGTGGAGATTCCACAGGAGGCCTTCTTAGCCGTTTTACAGGTGGATAGTTAATAAGCTTATAAACCTAAAATTAAGTTATTAACATTTATACCGCTATTAGATAACGAAGGTTGTTTTCTAGCGGTATAAAAATTTAGTCATTTTTATTTTGATAGTTGAAGGGCGCGTTGATGGATTTTGATTTTAATTTAATTTTAGTGCCGTTGACCCTAGGTTTAGGATTTATTTGGCTATTAGATAAACTGACTCTCAAGCAGCGTAAAACGCGGGGCCGCGGTCAAGAGAGTTTGCCTGTACGCTGGGCTTATGATTTTTTCCCTGTATTGGCGGTGGTGTTGGTAGTACGCTCATTTTTGATAGAGCCTTTTAATATTCCATCCTCTTCGATGGTGCCGACGCTATATACTGGCGATTTTATTGCCGTTAATAAATATGCTTATGGCGTCCGCTTGCCCTTAACTTATAATAAAGTCATCGATACCGGCCATCCTGAACATGGCGATGTAGTAGTGTTTCGCTATCCTGAGAATCCTAGTGTTCATTACATTAAGCGCGTTATTGGCTTGCCAGGCGATACCGTCAGCTATGATAATGGCACGCTTGCTATAAATGGGGTAGCTATCCAGACTGAGGCGGTCGACTATGCAGCCAATCCTGAATTGACTTCACAGCTCT
This sequence comes from Psychrobacter sp., assembly GCA_029267175.1. Lineage (GTDB taxonomy): Bacteria > Pseudomonadota > Gammaproteobacteria > Pseudomonadales > Moraxellaceae > Psychrobacter. Next base: position 41,389 of record JARIDJ010000014.1, on the reverse strand, counting down.
ACTCAGCCGGTCAAGTGGCTCCGGGTCAGAGTCTATCTGAAACTGAAGCGATACAAATGGGCCAGTTAGAAGAAAACCAAGCTCAGTATTTTAAAGAAACGCAAGGCGATCATGAGCATTTAGTACGCTATTTGGCAGGTATGAATAGTTCACAATACGCGCCATTCTTGCAGCAACAAGCTCCAGAGGTAGTAAGCTCAGAGGGCAATCAGTGGCGTATTACCGTCCCTGACGATAACTACTTTGTGATGGGCGACAATCGCGATCGTAGCTTAGATGGCCGCTTTTGGGGTTTTGTTCCTGATGAGAACTTAGCAGGTAAAGCGGTCTATATTTGGATGCATAAACCGCCTGGCCTTAGTATGCCAACTTTTGCGCGTAATGGCTCGATTGATTAACGTTAGCAGTTGTAGTGTTAAACTATTGTGCTAATATCGATAGTAGCCGTACCCTAATTATCTCTTAAAGCATTGGCCAACTTATCTATTAATTAATGATAACAGCTGTCTTAGGAAGCGTCAGGATGAATCAAAGCAGTTTATCTTCACAGCGCGGTGCTAGTGTCACTAGTATCATTTTGATATTGATTATCATAGTCGTGGCCGGTAAGTTGGCTATTGCCATTGTGCCTGCGCAAGTAGGGGATTATCAGTTGACTAAGTTACTAGCGGATCAATTAAAAGAGGCTAATACTAATAACGAGACTACTGGTCAGTTCCTTGAACGTGTCAATCGGCAACTGAGCATCAATGCTTACTATAATACAAACGCCGAAGATATTTTTACTTTTACTAATAAAAAACCTGGCCAACTGGCTATTTATAAAGATTATAAAGAAACTAATAACTTATTTGCAAATGTTGATATTGTTAATCGCTTCGAAGGCGATATTGATCCCGCTTCAGCAGAGTAACTAACAAACCTTCAAAGATTAGCTACGAGCTGCTAACTCAATGACCTTAAAGGATAGCCAAAAGCCACGCATGAAATCGAATCCGCAGCATAAACAGTCACCTGCTAGTAATAAACAAAGTACTTCTACGGAGTCTTTAATAATAAGCTCAAGCTTTACTCAGCATTTAGAAGTACTGACACGCAAGTTAGGTTATGTGTTTAAGGACTTAAGCTTACCCAAGCTGGCTTTGACTCACCGCTCTTTTGATAGCAAGACAAATTATGAGCGTTTAGAGTTTTTAGGCGATGCCTTACTAGGTATGATTGTTGGCGAAGCTCTATACCATCGTTATCCTACGCAAAATGAGGGCCGTTTGACACGTATGCGCGCGACCTTAGTACGTCAAGAGTCGCTAGTCACCATAGCACAAAACCTTGAGCTATCTAATCATCTAATTTTGGGCGTGGGTGAGCGTAAAGGTGGAGGCCGTAACCGAGCTTCTATTTTGGCGGATGCCGTAGAATCACTGATAGGAGCGATATATCTTGATAGTCAAGATATCAATATCACTCGCCGCTGTGTGCTGTCATGGTATGGCGAATTGATCGAAAATGTCAATGAACAAAAAGTGCTCAAAGATGCCAAAAGTCGTTTACAAGAATGGCTACAATCTAAGCAATTTGATCTACCCATTTATGAGTTAATGGAAACTCAAGGCAATGCTCCGCACCAAATATTTGTGGTTCGTTGTCAGGTAAATATCGATCATTGTGCCGATGTTGTTGAATCCGGCGAAAGTCGCCGTATTGCTGAACAAAAAGCGGCTGAGCTGATGATTAACCAGCTACATAAACTACCAGCAGCCATAAAAAAAGCTCCCTAACAGCAGTGCTACTACTACAAAAACTCTCATTTTAACTACAAAGATAAAGCCAATCATATGACCGAAAATACTGAAAACCAGCAGAATCAAGAAGAGCAGCTAACTGATAGCCATAGAACAATAGGCGCTTCATTAACGACTGTACAAGCAGCAGACGATAGTGAAGCTGATGCAGTCAATGACAATGCTGATAATGACGAAGCTATCGATAGCTTTTTTTCTACTAGTAATAGCTACGAGAGAGTTAGCGATTTTAAAGCAGGTTATGTCGCTATTGTTGGGCGTCCAAACGTCGGTAAGTCAACACTGATGAATCATCTTTTGGGTCAAAAACTCTCCATTACTTCACGTAAACCGCAAACCACCCGCCATCGTATTCATGGTATTTTGAGCACCAATGAGATGCAGGCCGTGTTTGTTGACACTCCTGGCATTCATCACAATGAAGTGCGCGCTATTAATGAGCGGATGAATAAAGCGGCACTATCCGCTCTAGTAGACGTTGATTTAGTATTGTTTGTCGTGGATTCCGATCAGTGGCGTGACGATGATCTCTTGACTTTGCAAAAGCTTGGAGAGACCGATCTAACGGTAGTGCTTATTATCAATAAAGCCGATACTCTTAAAGACAAAGGCGTTCTCTTACCTTTGATTGAAACTTTTAACGATAGTTTTGATTTTGCTGATATTGTGCCAGTTTCTGCCTTAAAAAATCAAAACTTGGATCGCTTGCAAGAAGTGATTGCCTCACATCTGCCAGTAGCTGATCCTATCTATGATACTGAGCAAATAACTGATCGCTCAGAGCGCTTTTTGGCTAGTGAAATCATCCGCGAAAAAATAATGCGTAGCGCTGGTGATGAGGTTCCTTACGATTTAACCGTCCAAATTGATGAATTCAAAGACGAAGCGGCGCATAAAGATCCTAAAACAGGTCGCCCACGCAAGGCTATGACCTTTATTGATGCGACTATTTTTGTTGAACGTAGCGGTCAAAAAGCTATCGTCATTGGTGAGAAAGGTCAACGTATCAAGCAAGTTGGGATGGATGCTCGTAAGGATATGGAGCTGCTTTTTGGTAAAAAAGTTATGTTAACGCTTTGGGTTAAGGTCAAAAAAGGCTGGTCTGATGACGAGCGCGCCTTGAGCAGTCTAGGTTACTAATAGCACTGGCCCTGTTAATTGTAGAGTGATAAACGCTGAGGTAATAATAGATGCGTAATGAGCCATTAGTAGGTTATTTATTACATCAGCGCTCTTATCAAGAAAAGCGCGCTATCTATTATCTGTTCTCCGAGCAGCACGGCGTCGTTCATGGTATCGGCAAAAAAGGCGCGCCGCTATTTGAACCTCTACAGCTTTTTGCTACCGGTAAGCGTGATCTAAAAACTTTTACCCAAATGACTATCAGTCCGTTTGAGCGCCCTATAAGAGACAACCAAACGCTTGAGCAAACAGACAAGACAGATAAACAAGTTACTAACGCCTCCTCTGATTATTTAGCTAATCAAACTAGCCAAACTATTCAATCATCAGCATCTAGTACTACTCAGCGCTACGGCCAAATTCGTGGTCAACAGCAGTATGCCGCTTTATATCTTAATGAGATATTATGGAAGCTATTACCTACCGAAGACCCTATGCCAGTATTATGGCAATACTATCAAAATAGCCTAAATCTACTCAAGCAACCGCTGAGCGCAGAAGAGCTACGCTTGTGCTTACGCCAGTTTGAGCAGCAGTTATTTAAAGAGCTAGGGTTTGCTTTGAGCTTGACAGAAGATAGTAGCTTAGAGGCGATTGATGCTGAAAGCACTTATCGATTTTTAGCGGATACTGGTTTTATGCCAGTGATAGCAGAAGCTCCTACAGAATCAGCTCCTACATCGAGCCTATTTAGGGGTGAAGAGATACTAGCAATGGCTAAGCTTGGTATTACCGCCGCTACTATTAACTCATGGTCGCGTCTAAATCGTCAGCTTATCGATCAATTACTCGATTATCAGCCGCTACAGAGTCGCTTATTATGGCAGCAGCAACAACGCTACCAATAAAACCGTTACACAAAACAATAAGCATCATTTAAGACTAGTCATCCTTAGATAAAACTAGCAGCCCGTAGGATGCGCTTGACTAGGTTTGTATTTGACGATACCCACTTGATTAAAAGAGATTTGATACATACTTTGATTGTAGCTAGAAGTGGGACAATATTTTATATGACCAAAAAACCCACGAGGCTTACCGCTATCTCCCCAAAACTTTATGTAGTGACGATTGCCAGCGCGAAGCTGTAGCCGCGAATACCTAGGAGCGAGTCGCTGTTTATCCAATAACTCATCGACATTTTCATCAAAGTTTTTATTATCGTTAATATCAAAAAACAACAGTATCGCTTTATCATTATTTTTATTACAACGACCTTGCAAGTCTGCCAAACAAACAATTAGATTTTGGCGTCTAATATAGCTCTCGGCCTTTGCAGTAGCTATCGCTGTGGTTAGAGCATATCTAATACGCTTAGCCTCCATTCTAGTCAGCTGTTTTATAATGGGCGGCGTGGCAATGACAGCGAGGATAGCTAGTACGCAAACAGTGACTATTAGCTCAGGTAAAGTGAATCCGCGACTGGTTTTACTAAGTGAGTTATTGGACTTTTTATTAATACTAAAAGCTTTAAGCGTTGATGCTAAAAACAGCGGAGAATAAGTGAGCCAACGTTTTTTGAGCGCTTGTAAGTAACGCAGAATGTTGCCAAATCTATAAATTCTTAAAGATATAGCTTTATAAAACCTTATTAGCTGATTAAAAATGACATTGCCAGTAAGATAGCTTATAAGATCTTTATTAACAAAGCTACTTGTTGAAATTCTGTTGAATATTGACATGAGCTAAAACCACCTATAGTTTAATTGATAATTAAATGCATATGGTTGGTTGTATAAAGCAAACAAGCGATAGTAAGCGTGAGATAGTGAGATTCAATCAGTTTAAAATAGTGATTTAGCTTAATAGCTAACTAGCTGTGATAGTAGAAAAATGTCTACTAATATATATAAACAGAATTTATCCCAACTGTCAAAGAGTGTTTTAATTAGTGAATACAGAGTTTTATCGATAGAGAAATCGCAAAGGTTGTACTAAAATATAAAGATACAACAAACAAAGAAATTGATATTCTTTGGGTAGGTTTAGTAACTATAAGTCTATATTTAAAAACAAAAAGACCAATGTTGTGGCAGTTAGTATCTGTAAAGGGGTTGCAATTTGTTTTAGTTATCCTATTATCATGTAATAATGTGTAGCTGCTTGACAAAAAAAGTTGTAAACTCAATTAATAATCGATAAGCTACTCCCTAATTACTTTTGTTGTATAATCACAAGTTCGTGATAAATATGTTTTTAACGTATCTTAGGAAGCAGTGTTACTTGATGTATCACTTAAATTACCCTTTGGAGGAAGTCCATGAAATTGAATAAAATAGCTTTGGCTCTGTTTGCTGTAACAGCAGCCCCACTAGCCGCTAATGCTGGTGTTACTATCAGCCCGTTATTACTAGGTTATCATTACAGCGAAGGCGCTGATGATGAGCAATCTGATTTGTTATATAACTATGATGGTACTCAAGAAAGTTTTTACAAAGAAGATGGGCTATATACTGGTGCCGCCCTTGGTATCGAATTAACGCCATCTACTCAGTTCCAAGTCGAATATGGTGTTTCTAATACTGATGCTGCACGAGTAGATCAAGGCGCTGGAGTAAGTACCGCTACTTTTGATGCTGAACAAGAAATGATCTCTGGTAACTTCTTGATCGGTTTTGAAGAGTTCAGTGGTTATACTGAGAATGCATTTAAACCTTATGGTTTAATAGGTGCTGGTCAATCTAAAATTAAAATCGAAGACAGTGCTGGTAACAAAGTTTCAGGCACTAAAGATACGATCGGTAATTTAGGTCTAGGTGCTATGTATCGCATCAATGATGCACTAAGTCTACGTGGTGAAGCTCGTGCTATCCATAACTTCGATAACAACTGGTGGGAAGGCATGGCCTTAGCTGGTCTAGAAGTCGTACTAGGTGGTCACTTGAAGCCTACCGTAGCAGTACCACCAGTAGTAGAGCCTGATGTATACGTGCCACCAGTAGTCGTAATCGAAGAAGATGTTGACTCTGACGGTGATGGCGTTGTCGATAGACTTGATGCTTGCCCAGGTACCCCAATGAACGTGGTAGTTGACGAGCGCGGTTGCCCAGTAGACGTTGATGTTATCGATGAGCTAAAAATGGAGCTACGTGTGTTCTTTGATAACGACAAATCTGTTATCAAATCACAGTACCAGCCTGAAATTGCTAAAGTAGCTGAGAAGATGCGCGAGTATCCTAATTCAACAGCTCGCATCGAAGGTCATGCATCAAAAACTGGCCCATCTGCACGTTACAACCAACGTCTATCAGAAGCTCGTGCTGTAGCAGTCAAATCTATGTTGACTAACGAATTTGGCGTTGCTCCAAACCGTCTATCAACAGTAGGTTATGGTTATGACCAACCTATCGCTCCAAACGACACTGAAGAAGGTCGTGCTATGAACCGTCGCGTCTATGCCATCATCACTGGTGACAAAACGATGACTGTTGAACAAACTAAAGATATGGTTATCCAGTAAGTCGTAGCTTATTGTTTAACGATTGAGTTATAGTACAAAAGAGCCGCCCTAATGGGTGGCTTTTTTTATAGCTTAAAAAAAGCAATGATATAAATAACTTATTGCAAAAAAGTGTTTGTAATAATGTTATACTAGCCGCCCAAACATTTTGCAAATTGACAAACCTTACTTTATCGTCGAAATTTAGCCGATAAAGTGGTCATTGCTAGTCTTTTACGTAGTACGACTTACGTTAATAAATGCTCCATTGCTCTGAATATATTGTTCAAGGCTCTAAGGTAGTAATTATCACGTTCATGCCTCTTATTTAGTTGTTATTTATCTGATAACTATCTGATAACTTCGTAAACCTTTTGCTAAATTAGTAATAAATTTATCCAGCAGTACAGACGGCTACTGCATCTCATTAAGACAAAACGAGCATTTTATATGGCGAACGATATTAAACATTTACGTAATATTGCAATTATTGCCCACGTTGACCACGGCAAAACTACCTTAGTTGATAAATTATTACATCAATCAGGTACTTTTGGTGATCGTGCTAATATTGCTGAACGCGCAATGGACTCAGGTGATATTGAGCAAGAACGTGGTATCACTATTTTGGCTAAAAACACCGCTATCAGATGGACAGACAAATCAGATGATACCGAATACCGTATTAACATTGTCGATACCCCAGGTCACGCCGATTTTGGTGGTGAAGTTGAGCGGGTTATGTCAATGGTTGACTGCGTGTTATTGGTCGTTGATGCGGTTGATGGTCCGATGCCGCAAACTCGTTTTGTAACACAAAAAGCATTCGAGCAAGGTTTGAAGCCTATCGTAGTTATCAACAAAATCGATCGTCCTGGCGCTCGTCCTGATTGGGTTATGGATCAGATCTTTGATCTATTTGACAATCTTGGTGCAACCGATGAGCAGTTAGATTTTCCTATTGTTTATGCCTCAGCGCTAAATGGTATTGCCGGTCTTGAAGCGGATAATTTAGCTGAGGATATGACTCCGCTATTTAAAACCATCGTTGATGTAGTACAGCCCCCACAAGTCGATGCCGATGCGCCTTTTCGTATGCAAATCTCAAGCCTTGACTATAATAGCTTCGTAGGGGTTATTGGTATCGGCCGTATTCAGCGCGGTAAAGTTAAAACCAATACGCAAGTGACGGTTATCGATAAAAATGGCAACACTCGTAACGGCCGTATTTTGAAGATTATGGGCTATCATGGTCTTGATCGTATTGAAGTAGAAGACGCACAAGCCGGTGATATTATCTGTATTACTGGTATTGATGCGTTAAATATCTCTGATACGATTTGTGATCCTAGCCATGTCGAAGCTTTACCGCCATTAACGGTTGATGAGCCTACTGTTTCGATGAACTTTCAGGTGAATAACTCACCATTTGCTGGTCGCGAAGGTAAGTTTGTCACCTCGCGTAATATTCGTGAGCGTCTAGAGCGTGAGCTGATTCATAACGTGGCACTGCGCGTTGAAGATACTGAGTCTCCTGACAAGTTCAAAGTATCAGGTCGCGGCGAGCTGCATCTGTCAGTACTGATTGAAAATATGCGCCGTGAAGGTTTTGAGCTAGGCGTGTCAGGCCCAGAGGTTATCGTCAAAGAAGTCGATGGTAAACTACAAGAGCCGTATGAAAATGTGGTTTTTGATATCGAAGAAGAGCATCAAGGCGCTATCATGGAGCAAGTTGGCTTACGTAAAGGTGAGATGACTAACATGGAGCTCGATGGTAAAGGTCGCATGCGTATCGAAGCGACTGTCCCAGCTCGTGGCCTGATTGGTTTCCGCTCTGAGTTCTTAACTCTGACCTCAGGTACGGGTATCATGACCTCAAGCTTCTCACATTATGGTCCACAAAAGATTGGTGATGTCGGTGGCCGCTCTAACGGTGTGTTAGTTTCTATGGCAAAAGGTGTTTGCTTAGGTTTTGCCTTATTTAACCTACAAAAACGCGGTAAGCTATTTGCTGAGCCACAGCTAGAAGTTTATGAAGGTATGATCGTTGGTCTAAACTCTCGTAACGATGACATGGCGGTGAACCCAACGACGGCTAAGCAGCTAACTAACGTTCGTGCTAGTGGTACGGATGAAGCGTTGACTTTGACGCCGGCTATCAAGTTTACCCTTGAGCAAGCGCTTGAGTTCATTCAAGATGATGAGTTAGTGGAAGTAACGCCAAAAGCTATTCGTCTGCGTAAGCGTTATTTGACTGAAAGTGAGCGTAAGCGTCATGGTCGTAAGAAAGGCGCTTAATTGTTAATTTGATTGAATAATTATTGCCATAAAAAAGGCTAACTCTAGGTTAGCCTTTTTGCTGTCTGAAATTGAATAATAAATAGTAATAAGACCGTTAATAGTGAAGCTATTATAATCTGCGACAATCTGCTGTTTTATGGCGTTACTATCACATAATCATCAGTATTGATCAAAATCTCTGAGGGCTGATCTACTACGATACGGATAGTATTATCACTAACCGCTTGCGACTTATAATAATTATCTTCGGCAACCGTACACCCTAAGCAGCGACTCATAGCATCCCAAGGCTCGACAAAAAGCTTTTGTTGCGACTGATCAGCATTGCCGCCAATTAATGCAAAGGGTAGGCTAACGAGATACGCTGCTGTACCCGTGACAGCTGCTACTAACTGCAACGGCTTACCTACTACCGTATCGACAACCATGGTCTCATAAGAAGGACCAAAGTCTGTCTCATCAATCTCTATCGCAGCTGTTGCAGGACTAATAGTTAGCATAGCAATACTGATACTGACGATTGCTGTTAGCAGTTTGGACTTAATAACGCGCTCGAAACGGGCTTTGACAGTCATGACGAAATCCTAAAACGGGTAGGGAGATATGATAAATGTAATTACTATTAAACCAAGATGTTGAGCGATAAGCAATATAAATTAATAAGCTAAGACCATGAGCTAAAAAATTTATAGAGGTTGGCAATTAGGACAAAAAACACTAGCGCGTCCGTTTAGCTTGATATTATCTAAAGGGGTAGCACAAGAAGGGCAGTCCTCGCCTTGTCTGCCATAGACATTGAGCGTTTGCTGGAAATAACCGGTCTGTCCGCTAGCGACGGTAAAGTCGCGCAAGGTCGAGCCGCCAAGAGTAATAGATCTCTCTAAGGTGGCTTTTATATGCTCCACTAACGTTGCTATCTGCTGATAAGATAAGCTATTGGCAGGAGTAGCAGGATGAATAGCGGATAAATACAAGCTCTCAGCGGCGTAGATATTACCGACGCCAACCACTACTTGCTGCTCCATAATCACGGATTTGATAGGGCGAGCGATAGGTTTTTTGTTGACGTTTGCATTATTATCATGACTAAGGCGCTGAATAAAATGATATAAGTAATCAGCATCAAACTCGGTGGATAAAGGCTCTAGTCCTAAATGATCTAATAGCTTACTTTTGTAATCATCGTACCAAAGTACTGCGCCAAAGCGTCTTGGATCATGATAATGCAGTTGAGTATAGTCGCCGCCATCACGACTAAATGTCAGTATTAAATGGTCATGCTTGCGTTTGTCTGTACCATATGGATGCTGCTGTAAGCTCCCTGACATGCCTAAATGTATAATGAGCTGTCGTAATTTGAGGTTATTACTAGCGTCGTCTTTTGTAGGAGCAGATACCTTTGATGTAGGTAAAAAGCTTAAAATTAAATACTTAGCTCGGCGCTCAACCTTTTTAAGAGAGTAGCCTACTAAAGAGCTTAAGTCATCAGGCATCGGCCAACGTAGTTTGGGCTGAAACACCTCTACAGCGGTTATCGTCTGATTAAGTAAAGGCGCAAGGCTGGATTTGGTGGTTTCGACTTCAGGTAATTCAGGCATAGTAGTTTACAAAGTGACCTTTAATAGGGATTATGAATAGGCAATAATTTAAGGCGCAGCCGCTCGGCGCGCATGTAGTATCCCTGGCTGCTGTTCAAGTTTAGCCAATAATTTTGATAAATGAGCCAGTCCAGCGACTTCGACATGGAATTTTAATAAAGCAATATTGTCATCATTACTTAGCGTGTCGACTTGACGAATATTGACGTTTTCTTTATCGATAACTTGTGTCAAATCTCTTAATAAACCGCGCCGATCATAGGCTTCAATATGAATATCTACGGGCTGATAACGTCCAGCTTTTGATTTCCAAGTGGCACTGATAGCACGCTCAGGCTCACGCTCTATTAGCCGCTGATATTCAGGACAGCCGCGATTATGAATACTGACGCCGCGTGACAAAGTAATATATCCTGAAACAGGCTCACCTTGGATAGGGTGACAGCAGCCGGCAAGATTGATCTCAATATTATCCAAACCTTCTATATAAATCTTATAGGCATCAGCTTTGCCAGTTGATTTGGGATCAATGCTAGGAACAAACTCTTCTTTTTCGCGCTCAGGCTCTAAACGTAGCTGTCTAGAGATATGGCCAGTTAGCTGATTGAGACCAATCTCACCGGTAACCAAACCGACAATGATATCATCTGCGGTATTGACATGGAAAAACTGAAGATAGTCATTTAGATCGATACTATTAGGATGCACCGATAAGCGCTCAAGCTCACGACTCAGCATGTGTCTTCCGATCTCAATATTCTTATCACGATCTTGTTTATTGAACCACTGGCGAAGCTTGGAGCGAGCGCGGCTAGTATGAATATAGCCTAGCGAGGCCACTAGCCAGTCGCGATTCGGCTCGCGCGAGGACTTGGTGATAATCTCTACCTGTTCGCCAGTTTTGAGCTGATAGGTGAGTGGGACATAGCGCTGATTGACCCGAGCCGCTTGGGCGCGATTACCGACTTGGGTATGTACATAATAAGCAAAATCAAGCACCGTTGCGCCTTTTGGCAGCTCTATAATATCGCCGTCACGACTAAATATGTAGATACGCTCCAGCTCATCAAAGTCGATGGCTTGTTCGTCTTCTTCAAATTCATTATTGTCACTACCATCGTAATATGTATCATCATGAGCTTGATTGCGCGCCTCATTATTGATCGATAATAAATGACGTAATGAGCTTATTCTTTGAGTAAGATAATTATCTTTTTTATTTTTTAAACCCTCTTTATAGTTGACGTGCGCGCACATACCAAGCTCTGCTTCAAAGTGCATCTCATGGGTACGAATCTGCACTTCAAGCGATTTATTCTCAGCAATAACAGCGGTATGTAAAGAGCGATAGCCGTTTGGCTTAGGGTTGGTAATATAGTCATCAAACTGTTCAGGGATATAGCGCCATAAGCCGTGAACCAGTCCCAATACGTGGTAGCAATCAGCAGGGTCGTGGACCAATACGCGTAGCGCACGGATATCATAAAGTTGGTCAAAAGATAAACCTTTGAGCTTCATTTTGCGATAAATAGAATAGATATGTTTGACCCGGCCTGAGACCTCGCCCACGATATCAGCATCGATCAAAGCTTGGGTAAGCTGGTTTTCTACGCGCTGAATATAATCCTCACGCTCGCTACGCTTCTCAGCTAATAGCTTGGCAATCTCCTTGTAACGCTCAGGCGCAAGATAACGAAAAGCCAAATCTTCAAGCTCCCACTTGAGCTGTGCGATGCCTAAGCGATGAGCGAGCGGAGCGTAGATAGTCATGACTTCACGGGCAACGCGCTGCTGACGATCGGTATTAGAAAAAGATAGCTCGCGCATAGCAAAAGTACGCTCAGCAAGCTTGATCAGTACTACCCGTACATCGTTAGTCACTGAGATGAGCATGCTGTAGATATTTGATAGCTGGTCTTGCTGCTTATTTATAAAGTGATCTTCTAGGCGCTTATTGCTCTCAATAATGGCAGACAACTTACCCATAGCCAAAGCGTCTTTGACTAAAGTGCGAATATCAGCGCCAAAGTTTTGTTCGATCTCCTCCATAGAGATTAGGGATTTACGCGCGCTACGATAGAGCATGGCCGCTACTAGCGCGTCTTCATCTTGATAAAGATAAGTTAGAATGTCGCTCATACCAATGCCAGTGACATAAGCACCTGAGCGCTCAGATTCGCTAGTATTCATCCGGCTACGAATAAACTCACAGGCCGCTGCTAGGTTTGGCACTGAGTCTTGGCCTATACGATCCGCGACATTATTCAGCCAAGTGGGCACATCAATATTGGCTTGATCTAAGTCAATCGTATCGCTTAGCGTCTCGGAGTCGCCAAATAAAGAGTCATCGAGCGCTTTATTAGCCAGTTTTGGGTCATGATTATGATAGGCTAGAGCTTCTGAGCGATCAAAAGTAGTGTGCAACTTATGGGTAGCTAACTGCTGCTTGATATCGAAAGGAATTTGCGCGTAACTATTGGCAGATTGATGAGAGCGCTGACTAGCAACCAATTGTGCTGCCAAGGTCGCGCTGTCCTCTTTAGTGGTTTGACCATCTACTAATGGTAATCCTTCTCGAATCTTGACCATAGCTGGCTCCTTTTAGCTATTACAGAGATTATGCAACGGCTAATTTATCTAACTTGAGACAACGAGCCGTGAATTTAAAACCTAAATTAAGACAGCTGCTAATGGTGCTAGCAGCTGTTTTTGAGCAAAGTCTATAGCACCCTTTTATAATGAGCTAGTAGTCTCAAAGCCACTATTGAGCTTTGATAACTAACTAATAATGGCTGATAGACTTATAACCGCTCCTATAATTATTATCGCAACTTGCGACTATAACTCAAGATAAGCTCTGTAATAATAATGCCTAAACAACAAGGATAAAAATGACTAAATACTAGTGATTATTAAAAAACCACTTTTAACAAGCAACTTTCTCAAACCTAGCGATAGATTCAACGTGACCGGTGTGACAGAACATATCCATCACCCCAGCATGGGTTAAGCGATAACCTTGCTCAAGTAGAGCCTTGGTATCACGAGCCAGCGTCGCAGGATTACAAGAGACATAGACAATCCGCTTAGCATTGAATTTAGGCAAATATTGCATAATCTCCCAAGCGCCAGAGCGCGGCGGATCAATAAGTAGCGCGTCAAAACCTTGATTGGCCCACGGCTGATCGGTGCAATCTTGCGTCAAGTCTTGACTATAAAACTCAGTATTATCAAGGCCATTACGGCGAGCATTAGTAGCAGCGCGTAAAGTCATCTCTTCGCTACCTTCTACGCCAATCACTTTGCCAGATTCGCCTACCAAGCGCGCTAACGGTAAGCTAAAATTACCTAAACCACTAAATAAATCTAATACTCGCTCGCCTGCTTTGAGATCCAAAAGCTCACAAGCCAGCTTAGTCATTTGTCTGTTTACTGAGAGATTGACTTGAGTAAAGTCGGTCGGAATAAATTCAAAAGTTAAGTCGTACTCAGGCAATTGATAATACAAGCGGCCAAACTGCTCGCTCATATCATCGTCGCTAGTTAGAGCGATGCGCTCAATACTATCAGCGCCTTTTGATTGTAGATAAAGCTGCCAACTGCGCGCCGCAAAAAAAGCTTTGAGAGTGTCGACATCACTATCTGATAAAGGAGCCAAATGACGTACAATTAGCGCAACTGGCTGTTTGCCATCAGGTAGCTCAGCAATATACTCACCCATCGCTAGCTCAAGCTGAGCGATTTTATCTCGGCTCTCAAGCGTACTAATTAGCGCTTTTAGGTTCTCAATCTCAAAACCAATACGCGGATCCAAAATATGACACTCATTAAGCTCGGCTAAAAAATTGCTTGAGCGCTCACGAAAACCTACCAATGCCGTTTCTTTTTTGGCAACATAACGTACGCCAAGACGCGCCTTGGTACGATAACCTAAGCGATCGCCAACCACAGGGTCAAGCCAATGATCAGGCTGTACATCAGCTTGATGAACGAGCATTTCAGCCAATACTGATTGCTTAAAATGAATCTGTGCGTCAGGCTGCCAGTGTTGTAAGTTACAGCCGCCGCAAACGTCAAAATGCGGGCAAGGCGGTACCGCACGTTCTGGATTTGGATTGGCAGTAATCTCTATGGCGTCGCCCTCCTCAAAGCTGGCGCGACTATTAGTCAGCTTCACTAAAGCACTCTCACCGGGTAGCGCAAAGCTTACGAATACTTTTTTGCCATGTTTGTCCTCAGCATGACCCGCTTTGGCATCAAACCCATTGCCGTAGATTGCAACGCCGCGGCCATCATGCGATAAGCGATCAATAGTGAAGGGTAGAGGCTCTGCATCCTTTAGACGACGACGCGTTTTTGAGGAAGGTTTGGATTTTTTTTTGTTAGGCGGAGTAATAATACCTTGGTTGTCTTGAGCTTGATGCAAGTGGGCCTGATCCTTAATATCAGTACTTTTAGCGGTGTTTTGAACGTCATTTTGAGCATCATTTTGATCATTGTTTTCAGCGTTTTGGTGTGGGGTGGGTTGCATAAACCTGCCTTAGCAATAAAAAGTAAAGTTGTAAGTAATGAGAATAAAATTAGACTATAAATTTAAGCTGATAGAAGCTCGATTAGAGGTTTGTTGACCAGTCTGTAAGAAAAGCCTGGTGACGCACGCTACCATCAGCTTGGGTAAGGTTAGCTAAATAATCACGGCTTTGCTGCTGCCAGTCTACAAATCCTGCTGAGGACAGCTGTCCGGTTAGCCGCAGCCAGCGCAGATAGATGAGCCAAGTGTTCAGCACATCAGACTCACAATATATCGATAGCGTCTGCCACTCCTCATCGCTGACCAGCTGTCCGACCATACTGCCATCGACGTCCGTCTTGCCAGGCAGTCCATAGAGACTAGCCACCACATCTATCGCTTCGCGGCGACTAGCCCCATACTGACTGAATCGATCCATCAGATCTAAATGGCGGGTCTGAAAGCGATTGACGTAATTATTAAAGCGCATATTTTTGATACGCTCGCCTTCTTCAAATAACCAAGGCGCGGTCAAATCATATTGCATAGCCCGATAAATCAGTACTGGAATATCAAAGCCTGAACCGTTCCAGCTAATTAGCTGTGGCAGCTTTTCTACATCGTTAAAGGCGCGAAAAAACTTAGCAAGAATCTGTTCTTCACTAAATTTATCAGCGCTCAATGAAAACAAAGAAAATTGCCCGTCTTTGATATATAAGGCGGAGATACAAACGATACGCTGTAGAGGCAAACGCATAAAGTCGTGGCCAGCTTCCTGCGTACGAATAGCGGTTAGCGCGCATAAAGTATCAGCGTCGTTGAGATTAGCTAATTGCGGATAAATGCGCCGAGCCGCCTGGGTATCAGCGATGGTCTCAATGTCGAAAACCAAAACGGGATTAGTAGGTAGGGCTTGGCTCATAAATAGTCCTGATTTTGCTTATAACTTGTACTTATAATTTGTATTTATAGTCTGCGCTTATAGCTTAAACGGCGGCGCTATTATCAACATTATTGTCGTCAACATTATACAGCCCTGTCGATAAGTAACGATCGCCGCGATCACAGACGATAAAGGCAATCACTGCTTGCGGATTGGCTTTGGCGATTTGCATAGCCGCCCAAGCGGCTGCACCGGAGGACACCCCAGCAAAGATACCTTCTGTTTTTGCTAGTTTACGCATATAAATCTCAGCCGTATGCTGGTCGATGTCCATGATCTCATCAACTAAATCGGCTTCATAAATACCAGGCATATAAGCGGCAGGCCAGCGGCGAATACCAGCAATTGAAGCTTCTTCATCAGGTTGCAGGCCGATAATTTGCACCGACGGATTCTGCTCTTTTAAGTATTGACTAACGCCAGTGATCGTACCGGTAGTACCCATAGAGCTGATAAAATGAGTAATTTTACCGCCAGTTTGCTGCCAAAGCTCAGGGCCAGTAGTGAGGTAATGAGCTTGTTTGTTATCAGGATTATTGAATTGGTCTAATACTATGCCTTTGCCATCGGCTTGCATTTGCAGCGCCATATCACGTGCAGCCTCCATGCCTTCATCGACTTCAATCAACGTCGCCCCATAAGCGGTCATCGCATCTTTACGCTCTTGAGTGGAGTTGGTCGGCATCAATAGCGTAATCGGATAGCCACGCATGGCGGCAACCATAGCTAAAGCGATACCGGTATTGCCACTGGTCGCCTCAATTAAGGTGTCACCTGGGGTGATATCACCGCGCTGTTCGGCTTGATATATCATATTAAAGGCTGGGCGATCTTTAACCGAGCCGGCAGGATTATTGCCTTCAAGCTTGGCTAATAGCTGCGCGCCATTATTGATACCTTCTTGCTCAGGCAAACGCTGTAATTGAACTAATGGCGTCTGACCTACGCAATCGGCAAGTTGGGCGACTTGATTAATAAAGTTGGCAGTAGACGACATAGGACATCCTATTATTAATGATAATTAAAGGTGATATTCAGCTTTACGCTATTGCTTTGTTAGCTATTATAGGTCTAATAGGTTTTGACTGATTTGCGAGCAACGGCGCGCGCTGATAAAAATTGGCTTTATTATATCATTTTGTTTTTAGCTGCGCTTAGTGCATCAAGTGCTAGTTTTGCTAAATGCTAGTTTTATTAAAAAGTGAATTAACTAATGCCGCTGTTACTTATAGGCAATCAGTAACAGCGGCACTAAGAATACTGTTAAAATAAGCTGTACAGCAACTGCCCACACTTAAATATTAAGTACGAATTGGTCTGCTTGCTGATAGCCCAAGCGATAAATCACCATTGGAGTTTACCCTTAGCATGGCATACAAAAAACGCTTTGATACTAGTAGCGCTTATGGTCAATTGATCTTGTTGGTGTTTTTGCCGATTTGTATCTTGGCCGCGGTCGGTGGCATTTTGGTATTTTATGAGACTATGCGCGCCTCAAACTCTGAGCAACAGGCTTTAGCAGAAGCGGTGTTAATTCGTTATAAACCTACCATTGCTGAGATTGCTCCTGCACTACTTGAGCCGCCTTCTACCTCAGCGGCTAATGAGACTGTGTCCAAAGAAACTCAAGCCATGCTGGCAGCCATACAGGATAAGCTAAACAATATACAATCTGAGCAACATGTACAGCGCATAGCTATTATCAATGATAGCAATCAAGTGTTAGCTACTGTGGGCTATGGTGTAGAAGAAGAGTGGCCGCTGATTGATAGCAATCAAAGCTTTATTATGGAGCAATCGACTGCTATTGGTACTGCTTATGGCTTAAGCTTAGGAGATTTTGAGGGTCAACAGCTATGGCTGTTTATTGATATGGATAATGAGCCGCTGTATTTAGCGCGTTATCGTATCGCAATGGCGCTAGCAATTACCGGATTATTGACTATCTTAATCTTGCTGCTGAGTTTGAATATCTACGCTAAGCGCTGGATTGCGCCAATCTATGAGCTACGCTTGCAGCTACAACGTACTACCGTTGATAATTTATATAAGCCTATTTTGACTGAATCTAATGGCGAATTAAATCTATTACAGCAAGATTTAGTCCGAACCTTGCGCCGATTGCACAGTAGCTTTCAGGAGCTAAAAAATCACGCCGAACAAACCGAAGATGACTTGCGTCTAGCTTTTGATGAGATGGAGATGCAGAATATCTCTATCCGTAATGCTCGTGATGCTGCTATCTCTACTAGTCAAGCTAAATCAGCGTTTTTGGCCAATATCAGTCATGAGCTGCGCACCCCGCTTAATAGTATCGATGGCTTTATTAATTTGCTGGCTCGTCATGGTGAGCTAAATTCTGAACAAGATCTGTATGTACAGACTATTCGTAAGTCCTCAGCGCATCTATTGGCACTGGTAAACGATGTATTAGATTTCTCCAAAATAGAAGCAGGCAAGCTGGTGCTTGATCGTCATGAGTTTGATCTGTATAGCACTATTTATGATGTAGTCGATATGCTCTCGCCAGTGTCGGCTGAAAAGGGTCTACGGATGGCAGTGTTGTTTTATAACGATGTGCCAATGCAGATAGTAGGGGACGCGCTACGCCTCAAGCAAGTGCTGACCAATATAGTCGGTAATGCTATCAAATTCACTGATAATGGAGATGTGGTAGTACGCGTCAGCTTAGATGATTATCAGGATGACTATCTGATGATCAGTGTGCAAGATAGTGGCAAAGGTATCTCCGAGACCGATCAAAAAATGCTCTTTCAAAGCTTTAGCCAAGGCGATCCATCCATTACCCGTCAGTATGGCGGCACAGGGCTAGGGCTAGTAATCTCTAAGCAGTTGACGCGTTTGATGGGCGGCGATATTGGCTTTTATGATAACGCGCAAGAAAATATCGCTAATAAAGGTGCGACGTTTTGGTTTCGGATGCCAACCCATGTCAATGTGTTAGAAGCTGCCGGCGGGCATACTATTCCTCTACCGGTATTAGCGCCGCTAGCCAGTGCTAGTGACGAGTTTCATATGCTGGTTTGGATCAATCATACTGCCTCTTTACAAGTGCTCAAAGCTAGCTTGCAGAATCTACCGATTAAACTCACTCAGGCCAATTCTTTACCCGGCGTTCTTGAGTCATTAAAAGAGCAAGACAACTATTGGGATTGGGTCATCGTCGATAACGACAATCAAAACGATATGATGGCGCTGCTCAAGCAAATACGTTTGCATTATCAAGGCAAGCTTGCGGTATTTGGCTATCAAGTCGCCGCCGATCAAGCGCTGCTAACTCGCTATCATGCCAATATTTTGTATGAGCCGTTAGACAAGCGTCAGCTTTATGCTATGCTCGATACGCAAAGCAAAAAACAGCTAGTGCAAGTGCAAGAGCCGCGTTGGCAAGGGGTTACGGTGTTAGCGGTAGATGATCATCTGCCAAATTTGCTGGTGCTAGATGCGTTGTTAAGCGAGCTTGGTATTCATGTCATCACTGCCAATAGCGGCTTTGAGGCTATAGAGCTGATAAGTAAGCAGCAGGCCAAAAATGCTAAGACTAAGCCGCTACCGCAAAGCCTATCAACCAAAACCCAGCGCTCAAAAGCAGAAGCTCGCTCGCAAGTAACGAATGCCACTCCTGCTTTGATGAATACTGAGAGCACAGTTAGCGATAGCGTACGCCCTAGCCATGATAATATCGATCTAATTTTTATGGATATTCAAATGCCAAGGATGTCGGGACGAGAAGCGACCGAACAGATCCGAAAAATAGAGGCGGCAGATAGTCATATTCCGATTATTGCGCTGACCGCCCATGGTCTATCTGATGAGCGCGATAAGCTTATTGCTAGTGGGATAGATGACTATGTCGGTAAGCCGATTAGCCAGCCGCAGCTATTACAAGTGCTACAAAAGTGGCTTGGACGCTCAAACACAGTGCCTCATCTAGATACTAGAATGTCGGCTACAGAGAATGATCAGAGTAAAGAAGATGCTATCAACCGTACTTCTATAAACAATGTATCTACAAACTTGAATGACAAAGCGTCAAAGAATGCTAGTTTCACTGATCTGACCCCTTACAATGCTGACGCTCATCCGCTAAGCATAAATCAGAATCATAATAGTAGCTCTAAAAACTCTAAAACAACCTCTAAGCAAAATGATAAAAAAGTGCTACGGCCGTTATCCCTAAAAAAAATCCGTGACAATTATTTACGGGATAATTCACCTGATGCTTTACGTGACAATCTACGCGATAAGCAATCGATGGAGAATTACGGGCGTCATAACGATCAAGCGCATTATAGATATTTAGATCAAAGAAACTTATCACAGACTGCTTTAGAGCCTAGTACTACTGCACAAAGTCCTGCCACAGAGCAGCAACTACTAAAAATAGAACATCAAGCCGCCATCAATACTACTGAGGTCTCAGAGATTTTGGATTGGCAAGATGCTTTGACTCGTTCTGCTAACAAGCCGGATTTGGCGGCGAAGCTGATTATCATGATGCTTGATACCATCGCTGATGAAAAAGAAGCTCTTTTGCAAGCTTGGCAAGCTAGAGATCGTTATATGCTGGCGCAGATTGCTCATCGTATTTTGGGAGCGAGCCGCTACACGGGTGTGCCGCAGCTACGCCTTGCTAGTCAAAACCTAGAAGATAAGTGCTTATTAAACGTGCAGCACACCACACCAGCGCAGTTTGCTATGCTCAAGCCTTACTACGAAGATCTAATGACGGCGCTAAATAATCTGCAAAATCTAGATTTATCGCCCTATTCGCAGCTCAATTATCATCGTCTTAGTGAAAACGATATGAACTGGAAAATGATTTGAATGGAGAGTCAGTTATTGCTAGGGTAGCGCTAAGTTAACACTGCTATGATTGCAAGCATGGTTTTTCATTTTGCCGATTATCATTTTAAGGGATTATTATGCACGCTATCGCCGCCTATGAGTATCAAACTATACAAGTTAGTGTCAGTCAAAATATATTGACCGTCACATTAAACCGTCCACAGAAAAAAAACGCTCTTAGCTTTAAGATGGTAGATGAGCTGATTGCGGTAGCAGGTCATATTAATAAAGACAAAAGCTTGCGAGCGGTGATACTCAAAGGTAGCGAAGGAACTTTTTGCGCCGGTATTGATTTGGGTGATTTAAATAATCCCAAGAACCAACTTTATGCCGTATGGGAGCTGATTAAACCTAAACAAAGTCTGTTTCAGCGCGTCTGCTTAGTATGGCGAGATCTACCTGTCCCAGTGATTGCGGTATTAGAGGGTCATTGTATCGGTGCTGGTATGCAATTGGCGCTAGCGTGCGACGTACGCATCAGCCATCCTAATTGCAAACTGTCTATCATGGAAGCTAAGTGGGGCTTGGTTCCTGATATGGGTCTGACCCAATCAGCGTTTGGAGTGGTGCGTGAGGATGTGCTAAAAGAGCTGTCGATGACGGCGCGTATCGTTGAGGCAACCGAAGGCAAAGAGCTGGGTCTAGTGAGCCATTGTCATGAGACGCCACTTGAGCAAGCGCAGCAATTAGCACAGGAGCTCATGCAGCGCTCCCCTGATGCAGTGCTAGCTAGTAAGCGGATTGTCAATGCTATGCATCATCAGTCAGCATTAACGCTTTATAAAGAAAAAATGTGGCAAATAAAGTTGATGCTTGGACGCAATCGTAAACTCGCGCTTAGAAAAGCTAAGCAAGCAAGTACGGTATTTGATAAACGTCAGTTTCGCTAACAGCTAAAGTTGTTATTGTGTGAAAGCTATAGCTTAAGCGCTGTTCAACTATTGAAAAAGCAGCAGACAGTCCGATATAGGGTTGTCTGCTGCTTTTTTTCGTCCTAGAATTTGTAGCTAGTCTTTTTTAATTCCCATTACTTCAATATCACAAAACGGTAAGTGCTATGTCTGCTCCAAAACCTAATATCACCAAAGCTTCTAATCAAGGAGCAGCTGCCAATAGAGTGCGCTCATCAGAGCTACCGGTAGCTTGGATTATGATGCTTGGGCTTATCGTAGCGGTAGGGCCATTATCTATCGATATGTATCTGCCTGCTTTGCCATCAATGGCCGACGATTTTGGCGTATCGACGGCTTTTATGGCCAATTCTGTGCCCGCTTATTTTGTAGGTTTGGTTTTTGGTCAGCTTATCTATGGTCCTTTGAGTGATCGGGTAGGGCGAGTCAAGCCGCTTTATTTTGGTATGGCTTTGTATGTGGTTGCCTCTATAGTTTGTGCGACCACGAGTAGTGAGTATGTACTATTTGCCGGACGCACAGTACAAGCATTAGGCGCTTGTGTAGGCGCGGTAGTGACCCGGGCGGCGATACGCGATCGATTGACCGCTAAACAAACGGCAAAAGCTTTTTCTATTATGATCTTAGTAATGGGGCTAGCGCCGATTCTCGCGCCTTCTCTTGGGGCTTTGTTTTTGCAGTTCTTTGACTGGCACTCCATCTTTTGGTTTTTGGCCGCTTTTGGTACGCTTAATCTGTTACTAACTAAGTTCTTTTTCTTTGAGACGCTGACGCAGGAGAACCGTAATGCTCGACCTGCTAAAGAGGTGCTCAGCCAGTACTGGGATCTATTAAAGGATAAAAACTTCAATTATCCGGCTATAGGGGGCGGATTATTGATGGGGGCGATGTTCGTTTATATTAGCTCTGCCTCTGAATTAATCATGGATACTTATGGCGTATCAGCTACTCATTTTGGTTGGCTATTTGGACTAAATGCGGCTGGTTTTGTCGCCTTGACTCAGCTAAATCAATGGCTAACCAATCGCTTTCGTATCCTTAGTATTTTGCGTTTTGGGGCGATGATGCAAGTGATTTCTGCAGCAGCCTTATTCGTCACTGGCCTTATTTTTGGTACAGATGCTTGGCTACCATTAGTGCTCGGGTGTATTTTCTTTTGTATTGCCGGCTTAGGTTTGACACAGCCGAACGCCTCTGCCATCGCTTTAGCTTTTCAAAAGCGCCGTGCTGGTATGGCAAGCGCTTTACAAGGCTCACTAATGTTTTCTGTCGGTATTTTTGGTGGCTTATTACTCAACCTGTTTCCGGTCAATCCAGTATTAAAAATAGGCATAGCTATGTTTGCGCTCATGAGTTTAGGCTGTTATCTGATTTGGCAAATTGATCGTAACTTAAATCTTGATGAGGTGGAGTGATAATTTACTCGCCTACTAAAAAGTAAAAATATAGTAATTTATTAAAAATCGTCTATAGGTTTATATCTATAGATGATTTTTTTGTCTTAAAGAGCTTTATATTTCTTTGTTTCAGCTTCTGTTTATTATTCTTAACTACTGAAGAACGGATAGGGGTAACGCCACTTTAAATGAAGTGATAAATATCTTTTATACTGATAAGAACTTATATATTGTAATTACAAACTTACTTAAGTATTATCAATGTGTTTTATTGTATAAATCATAATAACAAATTGTTGCTCTATCTTTCTAATAGTTGGCTTTTAGGATTTTTAATATTATTGAGTTTTAAGGATAAATCATGAAATCTTTATATCAAATACTTCCCTTAATAATGAGTGTCGGTATTCTTGGCTGCAATAACTCTGCTAATCAAGAAAATAGTGCAGCAGCTGAAATCAGTAGACCAGGCGATAATTTTGTTAGTAAATTGCCTGATTCTGCTCCTACTCTAAAAGTAGTTATGACTGGCGATTTACCACCTTTTTCATTCAAAGATGATTATGGCAACTTACAGGGTACTGATGTTGATTCTATAAGAGCTATAGGTGAAGAACAGGGATTTAAGGTTGAGTTTTATACAGAAACTTGGCAAAGAATGTTCGATAGTGTGGAATCAGGAGAACGCGACTTAGCTATTTCTGGTATCTCTTATAAAGACGATCGAAATATTAGATATGGTCTATCTCAGCCTTATTTCTTTAACCCAGCTACTATTATGTATCTAGAAGGTAAGCATGATATAAAAGGTCTGGAGGACATAAAAGGCCTAAGAACCGGTACTTTAGAAGGCTCTAAAGAAGAAGATACTTTGAAGGAGATGGGCGATTCGGTTGAGCTAGTCTCAAGACCGACTATGTTTTTGGCTTATCAGGACTTAGTACAAGGTGAGACTGATGTGCTGTTGTACGACTTGCCGGTCATTCAATATGTGATCAAAGGCTACCCTGAACATAAAGTGACCATTGTTCCTTATGAAGCGGATGATGCGCCATCAGCGCAACAAGTAATATTAATGGCAAAAGAGAATACTCAATTGATTAACACTATTAATGAAGGTATTACCAAGCTTAAAGCAAAAGGGGTTTTTAAAGAGATCGAAGAGCGTTGGTTAGGGTCATCAGAGCCCACCACTAAAAAAGAATCTACTCCTACTAAGCAATTGAATTAAGGATTTTAGAGATGGCAACCGTAAATAATATCGATAATAAGCGCTATCAAGGTCTAATCGTTTCAATTGCACTGTTTTTGACACTTATCGGTGCTTTGCTAGCTTTTACTTTTTATACCTCAAGCTTACTTGAAAGAAATACCGTTTTAATCGCTCAAACCAACCAAGTGGCTAATAATGCGCAAGCAGTAATCAAAGATCTTTTTGATTTAGATAACAGTTATGGTGAGGATACTAATTCTCCGCATATTCAGCGAGTACTGGAGCGTCTAACCCAAAATACAGAACAGATTACGACTTCTATCAATGCCATTGAACAAGGCGATACTATCGTAGATGCTAATGGCAATAGCTATGATTTGCCAAGCATTGATAATAATGCCCGAGCGGATATTGTTGCTGCTAATGAGCAGTGGCAACTGCTAGAGCCAAAGATTCAAAGCTATTTAAAAGATGCTGATAATATCATGGTTGACTCTGATGACGAGTTGACTCAAGCCGTTGAGCAAGCAAAGACTTCAAGCTTGCTGATCAACGACTCGTTAGATCGGTTGACTGACGACGTCTTTACCAGTGCTGAGCGTCAAGCTAATACTATTCGCTTGATTCAGATATTAGGGGTTGCCGCTATCTTGGCATACTTCTTGATTTTCGTCTTCTTCTTTGTCCGCCGCTTACGTGACACAGATGCCGAAGCTTTGGCCGCTCGACGCGAAACTCAAGAGATTATGGAAACGGTCAATACCGGTCTATTTTTGTTAGATCAGGACTTAAACATTGGTCAACAGCACTCTCGAGCACTAACTAATATTATTGGTAGCAGTGATTTGGCGGGGCAAAACTTTACTGACGTATTGCGTGGCCGTATCTCTGATAAAGATTTGAGTACTACCCAAAAATTTATCGAGCAGTTATATAATCCTCGTGTCAAAGAAAAGCTCGTTGATTCACTAAATCCGTTGCATAAAGTGATGCTGCATAATAATGCAAACAGCCAAACTACGGACAATCGCTACTTAGACTTTAAGTTTTCGCGAGTTTACGAAGGTAAGAATATTGTTCATATCTTGGTCAACGTCAATGACGTCTCAGACGCTGTTTATCTAGAGCAGCGCTTAGAAAAAGAGCGCTCACAGAATGATATGCAGATTGAGATGTTAACGACTATTCTAAACGTTAAACCTAAAGTAATTAACGAATTTATCAGCAATACCAAGCAGCATATCGAAAAAATCAATAACGTATTAAAAAATCCTGGCAGCTCGCAATATGAGCTAGAAGGTAAACTAAATGCTATCTATCGTGATATTCATAATCTAAAAGGCGAAGCTTCAGCGTTAAAATTACATAGCTTTACTAAGATTGCCTCGGATGCTGAAGATAAGCTACAGGCTCTACAAAACCAAGGGGAGCTAGCTGGTAATGACTTTTTACCATTAGCTGTGCATTTAGATGACTTACTCAGTTTGTCTAATACTATTGAGACTTTAGGTAAACGGATTAACCTATCACTCTCACCTAACACTCAATCTACAAGCTCATCTACTGTAGAGAGCAGTAACGAGCTTTTAGTAGCTAATGCAGCGATGGCTCATGAGACTAGTCAAGCAAAGCATAAAATATTTGATGCTAATGATATTGAAGAAGGCAATGATATCGATCTAAGTGATGACACTGACGATGACTATTTAGCTTATTATAGAGATTTTGCGCAAGACATCGCGATAAGACAAAATAAGCGTGTACAGTTGAGCAGTCAAACTCTTAGTCAAGTAAAAATACCTGAGCGTCTGAAAAAGCCAGTCAAAACTATTACTGTACAATTGCTAAGAAACGCTATCGTACATGGCATAGAGGATTCATCGACTCGTGAGCTTGCAGGCAAGTCGGCTGTAGGTAATATTGATATTGAAATGCAAAATAGCGATCAAAACTTTACTATTACTTTAGAGGACGATGGTCAAGGTATTGATTACGAAGCAATACGCAATAAACTTGTAGATACCGGACGTTTTAGTAATGAAGAGGCTACACAACTTGGCCGTGGAGATCTACTCAAGCAGCTGTTCTCTTCTGGGTTCTCTACCAAAGAGGAGAGCGATGAGGATGGAGGTCGCGGTGTTGGTTTGGATGTTATCAAAGCGCAAATCAAAGAATGCGGTGGCAGCCTCAACATTAATAGTAAATTTGGTCAAATGACACGCTTTATTATTACCCTGCCAAATGCTTAGTTAAGGACAATAGAGACGTTATGCATAAACTAATGATTGTTGATGATTCAAATATTATTCGAAATAGGATTCAGCGAGCATATGATTCAGGGAATTTTACGCTAGTAGCGACAGCGACTAGCGGCGTCCAAGCGCTTGAAAAATTCAAGATTCATCGGCCTCATGTTGTCACCATGGATCTAACGATGCCGCATATGGATGGGCTTGAATGCATCGAGAAAATAATCGCTCTTGACCCCAATGTTCGTATTTTAGTGGTGTCAGCATTATCTGACAAATCTACTGGAATAGAGGCTTTGTCGTTAGGAGCGAGTGGATTCTTATGCAAGCCTTTCTCAGAAGAAGAGCTAGTAGAGTCTTTGTATGAGCTGGTGCAAGACTAACACGCTTTAGAGAGCAAAATAGAGCCATAATCAAAGACTAAATATTATGAAAGAGCAGAGGCTAGAGATTTTTTTGGATATTATTAGCAATTATTTTAATCAGTTTGGTGAAGAAGAGGTAGTCGTTGATACCCCTTACTTACTGGAAAAAAGTCAGCCTAGGGTTTTTGATTATACTAGTGTTATTACTATATCAGGTGCTCAAAAGGGAGTCGTGCATTTCTCAGCAACACGCGAGTTATTGCATTCTGTTTTAAAAAATATGGGCGAGACTGATACTAGTGAAGCTATTTACTTAGATCTTGCGGGGGAAGTGGCTAACACTATCGCTGGAAATGCTCGTAAAGAATTTGGTTCAGAGTTTCATATATCAGTCCCTTTATCTAAAAACTCATTAAAAAATAAATGGCTTCCCTCTGATGCACGTTTTTTTATTATTCCCATAACTTGGCTATCGCAAGTTGGTGAGGTTTTGGTTTGCTTACAAGATTAACGCTCTCGTTAACCTGCGATAAATAGGAATAAAAACTATGGTTAAAGTTGAAAAATTGGGCGTGTTTTTGAGCTCAATTAATGCGTTTTTTGCGCAAATTGATGATGCCTCTGTGGCTATTGATACCCCTTATCTAAACGACAATAGAAGCACTATTGGTTATGATTATAGTGGCATCATCAAAATATCAGGTCCGCTAGTAGGCTACGTCTACGTAAGTGCTCCAAGCATTATGTTACGAGAGATTATCAAAATTATGGGTGAGCCTGATACTTCGCTCAGCATGATGAAAGATTTGTTAGGTGAGATGGCTAATACCATATCCGGCAACGCGCGTACTGAATTTGGTGCAGATTTTATCATCTCACCGCCTGAGATTGTTGAAGGTGCACCAAGTCTCTCTTATCTGCCAAAAGAACGTCATAGCTATATCACTCCATTTACTTGGCGCGGCTACCAAGCAGTAATAGGAATTTGTATTGCTTAAGTATTCAAAGATAACTATTGATTTTGCTAAAAGGTAACTATAAAAAGTTACCTTTTGCTTTTTTAGTCTTTTAATATCTACCTGTCTTTGAGCCATCAACAAAGTAGTAGAGCTTGGCAAGTGGTTTGTGGTAAAATACAGCGCAGCTATTTTTTATCAAGTAGTTTTGATGGATTTGTCAAAGTTTGCTGATTAAGACTAATAGTGCATTTTTTAAACCAACCAATGACACACACCTTACGCGAAAAAATGACTGGGTGTCTGGCGATTTGATTAATTTGTTTAGCGCTTTTTATATATTTGAAGCTTTGACAAATGCGTGTCGCTAGATAGGTCGTTTTTGTCTGGTGGAGGCATAACCCAACCAATAGGATATTATCATGGCTATAGACAACCCTACCCAAGTATCAATGCGCGACCTTCTACAAGCAGGCGCTCACTTCGGTCACCAAACCCGCTTTTGGAACCCAAAAATGGGTCCTTATATTTTTGGTGCTCGTAACAAGATTCACATCATTAACCTAGAGCATACCGTTAAATCATTTAACGAAGCGCTAAACTACGTTAACAACCTAGCGGCTAAGAAAAACAAAGTCTTATTCGTAGGTACTAAGCGCGCAGCAAGCGGCGTTATCCGTGAGCAAGCACAGCGCGCTGGTATGCCTTACGTTGACCATCGCTGGTTAGGTGGCATGCTGACTAACTGGAAAACATTACGCCAGTCGATCAATCGTCTAAAAGAGCTTGAGAAGCAAGCGGAAGACGGTACTTTTGCTAAGCTAACTAAGCGTGAAGCGCTTGAGCGTACTCGCGATATGGAAAAACTAGAGCGCTCTTTAGGCGGTATCAAAGATATGGGCGGCTTACCTGACGCCATCTTTGTGGTTGACGTTGATCATGAAGCCATCGCTATCAAAGAAGCTAAAAATCTAGGTATCCCAGTTATCGGTATCGTCGATACTAACTCAAGTCCAGATAACGTTGATTACATCATCCCAGCTAATGACGATGCTATTCGCGCCGTGACTTTATATGTAACGGCTGTTGCTGATGCGGTTATCGCTGGTAAAGAGTATGCACAGACTCAAGCAGGCGGAAAAGCGGATCAACAAGCGCCAGCAGAGCAAGAAGCACCAGCTACAACTGATGCTATCGAGCAGCCTGCAGAAGCACCAGCTACTAAGAACCCAGCTGAAGCACAAGCGGATCTATAATTAGACTTGATGTATGGTAAGCCTTGATATATAGCGCTTAGCACCCATATAAAGTAACTAATAGCGTATAAGCTCAAACTAAGAGCTTAGAAGATAAAAATAGGCATGATGTAGTTTTACTCGTCATGCCTTATTATTGACTCGCTAAACAGCATTTAAGTGCATTTTTGAGACAGCTTATTTCCTCTAAATAATTTGCACTCCCCAACATAGTCCTACTCACCTACATAATAAAAGGTAACTCTTATGTCAGAAGTAAAAATATCTGCCAAAATGGTAAAAGAATTGCGCGACCGTACCGGTCTTGGCATGATGGAATGTAAAAAAGCGTTAGAAGAAGCAAACGGTGATGTCGAAACCGCCATTGATAACTTACGCAAATCTGGTCAAGCCAAAGCCGCCAAAAAAGCGGGCAACATCGCAGCTGACGGCGCTATCATCATTGCACAAAATGATAAGCAAGCTTATCTTTTAGAAGTAAACTGCCAAACTGACTTTGTCGCAAAAGATGACAGCTTTACGGCATTTGCAGAGAAAGTTGCTAACATCGCGCTAGAGAACAACGTCACTGACGTCGCTGCTATCTCTGAGCTACCTTATGGCGATGGTCAAACTGTTGAAGAAGCTCGTATCTCTTTAGTACAAAAAATCGGTGAAAACATTCAGATCCGCCGCGTTGAGACTCTAGAAGGCGATAATATTGCTTCATATCGTCATGGTCTGCGTATCGGTGTTGTTGTCTCTTATGAAGGCGGTAATGAAGAAACTGGTAAAAACCTAGCAATGCACATTGCTGCATTCAACCCAGTAGCGGTAGATGACGAAGATGTCGCGGCTGACGTTCTAGCGCGCGAAAAGGACATTATCGAAGCCAAAGCTAAAGAGTCTGGCAAGCCTGATAACATCGTTGAAAAAATGATTGAAGGTGGCCTACGTAAGTACCTAGACGAAGTGACTTTGCTACGTCAGCCATACGTTATGGACAACGACAAAAAAGTTGGCGACGTGCTAAAAGCGGAAGGCGTAAAAGTATTAGGCTTTAAGCGTTTAGAAGTTGGCGAAGGCATTGAGAAAAAACAAGAAGATTTTGCTGCTGAAGTGGCTGCTACGCAAGCGGCTAATAAGTAAGCTATCATTGCTTTATTAGTTTAAGACAACTAGTGTTACACTGTTGAATATAAAAAAGCCCGTTAATGATTAACGGGCTTTTTTGTGTTTGTAATATACTGTTATAAAGACTAGGCTTTCTATCGCAGTGCATCAAAGGCAGAATTGGCATAACTGGCACTATTAGCATTATTACTAGTACCATTATAAATGGTGCCATAGCTGACTTTTTGCATACCGCTACTAATGCCAGTATTATTAGCTGCCATAGTGCTTCCAGCAATACCAGCGTCGTTCTTATATAAACTATGATAGCGACTCATGACGCGCTGCACATAATTGCGAGTTTCTTTAAACGGAGGGATACCGTTATATTTATCGACATTACCTTCGCCCGCGTTATAACCGGCTACTGCAAATTCAACGTTATTATTAAAGCGCTTCATCAGCCAAGCGATATATTTGGCTGAGCCTTCGATGTTTTCGGCAGGATTCCAAGCATTATTGACATTGAAACGTCGCGCTGTCGCTGGCATCAATTGCATAAGACCTTGAGCGCCAACGGGTGAGCGGGCATTAGGGTTGAACGCAGATTCAGTATGCATCATCGCTTTCATAAGTGCAGGATCGACACCATGACGAGCGGCAGAGGCGCGAATATAGCTGTCATAAGCGTTACGGCTAGCGCTATTACTAGCAGCGCTAGCGCCATAGTTATTACTGCTAGCATTATTATTAAAATTGCCTGAGTCTTTATAATAAGTGACTTTGACTTTTTTGGTAAATTTATCAAAGTTGCCACTAGGATTACTGATATTAGTGAGGAGTGCTTGCCCAGTACTGCTCTCGTAGATGTACATATTACCAGCATGGGCAGTAATCGTTAGGGCAGATAGGGGAATAGAAAATAGCATAAGACAAGACAAGCAACGGCTCAATAAAGGGGCAGTATTCATCATATAGAAATTACTCTTTATCGGTTAATAGCAAATCGTTCGTTTTATAGTAACAAAACCTTGATAATAAATACAAAATATAATATTGGCTTACTATAACATAAAATAAATTTTTACCCTATTATACTGATAGTAATCACTTTTTAGCGCTAATTTTAGCACTAACATTTAGAGGTTGAAGACATTGTTAGATGTTGAAGGCGCTGATAAATATAGGTACCCAAATTGCCGTTAGTAGACCATTAACCGCTAAACCGAATGCAGCGTAACGCCCCGCTGTAGGGCTGATTTGCCAAGCTTCTACTGTCCCGAAAGCGTGAGCAGCAAGTCCTAAAGCCAAACCTTTGACTCGATCATCACTGATGCCTTTGAATAAAAATCTAGCTAATGTAGCGCCAATCAGTCCAGAGACGATAATGATCAGGTTTGCCATCGCTAATGGGGCTTTAATCAGATCAGCGACACTCAGACCGATAGGGGTAGTCACTGAGCGGGTGGCAAAAGACAATAAAGTATCGTGGCTAAGGGAGAAGAGATAGGCAAGCGCCATGGGCAACAAGGCACCAACTACACTGGCGATGACTACAATAATAGATAAACGCTTGACCGGTAACCCTTTAAAGTTCATCGCCGCTAGTGGTATAGCTAACAATACGGTGACATAGCCAAGTAGGCGATCAAATACTGGCTTGGCGACACTATAATAATGCTCATAATCCCACTGAGTGATAAATAATAAAATCAACACCAGTACCAAAGCGGTAATTACCATAGGTAGCCAGGATATCTTTTTGGCTAAAACGCGAGCAATAACATGCGCGACTAGAGTCAATATTATCGCTGCAATAGTGGCCATAAACACGCTATCAAACATCATTATTACTCTCCAACGCTTATGGCTACTGCGGCTTGTCAGTTATTTTATGGGTCGCTGTACTAGGAGTTTTTTCGCTATCAGCGTTAGCATTTAGCCAGCGATTGGCTAACAGCGCTAAGCCCCAAAGTGGTATTAAGGTACTGATGACCATAGTTAGCATCACGCCCCAAAACTCATCACCCAATTCAAACAATAAAATACCAGCGCCTGCTGACACGGGCAAAAAAGCAAAACCGCTATCGACTAGCAGTACATTACTGGCTTTAGTTATCCAGTTAGGAAGACCTCTAAGCAAACGCCAAACCACCAAAATCAAAAACATCGCTACTAAACCGACGATATTGGCGGCTTTTTCGATACCTAGCCACTGACAAAGCACTAAGGCTGACTCGCGCACTAAGATGACCATGACAAGGGTCAAAAGTAAGGCTAACCATAAAGGAAGTTTTGTTTGATTAAGAGCTTTCATAAATCATCCTAGCCGGAGTGACTATTACAGAGGTGTTTTGCCATAAAAATCATATCGTCGATAAACCGCTATAATTCCGCTTTTGAACCCTACTCAACGGTCTAAAATAAGATAAAAACTTTAGTTGAGTGGCAGACAATGCGCCTGATTATATAGAGAAGTGAGCGTGTTATAAACCTTAGCAGCCTGTGAAATTGCAACAAGAGTTTAAGCGGCATGAGAATGGCGAATAAATGATAAAAAAAGGAGCATATCAGCTTAAGGAGGGCTAATATACTCAGGGTTTATTCAAAACAGAATAAAGCATTTATGCTGTTAAGCTTAGAGTTTTAACTGAATTACTTACGCTTGCGGACTTGAATCATTATTTTCAGCGAGATTATTGTCAGCTTCAAGCTCATTATCCGACTCAAATATTTGCTCGTAAGTTAAATCTTCGCTTGCTAATAACTCGTTATCAGCTTCATCGATATTGTCATCCTCTTGCTCGAATGGTTCAAGAATAGGCATAAGCAAAGTCGCTTGCGCTAAGGGTAAAACCTCCAGTGGCTCTAGGCCTGCTTGGCCTAATAGCTGCTTTAAGCGCTCGCTTGGCAGGCGCACTGTCAAGCACTCATGACCACTGTCATCATAGCTCTCCTCCATAATGACACCAAGCTCGTACAAGGTATTTTTGAATTGGCCAGCATGATAAGGCAAGGTCAGATCAAAAGTGGTTAAAGTACCAGTCAATAGCTGCTGCACGGCAAGAGTTAACTCTTCCATTCCTAGATTGTTTCTTGACGACACATAAACGCGATTGGGCTCGCCCTCTTTGGCATAACCTATATGGGCAGGCTCATCGGTCAGATCGATTTTATTATAGACATTGAGCACGGGCACATCATTATCAATCTCTGCAAGCACTTCTTTTACCGCCTGAATCTGCTCATGCATATCTTCGCTAGCCGAATCAATGACGTGTAATAACAGATCAGCTTCTAAGGTTTCCTCCAAAGTAGCATGAAAAGATTCGACCAATTCATGAGGCAAATGACGAACAAAACCTACGGTATCAACCAATACCACCCGTCCCACGCCTTGCCAATCTAAACGGCGTAGAGTCGGATCAAGCGTAGCAAACAGCTTATCGGCAGCATAGATATTTTCATCAACCAAACGATTAAATAACGTCGACTTGCCGGCGTTGGTATAGCCAACTAGAGAGATGGTAGGGACGTCTGATTTTTGCCGACGGGCGCGACCTTGAGCACGAGTCTGGCGCACCTTTTCAAGTTTGGACTTGAGCTGATTGACACGCGTCTGTAATAAACGACGATCGGTCTCAAGCTGCGTTTCACCTGGACCACGCAGCCCGATACCGCCTTTTTGCCGCTCCAAATGCGTCCAACCACGTACCAAACGTGTCGATAAGTGGTTTAGCTGCGCCAGCTCGACTTGCAGCTTACCTTCATAAGTCCGCGCGCGCTGTGCAAAAATATCCAAAATCAGACCGGTGCGATCAAGCACTCGGCACTTAGCTAAAGCCTCTAAGTTACGCTCTTGTGAGGGCGATAAGCTATGATTAAAAATAACAATATCAGCATCATGCATACTTACCAATTCTGCGATCTCTTGCGCTTTACCAGAGCCAACAAAGTACTTGGCATCCGGCTTCATCCGTGAGCCTGTCACTAGCTCAACACGCTGAGCGCCTGCTGAGTCAACTAGCAACTCAAACTCCGTCAAGTCATCAGGGTCTTGAATTTGACGGATGTCTAAATGGACTAAAATGGCGCGCTCGCCACCTTCATACCTTTCAAAATATTCCAAAGATTTTCACCTATATATGGGGTAAATAAATCGCTATTATCGGCTATAATTGCTCACAAAATAGCGTTCAGTTAACAGCTTATATGCGGTCTTATTGCTCGATGTTAAAGCGTAATAACCTAATAAGCGATAGTTTTATGTTACAACCTTTGTAAAATCCTGCGAAACAAGTAACTTAGCATTTAATACCCACTAAACCACTCAGTGAACAAATCGTCACTGAGTGCGATAAGTTTGTTATACTTATTTCGGTTTTTATCTCTATAATTTGCAGCGCAGCTTATAATAAGCCCCAATAAAAAACATATTTTACAAGCCATTCAACGATAAGAGGCAACGATGGGTCAATCCAAGTCAAAACTCTCTCTCAAAAAGCAGCTAGGACGCGGTAAGCAAATAGCTGGCATGACTACTACTATAGCGGGTGGACTAAGAGCCGCGCAGCGTATCGGTGCCTTTAGAGAGCCGCCACGGGAGAAGCTCCCACGCTATATTCAAACCTTTTGCCGTAAAATGGCAGGCTCCTTCGGCGTCAAAATCATTGAAGTCGAACCAGTGCCGCAGCATCACGGGCTCTGGGTGTCCAATCATGTCTCTTGGATGGATATTCCGGTGGTCGGCAGCGTCAGTCCTGCTTTTTTCTTATCAAAAGCGGAGATCGGCGATTGGCCTATATTTGGTAAATTGGCTCATGCTGCAGGTACGGTATTCATCGAGCGTGGTTCCGGTGATGTCGGCTCGGTATCAGCGCAGATTGCTAGCTTTTTAAATGAAGGGTTTTCGGTGATATTTTTCCCTGAGGCGACTACCACTGATGGCACCAAAGTCAAACGTATCCATGGTACCTTGCTGCAAGCTGCTATAGATGCTAGGGTTCCTATTCAGCCGATGGTATTGGCTTATGTCAATAAGGACGGTCAATTGAGCAAAGCGCTGCCGTATTATGGCAAGCTGACTATGAAAGAGAGTCTAAAAAAAGTGCTCGATAGTAGAAACGATACCGCTTATGTATTGCCACTTGAGCCGATAGATCCTAATGGCCATACCAAAAGCCAGTTAACCAATTTATTACAACAGCGAATGCAAGAAGGCTTAGCCGAGCTGCATTCTCGTGTACTGACTAAAGACAGTTAAAGTTATAGTTTTTACATCAAAAAAGGCGCAGATCCTTAGGATCTGCGCCTTTTTTTGACTAGTGAAACCGTTAAGGAGAAGGGTTTGGCTGCTTGGTATGTACCCCTTCTATTGCCGCGAGCACCTCTTCGCTCAATGTTAAGTGCACACTATCGATATTAGATTTGAGCTGCTCAAGGCTTGTCGCTCCAATGATATTGCTAGTGACAAAAGGGCGCGAATTGACAAAAGCGAGCGCCATCTGCGCCATGTCCAAGCCGGCGTCGCTGGCGATTTTGGCATATTGTTCAGTAGCTGCGATGGCCTGCTCATTGACATAGCGTCCGAAACGATCGTACTTGGTTAGACGCGCGCCAGCGGGTTTTTTACCACCCAAGTATTTACCGGATAACACCCCGAAGCCAAGCGGTGAGTAGGCTAGCAGGCCAACGTTTTCACGATGAGCAATTTCCGCCATTGCTACCTCGTACAATCGATTTAATAAGCTATAAGGGTTTTGTACCGTAATAGGTGCGATTAGACCATTTTTTTCTGCTTCCCACAGATAACGCATGAGACCCCAAGCAGTATCGTTCGACAGCCCATAAGCCCGGATGCGCCCTTTTTTGATCTCATCATTTAGCGCTTGAATAGTCTCTAAAAACGGCGTAAAGTCCTCAAGCGACTGCGCTGCCATCTCACTATTATAGCCGCGCTGACCAAAGAAATTCGCTTGCCGCTCCGGCCAATGCAGCTGATAAACATCGATATAATCGGTTTGCAGGCGCTGAAGATTACCATCGATAGCGCTGCTAATATGCTCGGCATTAAAGCGAGATTCACCGCCGCGCAAAAAGCTCATAGGCGACATTTTGCTAGCCAAGATAACTTTGCTTCGCTGACCAGTTTTGGCAAACCAACTGCCTATATAGCGCTCAGTAGCGCCTTGCTTATCCTTATCCGGCGGGGAAGGGTACATCTCAGCGGTATCCCAAAAATTCACCCCTTCGCCAAGCGCCATATCCATTTGCGCATGGGCTTCAGACTCATCGTTTTGCTGACCCCAAGTCATGGTTCCTAGACAGATTTTTGAGACCCTCTCGTTTATTTGCGGCAGGACTTCGTATTGCATGGACTGATCCTTATTGTTTTTATACAGTTTTAAAAAGTTGTTTTTCTTATTAACTCAGCTGAACACCAGTCACTCCCGGCGGCGTCACTTTAAAGATTTTGACTTTAAATAATACATCTTGTCCGGCTAAGGGATGATTAAAATCAACTTCGATTTCATCCTCATCAATAGCGCTAATCGTGCCCGGCAAAGTATTTTTACCCTTGTCCTCAAACTCAACCATCATGCCAATCTCAGGATTATCAGCGACTAAAGCAAATTGCGGACGGCTAAAGTGCTGAACGTTATCAGGATTCCACTCGCCAAAGGCTTGCTCAGGCTCTAGATGCGCAGTACGCGTATCGCCGGCGCGCAGATTCATTAGTACCTGCTCAAAGCCTGGTAATAAGCTTTCATCACCAATAGTTAAGCTGACAGGTTGATCACGGCTAAAGGTTGAGTCAATCACCGTACCGTTTTCAAGCGAAACTTCAAAATGCAGCTTTACTAGGCTGCCGTAGCTGATACGCGTGTCTTCGTTTGGGTTAATAAATTGTGGCGAGTTTTGAGAGTCAGTCATAATTAAAAGCCAATTGTAGTTAGAATAGGGGTTGTTGTTATAAGTCAATAGACTATGAAATGATAAGTCAAACTATAGCCAATGTAAGCGTAAATAGTGTAACGTAAATGCGCTAAAATAGCTGACGAATCTAATAGGTAGCAGATGTAATAATGGCAAATATAATAAACAGACAGCAAGGCCATATCGTTAAATGGCAAGACGATAAAGGCTTTGGCTTTATCAAAACCGCAGCTGGCGAGGCGATATTTTTCCATATCAGTGAGTTTAAAGCGGCGCATCGACCAGCCAATGGTGATGAAGTTGTCTTTACTATTGGGCAGGATAATCAAGGTCGCCTGCAAGCCAAACAAGTGCAAGAGCTTGGCTTTGTACAGCAGCAAATGGCAGAGAAAAACCTACAAATCCGTCAACGTAATGCAAAAAAAAACCAGCAAGCGGACTTTGCAGCGGCACAAAAGAAACGCGTATTTTTGGGCATAGGGTTTTATGCGGTACTGATATTACTGGTAGTGATGGGCGATTTAAGCTGGCTAGTGGTTGTTTGGTACGCGGCATTAGCAATAATCACTTATCTCAGTTATGCCAAAGATAAAGCGGCCGCGCAAAGTGGCGGCTGGCGCACCCCTGAGATGACTTTACATATTATGAGCGCGCTTGGCGGCTGGGTTGGCGCACTGGTCGCTCAAACCTACTTACGTCATAAATCACAAAAGCCTGATTTTCGTATGGCATATTATTTAACGGTAATCATTAACTTGGCAGGACTGTTGTTTATTATGACAGGTGGCGGTTTAGAGTCTTTGGCTGGGCTGTGATAGTTTATCGACTACGTCAAACTGTCTCCAAAACCCTTTGGTAAACCGCCGCATCATTAGCCGAAAAACAGCAAA
The DNA here is from genome assembly GCA_029267175.1 of Psychrobacter sp. Taxonomy (GTDB): domain Bacteria; phylum Pseudomonadota; class Gammaproteobacteria; order Pseudomonadales; family Moraxellaceae; genus Psychrobacter. Next base: position 3,480 of record JARIDJ010000014.1, on the reverse strand, counting down.
ATATAATTTCATTTATCGGTAAGCTAGCTGACTTGTCTAGCTTATCCAATACATAATTTTTCACTATTTTAACGGCTACCTCAGCTGCCTTGTCTAACGGATAACCATAAACCCCAGTACTAATTGCCGGAAAAGCAATGCTAGTAATCTTATTCTGCACGGCCAAAGTTAATGAATTCTGATAACAGTTCGCTAGTAGCGCTTCTTCATGACTATTGCCACCCCGCCAAACAGGCCCTACGGTATGAATGATATAGTCGCAAGGCAAATTAAATGCTGGACTTATCTTTGCCTCGCCTGTTTGACAACCGTTTAGCGTACGACAATAAGCTAATAATTCGCGCCCTGCCGCTCGATGTATCGCGCCATCGACCCCGCCGCCCCCGAGCAAGCTTGAATTCGCGGCATTGACAATAGCATCAACTTTTAGCGTTGTGATATCGGCTTGTAATACTGATAAGCTAACCGTTTGATGACTAGCATCAGTACTAGAGCTACTAGATAAAGATATTTGCTTTTGAAAAAGGGGCTGGGTTTGATTATTTGACATGGCATAATCCTTTTGACTATTTGCTACTGAGTTTTATTTATTCTAAGTGATTTATAGTCGATGACTTGTATATGGTATGAGTATAATAAGTTGTTATTGATTAAATTTTAACGAAACTAAGAAAAGGAAAATTCTAGTGATTACACTCTACAAATATACTCATCCAAGCCGTGCTGAAACGGTGGTTTGGGCGCTACAAGAGCTTGGCTTAGATTATGAGACAAAAGAGCTGGACGCTTATAAGTTTGAGCAGCGAGCGCCTGAATTTCTAGCGATTAATCCTTTTGGAAAAGTTCCAGCGATTACTCATAACGGTAAAAATTTCACCGAATCACTAGCGATTATTGAATATCTCAATGACTTACATCCTGATAGACCACTCACACCTCGCCATGATGATGACAATTATGCCGAGAAGAACTATAAGCTGCGTCAGGTGCTATCCTTTGGCCTGATCGAGATTGAGAGCTATCTATGGATATTAACTAAGATAAAGGTGCTACAGAATTACGAGGGCTGGCCTGAAGGCACCGCTGAGAATTGCGTAGAAAATATCCAAAAAGCGCTACCAATAGCGACGAGTTGGTTAGATGATCAGGACTATATTGCAGGCGATAGCTTTACGCTCGCCGATATTTATTATCATCATCTGTTTAATTGGCTAAAGATGTTGGATATTGAGTTACCTAAGCAAGTTAAACCGTATATGCAGCGCTTGACAGCGCGGGAGCGATTTCCTCGGAAGTAGAGCTTTATATATTTTATGCACCTTTACTAAAGACTATCTTTACAACAACGAGCCATTATAAGTTGTATAACACGATTTGGACTTAGCTTATCGGACTTAAGCTATTACTGTACCTAAAATCCGATAGGCTTCTTGTTAACACAGTGGCTTAAGATAGGGATAATTAAAAATTATAGTAATTAGTAAGCTTTCGTTCAATAATTTCATTGACTGGTATTTCTAAATATTGTACCATTTGTCACTAGTTTGTATACATAACTGTGTATTTGTATTTTTCTGTATAAATTATTTATACGTACTATTTGTTATTTATTGTAGAGATTAATTATGAAAGCATCAAAATATATCGTGTTATTACCATTGCTAGCAGTTTTAGGCGGTTGTGTAAGTTCTGGTAGCATGGCAATGAAAAATGAAAACACGACAACATTGCAAAAGAAAATAATCAAAGGAACAACAACTAAGCAACAAATAACACAGATGTTTGGTGAGCCACAATCACGCAGTTTAGATGACAGTGGTAATGAGACCTGGACATATGTATATGCAAACTCTCAGTCTAACGTTGCTAATTATATTCCTTATGCCAGCATGGTTATGAGTGGTACACAAACTAAAACTCGTACGATGACCGTAACTTTTTATCAAACTGACAAAGTTAAGACTTATAATTTAAGTGAAAGTCAGGATGAGATTAGAACAGGACTATTTAATCAGTAAGCTAATAGTAGATTCTACAGTGTAAAAAAAGCTAGAATTTTTCTAGCTTTTTTTATAAGGAACAATTGAGCTTATAACACCATTATTGAGTGTTCAAATATTGAAACTACAAGATATTTGTTTAATATAAAATAAGCTCTATCTATAAAGCTACAATAATTTGCAAACAAAAAAAGGTTCACAATATCGTGAACCCTTTCCTGGTTATCTAAAGCTAAAATACTACTAATTAAACCTTACGCTTGCCTTCCAAAAACAGCATATCGATAACGATAATCGCCACGCCGATACAGATAGCAATATCAGCGATGTTAAAAATCGGATAATGCCAAACGTCGGCATAGTGTACGTGGATGAAATCGACCACTTTGCCAAGTCTGACTCGATCAATTAAGTTACCGATAGCACCGCCAAGCACCATAGCTAACCCTAGCGATAATAGCTTGGCATTGCGCGGCGCTTTGATCAAATACACTATCAAAAACAGCGCGATTACTAACGCTAGACCCGAGAAAAACCACTTTTGCCAACCGCCGGCATCCGCCAAAAAACTAAAAGCTGCGCCATAATTATAAGCCAAGGTCCAATTCAAAAAGGGCTCAATAACCGGTATCGGCTCCAAAAAGGTCAGCTTGGTTTCTGCTAGCCATTTGCTCCACTGATCGATAATAATGATAGCTATTGAGAGCAGATACCAAGCATAGGCACGGCGACCATTAGCGACTACTTTAGGCGTCTTAACCAAACGACTTCTAGGTGTAATTGAATTACCCGTAGTGACATGAGCAGGCTTAGGCGAGTGATCAACGCTAGGAGTCACTTGTTCAGGTTCAGGCGAGTCAGACGTTTTTGGCGAATCGTTAAGCGGCTTATTAAGCATAATGGCGAACCTCGCCTGAGCCTACAACGTTAGTCACACAGCGCGCGCAAAGCTCTGGATGTTCGCTATCGGTGCCGATATCATTGCGAATATGCCAACAACGAACACATTTAGTGCCTTCGGCCGCATCGATAGTGACTTTGAGATCCGCTGCTACTTCTGCGCTTTGGTCGCTGTTAATCGCTTCGTCAGCTTTTTGATTAGTCGCTGGTGCTTCGCTAATAGGTTTCAGCGTTGCATTACTAGTAATCAAGACAAAACGCAGCTCATCCCTTAGTTTGGCTAAGCTGTCGAACATCGCGCCATCAGCATAAAGAGTCGCATCAGCGGCTAGATTAGCATTGAGGACTTTATTCTCACGTGCCATTTCGATGTGCTTATTGACCACATCTTTGGCGCGCATAATATTATGCCAGTCGTCGCTACTGATAGCGCTCAGCTCAAGAGCTGGGAATTCATACCACTGTTGAGTAAAGACATAGCTGTCACTAGTGTCATCTTTGCTATTTAGCACCTCCCACGCTTCTTGGGCGGTGAACGACAAGATAGGGGTAATCCAGCGAATCATGGCTTGGGCGATAT
>JARIDJ010000101.1 GCA_029267175.1 Psychrobacter sp. | reverse complement strand
TAATTTACAAGTTTTGACATGCTTTAGTATTTTACTAAGGCATGTTTTTTTTGCGCTAATTAAGCACCTTAAGACGAAATCGGCTACAATACGCGCACTATTTATTTATCAAAATATATTCTAAATCAATATTATCGAAGTCAAAATTATGAGCGTAGATCCAAAAGTTTTAAACAAAGAAGTCGCCAAGCGCCGCACCTTTGCTATTATCTCGCATCCCGATGCCGGTAAGACTACTATGACCGAAAAGCTACTGCTATGGGGGCAAGCCATTCAGGTCGCAGGCGAGGTCAAAGGGCGTAAAACCGACCGTCATGCCACCTCAGATTGGATGAGTATGGAGCAAGAGCGCGGTATCTCTATTACCACTTCTGTGATGCAGTTTCCGTACAAGCAGCACGTGGTCAACTTACTAGATACGCCCGGTCATGCCGACTTCTCTGAAGACACCTATCGTACGTTGACCGCCGTTGATAGCGCGCTAATGATGGTTGATGGTGCTAAAGGGGTGGAGGAGCGGACCATCAAGCTGATGGAAGTGTGCCGGATGCGCGATACGCCGATTATCTCGTTTGTCAATAAGCTAGATCGTCAGATTCGTGAGCCATTAGAGCTGCTTAGCGAGATCGAAGCGGTATTGAAGATTAAGTGTATTCCATTGACTTGGCCCATTGGTATGGGTCAGGATTTTGTTGGGGTTTATCATCTGACGGAAAACAAAACTTACTTATATCAAAAAGGTCATGGCGGCGATATTGTTGAGATTGAAACGCGCGAAGGTTATGACTATCCTGATATACGCGAGCGCCTCGGTAAGCTGATGTTTGACTCTTTTGAGGAGTCGCTTGAGCTAGTACAAATGGCGCTTGAGGACTTTAGTCTTGAGGAGTTCTTAAAAGGCGAGATGACGCCAGTATTATTTGGCACCGCTTTAGGTAATTTTGGCGTCAATATGGTGCTCGATACCCTAGTTAAATACTCGCCGCCGCCCAAAGCTCATCCCACTGAGCAGCGTATGGTATCGGCAACCGAAACCGACTTTACTGGCTTTGTGTTTAAGATTCAGGCCAATATGGATCCACGTCACCGTGACCGCATTGCTTTTTTGCGCGTGTGCTCAGGTAAGTACGAAAAGGGCATGAAGATGAAACATGTGCGCCTAGGTAAAGAGGTGCGTATTGCCGATGCTTTAACCTTTTTGGCAGGCGATCGCGAAGCGCTAGAAGAAGCCTATCCGGGTGATATCATTGGTCTGCATAACCATGGTACTGTCTCGATCGGTGATAGCTTTACCGCCGGCGAGGAGCTGAACTTCACTGGTATTCCACATTTTGCCCCTGAGCTATTTCGCCGAGTAGTATTACGTGATCCGCTCAAATCCAAAGCGCTACAAAAAGGCTTACAGCAGCTCTCAGAGGAAGGTGCAACGCAAGTATTCATGCCGCAGATCAATAACGATTTGGTATTAGGTGCAGTAGGGGTGCTACAGTTTGAGGTGGTCGCGCATCGTCTCAAAGAAGAGTACAAAGTACAGTGCACTTTTGAGCCAGTCTCTATAGCTACCGTGCGCTGGATACACTGTGATGATGAAGTGGCACTAGCTAAATTTAAGAAAAAAGCTCATGACCAATTATCTATCGATGGCGGCGGTTATTTGACTTATCTAGCGCCCTCAAGAGTGAATTTGCAACTGATGCAAGAGCGCTATCCGGAGATTACTTTTAGTAATACGCGTGAGCATTGATTTTTTGTTTGTAACTTTAAGAGGCACGCTTGGCGTGTCTTTTTTATTATTTACTTTTTTCTAGTTATCTTTGCAACTTCCATTCAAAAAGCTAATCAGCACGTCAAGCACAATACCAGCTATCAACACATTTTAAACAATGATTTATGAATAGATACGCTATGATTATAGCCATTAATCATAATACTTCTTAATTGATAACTCATTGGAGTCCACCGTGTTATCTGATTTATTAACTTCTAATAATGAAGCTCAGAGTAGTTATATAAGGCGCTCTGTTTTAGCAATTGCTACTGGTAGTTTATTGTCTATCAGCCTAGCGACAAACGCTAGCAGCTTAATTAGTAGCACTGAATATCTAGACTATGAGTTACCTAATACTGTGCAAGCAAGTTGTTATGAAAAAAGCAACTGCCCAGAGATTGAGGTTAAATATCTAAAGACTAATCAAAACTGGCTCAATGACATCGTCAATAAGCGTATTAATAACATAGTTATCAATAGCCAACCTAGCGAGTCGCCAGTCAGTAAAGCCACTAGCACCAAAGCTGCTACCCAGGCGTTAGATAATTTTACTAAATCGCAGTTCAAGGACTTGCCCGCAGATACGACATGGTCGTATAGCCTGATGGTTACCCCTGAATATTTGGGTCATGTTAAGCTGGGTCAAGCTGAGGACTTTGAGTTGTTTGAGATCAGCTCTTATACCTTCACTGGCGGCGCTCATGGTATGCCTTTTAGTGAGTATCTAGTGTTCGATCCAAGTAGTAAAAAACAAGTCACTCTCAATGATATGCTGATAAAGGGTAAAAAATCACGTTTTAAGGCACTTGCTTATGAGTCTTATAAAGCTTGGGTGCAATCGATGAATGAAGAGGTCAAAAGCTACGAGCAAAATTGGCCTTTTAGCCTAAATGACAATGTAACTTTAACCGATAAAGGCATTGATATTCGCTATCCTCATTATGCGATTGGCCCTTATGCTTATGGCATGCCAGTGTTATCGATTCCGTATGATAAACTTGGCGGTATCATCAAACCGCGTTTTATGCCGAGCTTATTGACTAAATGATAGACTTTAGGTTGAATACTGCTTATTTTGCCAAACTATTTTTGCCAAACCATTAAATTTATAATTAAAAAGACGATTAATAATAAGGAATAACCACATGACGGATAATTTAAATGAGTTAAATCCTGCCAATGCAGAAGCGCCAATAGCAGCTGGTAGCTCTACTACTTGGCGGCTAAATGCTTTGACAGCGGCGCTTGGCGATCTAAGCTTAACCGTTAGCGATAGCTTGTCAGTAGGACGTGGTAGCGACAATGATGTGGTACTAGGCAGCAAAGCCGTCTCTCGTAATCACGCTGTACTTAGCGTCTCAAATACCGAGTTATACGTTAAGGATTTGGGTTCATCAAACGGTACTTTCGTCAATGATGAGCGTATCGAGGATAATAAATCTGTGCTATTAAACGCCGAAGATAAGCTTGGTTTTGCTAGTTTTGAGTTTCAAGTCATGGCACCTGTAGCTGAAACTACGCAAGTAGGCGCTGATAATTTACCAGCACAGGAGTTAGAGGATATAGTCGGAAAAGTTCAAGAAAAACTTGAAAATACTAAGGTGGTCACTCAAGAGAGTCCTGTAGCAGAGTCAACTGCTGCGCCTTCGTTATCCTCTGTAGCTACTAAAGAGCCTAGCGAAAGCTCAAACGCCAATATTGAAGCAGTGCCAGTAGATAATCAGACGCAGCCAGTCGTTAAAGAGACCATTATCAGTGAGGTGTTATCCGCTAGTGCTGGTCAAGAAGCTATGTCAGCGGCTCCAGTAGAAGAAGATATAGTGCCAGCAGCAAGCGCAGATACGCGACCTCCTGCCGCTACCGAGGAGACACTAATGACTAATAAAGAGCAGCCGATCGATAAACCAGCCACTGAACCAGTAATCAACAAGCCAGTCGTTAAAGAGCCGAACATTGAGCAGCCAACTACTGAAGGCAAATTAATGCACGACAAAGCCGCTCATCAAGAGCCAGTCGTTAGTCCCGAGCATGATAAAACGACAACCACTGCGCTACAAGAAGAGGCAGATCCAGACATACTTCGAGCCAAGCAAGCGGCAACGGCTCAGTTCTCAGGTACTGCTAACCTAGGCCAAGGTCGTGATTTGGGTACGACGGGTAATAATGCTATGGATCAAGCGATCAATAACCCTGCCAATAATGCGCGAGGCGAGAAAAAGCCTAGTGGAGGATGGTTTATTTGGGTATTTATCGCCATACTTATCATCGCAGTAGCACTATGGTTATTTAATATGGGCGGTGCCTAACGAGGATTTAGTGACGAGTAAGTTTTAGGCCTATAACCTCGGCAACTTTTATTATCCTATTTTGCTATAATAGCGAGCCTAACTAAAGCTCGCTATTATGCTTTGTCAGTTAGTGTTATTTGCTATTCATTCGCTATTTTGGCTTGCTTCTAGTGACCGCTCACTTGCTAATGACTCTTAAGCTATTTGATTAGTCCAATGGTTTTGTCTGCCTACCTTTTATCCCTACTGTGTCTAGAGATGCCCTATGATGACTTTTGAAGAATATAATACCTTTAAAGCTAAAGGTTTTAGCCATGCACCTCTTATAAAAAAGCGCTTGATGGATGCTCAAACACCAGTGTCTGTGTTCTCCAAAGTGCGCGATTTGAGTGGTTCTGCTTATTTATTTGAGTCGGTAGTAGGCGGCGAGCGCTGGGCAAGATTTTCGATGATTGGTTTGGGTAGCGATCTGATATTACAATACGCCGATGGCCATATGACCATCAAGCAAGATGATCAGATCAGTGTTGATGCTGTTGATGATCCGTTTGACTATATTCGTAAGCTGATGGCTGATTATAAAATGCCAACAGCCAAAGATCTGCCTTCACTACCAAGCTTTAGTGGCGGGTTAGTCGGCTATTTTGGCTACGATATGATACGAGTTATCGAGCCAAGCGTGGGTTTATCTGACGCGCCAAACCCGATGAGCCTACCTGATATGTGGCTGATGCTATCGATGAGTGTGATCGTCTTTGATAATTTAGAAAACACCTTATCTATCATTGTCTATGCTGATTGCAATGACGAAGATGGTTATGGTGCTGCTATTCGTGAGCTTGAAAGGATAGAAGAAAAGCTGAGCGAGATGCCGGACTTGAGCGCGCCCATTATGCCAACTCCTAAATTTGTCTCACAAACTGGTCAAGATAAATACTGCGATGATGTCAATAAAATAAAAGATTACATCTATGCGGGCGATGTGATGCAAGTGGTTCCAGCGCAGCGATTAACTGCAGATTATAAAGGCGACTCTCTAGCGGTTTATCGGGCTTTAAGATTTTTGAACCCCTCGCCCTATCTGTTTTTGGTGCACGGTTATACTTTAGACGATCATAAGCGCTTTGATATCATCGGTGCCTCTCCTGAGATCTTATCGCGCATTGAGGATGGTAAGGTTACTGTACGTCCTCTTGCAGGAACGCGCAAACGGGGTCAAGATGAAAGTGAGGACTTGGCGCTTGAGCAAGAATTGCTCGCCGATACCAAAGAGATTGCCGAGCATTTGATGCTAATAGATTTGGGCCGCAATGACATTGGCCGTGTTTGTGAGTATGGCAGTGTCAAAGTCACCGAAAAGATGTTTATTGAGCGCTATTCGCAAGTGATGCATATCGCTTCCAACGTTGAGGGTACGATACTGCCTGATAAAGACGCGCTTGATGTGTTCTGCGCCACTTTTCCAGCCGGTACTTTATCAGGAGCACCCAAAATACGCGCTATGCAAATCATCGATGAAGTAGAGCCAGTACGTCGGACGGTATTTGGCGGCTCAGTGGGTTATTTGGGCTGGCATGGTAACATGGATACTGCTATTGCTATTCGTACCGCGGTCATGCGCCGCGGGAAGATACACATTCAGGCTGGAGCAGGGGTGGTAGCGGACTCTGTACCAGAAGCTGAGTGGGATGAGACTAATAAAAAGGCATTGGCTTTAGTCAAAGCGGTAAAAATGGCTTGTGATGGTTTAAGAATTCGCTAAAGACAAGGTAACACTCTATAAGTGACTGCTATAAAATAGTGAGAGTGATAGCAAATTAAAAATAGCAATATAATCAACGTATTAAAAATTAATTTGCAAAGGTTATTAAAAAATTCAAAAAAGGGCTTGCGTTCCAGCCGATATTTGATAGAATAGCCACCACTTTGAGAGAACAAGCCGACTTAGCTCAGTTGGTAGAGCAACTGACTTGTAATCAGTAGGTCGCCAGTTCGATCCCGGC
>JARIDJ010000050.1 GCA_029267175.1 Psychrobacter sp. | reverse complement strand
TCTTATCTTCTTATAAAAGAAAAGACAAAATGCTAGTGCGACCTAAGCAGCGGTAGTTCAGTTGGTTAGAATACCGGCCTGTCACGCCGGGGGTCGCGGGTTCGAGTCCCGTCCGCTGCGCCATATTTAAAACGAATTTAGACTGTAAGGTTTAAGCAAGTTTCGCCTCAAGTATTCGTTTACTTGAGGTTTTTTTGTGCCTAAGTTTTCTCCTAAAGCCTTTATCTGCAAGGGCTAGTTATCCTTTCTTTATCAACCTTTAAGAAGTAATCTGCTCTTTAATAATTTATTCTCTATAAGTCTGCGTTTATACAATCTGCCTTTTGGAAATCGGTGACCAACTGCTTGGTGACCAAACGGTGACTATAGTCAGCTCGAAGTAAAATCAATACGTTAGCACTGTATCAGTTTTATAATGATATTTTGTGAATAAGCGGGTTAAGATTTGAGACTGTAAACGACCTTTACTTGAGGTTACTTGAAGGTACTCGAAGATATTTTGGTATCTCATATAATATAAGCTCAAAGATTTGCTTATAGACTGCTATAGCTATTATCATATCAACGCAGCATTTTAGAAAACCAAAAAACAATAACCCAAACCGGAGTAAACAATGATTACCCATGTACCAGATGTGACTTTTAAAACTCGTGTTCGTGATGAATCTATTGGAGGAGATAACCCATTTACGTGGTATGACTTAACCACAGATGAGTTGTTTGCCAATAAAAAAGTGGTGGTGTTCTCACTACCCGGCGCTTTTACACCAACGTGTTCGACCAGCCATTTGCCTCGTTATGAAGAGCTGTACGAGGAGTTCAAAGCGTTAGGCATAGATGAGATAGTTTGTGTTTCTGTCAACGATGCTTTCGTCATGTATCAGTGGGGTCTTAAGCAAAACCGTGAAAATGTTTTTTTACTTCCTGATGGCAATGGCGAATTCACCCGTAAAATGGGTATGCTTGTTGATAAAAGCAATCTTGGCTTTGGTATGCGCTCATGGCGTTATTCGATGTATGTCGATAATAAAGCCATCAAAAAAGTATTTAAAGAACCTGATTTTGGTGACAACTGCCCAACCGATCCGTTTGAGGTATCAGACGCTGACACTATGTTAAAGTATCTAAAAAGTAATGCTTAGTCATATCGGTTGCTGACTGATATTTTTAGGCGTTAATAGATGCTCAAATATATTAGAACTGCGTAGCTCTTAATGATAAGGGCTACGCAGTTTTTTTGTGGTTTATTGCAAAGTTTTTATCGCTAAGCGCTATTAGTTTTGAGAGTTATGATTGAATTTGAAGAGTCAAAACCAAGTTAACGCTATTTAGCAAGGATGATACTGACAATAACATGATAAAGAGTTTTAATAATAAATAGTACTTTAATGGACTGGTTAGAAGCTGAGTCTTTAACTCATGAGAGAGCATCTACAGTACAGATGTAAGCTTTGGAGAAATAATTATGGATAATAACAAGTCGCAAATGAATCCTTACGTCAAGTTTGGTTTGATGATTCTAACCTCGACTGTCGTCATGTACCTTATGATGTATCTCAATACTTATAAGTGGGATCACGTTTATTTTAGTGAAACCCGTGCTTATATGGCGCTATACATGGGCGCGATGATGGCGATCATTATGCTAGCCTTTATGACCAATATGTACAAAAAAACCAAGGTCAATCTAATGATTTATGGTCTTAGTGTGTTCTTATTTGCCTTTGGTCTATGGGGCGTGCGCTCACAAGCGACCGTTGATCAAGTCGACTGGATGCAAGCGATGATTCCGCATCATTCTATTGCTATTTTGACCAGTACGCGGGCGGATATCGAAGATCCGCGAGTACGCCAATTAGCGGACGACATTATCGAAGCGCAAAAGCGTGAAATCGGCGAGATGGAAGCTTTGGTTGAGGAGCTTAAGTAAGATTTAACCTAAATGAGAGATGGCAAAGCAGCATAAATAGCTTCATAATTAGGCTTTATTACAACTCGATATTGTAGATGACTATAACTAGCACTACCAAATCAATTAGCACTACAAAATCTTTTTTAGCTCTTAGCGCAAAATATTAAATAAGGAAGCTTAATAATGACTAGCAATCAAAGGATATTCTCAAATTTATTAGTTTTAAAGGCGGCCATTAGCAGCGCGGCATTAGCTACACTACTAGCCAGCTCAGGCTGCGCCACTAGTTCACTGCTAGATGATAATAGAGTGACCACTACTAGCTCAGTAAAAAGTGTGTTATCGCAAGATCAGATTATCGCTTTTGGTCGTCCAGCAACGACGCTACCGCAAATGCCGATGGCTAGCATGGTCATCGTCGGTAATAAAAACAGCTACGTGCTGAGCCAAGGCGGCAGTGAGATGATAAACCTACTCACCAATCTAACCGCCAAAAATATCCAAGTCGAAAACGATATGAGCTTCAATGTACCCAATAACGACGGCTACTTTCAAGGGCAAATGAAGCTATCTTATGCCAAACTAAAAGATGAATTTGATCGTAGCGACTATCAGTTCTTTTTACAAAACGGCGGCGTGGAGTGTAGCTCAGCCAGCGACATGCGCATTAACGCTCAGCGTTTTTGCTTTACCGTACCGGTAAAAGGCGCAATCTACCCGCAGGTCAGCAATATCAGCATGATCCAGTCCAAATATCGCCCGCTGAGCAAGCCTTATACCGTGACGTTCTATGGTCAAAATCAGCAGACGCGAACCACTAGTGGCGGCACCAGCACGGCGGGCAAGTTAGTATTACTGCCCTTTGCTTTAGCCTTCGATGTCGTGACACTACCTATTCAGATTTTGGATAGTTTATAAGTTAACAATTTATTGCGTTATCGGTGCAAGCAATGATTATACTTAACTAAAAAACCTCAAGCGCTACGATGCGTTTGAGGTTTTATTTTATAAGACTATTAGAGGAAGCTATCTATAGTTAATAACGAGCATCTTTTGGTTTTTTGGCGGTTGGCCAATCATTAACCTTGCCAGCAAAGTCAGGACGCGGCTTATGGGTGAAAAACTCAGCCACATCGACTGCGTCTTGATCGGAGAGCACGTTGCCATGACCCCAAAGCCCTTGAGTTTGGATACCCATGGGCATATTGTACTTCACAAAGGCTGCTGCTTTGTAAGTTCGCGCCATACCCGCGCCAATGTTAAAGGACTCATCGCCCCATAGCGGCGGGAAAACAATATCACCGCGAGCGTCTTTGATACCTTCGCCGTTGTCCCCATGACAGGTCGCGCACTGTGCGTAGTAGATTTTCTCACCGCGCGCAGGGTCGCCCACTAGTGTGGTATCGACCTCACCGGCATTATTGATATCGACTTTTTGATCTTTTGGGGTATTTTGCGCTAGCCACTTCATATAAGCCATCATAGCTTTCATCTCAGGAGACTCACGATCGAGTGGTTTGCCATTCATTGAGCGCTTAAAGCAGCCATTGATACGGGCCTCTAAATCTACTTCTTTACCGGCTCGCGGCATTACCCGTGGATAAAAGTTATAACTGTTGATGTACGGATCGCCTAATGGGATTTTACCTTGCGCGATATGACAGCTATTACAGTTCATTTGCGCGCCGACATGCTCAGGCAGTAGCCGTTTGGTCTCGTTTAATAAACGTTTACCATAGATGATCTCCTCAGAGTTTGGTTCATCTAATATAGCGGTATCCTGCGGCATGACATAAGTACCGATATCTTCGTTAGCGTCATCAGCGGTCACAAGCTTATATTCTGCTGCGTTTAGATCGACAGGTTCTGGCTGACTACAGCCGCTAACGCTAATGGCAAGGACAGTTGCAGTTAGGATAGCAATAGCGGGAGTCGGGTTCATTTTCAATGAGGATATAGTCATTATTTTGCTCCTTTTGCTGTCAGGTTATCGCTATCAAGACTGAGATCAGGGGCGATGTCAGTGCCCGTTTTGGGCTTTTTAGCCAAGAAGGCGCGCATTTTTACCACATCTTTGACGGTAATCTCTGGCGCTTGGTTGGTCCAGCTATTACGCACATAGTTGACCACTTCAGCGATATCAGCATCCGCCAAGTTGGTAAACTCAGGCATAGTAAAGGCCATGCGATCATGCGGAGTCTCTGGCATACGCCCGCCGCCTAAGGTAATCTGTAAGACCGAGTCGGCGTTTTTGGCGTAGACGGCGCTATTACCATCGAGAGCCGGGAAGATACGCGGTACGCCTTTACCATCAGCGCGGTGACAGACGGTGCAGTACTCTACATAGAGCAGCGCGCCACGTGAATCATAATTACCGGCTAGTAATTTCTCAGTAGTAACGTCTTTTTTGACTGGTAGCGTGACTTCTTTATTGGGGGCAGGCGATAAGGTTTTTAGATAGGAGGACATGGCGTTGATATCGTCCTCAGTCATATATTGCGTGCTATGCTCAACCACTTCTGCCATAGCGCCAAAGGCAGCAGTCGTATCAGTACGACCAGTTTTGAAGAAGTCGTTCAGCTCAGCGACGTTCCATGTGCCAAGGCCGCGATGCTCACCGCGAATACTCTTTGCGCGCCAGCCGTCGATGACCGCACCGCTTAAGTATTCCTCAGAGTCCGCGTTAGTCAACGCAATCTCTTGATAGCCAATGCCGCGTTCAGTATGACAAGAGCCGCAGTGACCAGGCCCTTCGACTAGGTATTGTCCACGAGCTAAAACCGCATCATCACTCTCAGGGACAAACTCGCGCTTGGGTGCAAATAAGGCTTGCCAATACGCCAGCGGCCAGCGCCAATTGGCAACGGGTGGCAGCTCGCTTTTAACATTGGCTTGCTTGACCGGCTCTACCGCCGACATAAAGTAGGCGTACATCGCTGCCATATCCTCGTCAGGCATGATTTGATAAGAAGGATAGGGCATCGCTGGATACAGAGCTTTGTTTCCTGGCGCTACGCCATGCTTTACCGCGTTTTTGAAATCAGTAAAGCTATAATTACCAATACCGGTATCTTTATCAGGGGTAATGTTAGTCGAATAAATCGCGCCAAGCGGGGTTAACATTGGCAGGCCGCCGGCGTAAGTCTCACCACCAAGGGTAGTATGACAGGCGACGCAGTCGCCGGTGCGCGCGACATATTCGCCTTTTTTTATTAAGGCAGGATCGGTGATATTGACCTCAAGACTGCTATCGCTAGTACGTAGACTAGGCAGTAGCTGACCGATAATAAAGGCCAGCGCCAATCCAATGATAGCGGCGATCAGGATAATCACTGGCCATTTTCTCATAAGCCCAGTTCTCATAAGCTTATCCTCCATAATAGGGTTACTAAATCGGTTGCGGATGCTCTAGCATAAATCGACATACCGCCTAATATTTTTATAAATAGGAGCTTGCGGCTCTAACAAGTTACAAGCTTACTATTAAGTATAGGGCAAGCCTTAATCTTACGATATTGTGGAAAACCACATTATTTATAAGGTTATAATTTTAGCTATGCGATAAGCTATACTTCATCCACTGTTTTAAGAGAGTGAAAGCTTTAAGATGACCAAAGCAATATTCATTAGCTATATAGAAGAGTGCAGACCTTGATAAGTGCTATCTTGCCCATTCTTGACTCAATAGCAGTGCTGCAAAGAGCGCTACGGCAAAAGTTGCTTTTGCCTTACGCTGTTGCTTTATTGCTGGTATTGATAGCGCAAAATACTCAGGCACAGACTTATTATTTAGGGGTTCTGGCGCCGCAGGGCGAGGCAGTAGCTCAGCAGCGTTGGCAACCGTGGTTGGATGAGCTAAATAGCACTTTGCCACAGGATACTATTGTATTGGTACCGCTTGCGCTGGAGAATTGGCAACAACAGATAGAGGCCAAACAATTTGCGTTAGTATTAGGGCCGCAGATACAAGTCATCAAGATGGATACCGCAGGCTGGCGCTGGCTGGCGACTTTACAAAGTAATGTCAGCGCTGCTAAGACTAGTGAGTTTCAAATCTCAGATATCAATCAATCCGACTTTCAAACCGCCGCGCAATACAAGTTATATAAGCAGCTTAAAAACGACTTGGCGCTGTTAGAGCAACAAAAAACCAATAAGGCTATCGGTCAGCCCAATGCTATGGAACAGATTGCTAGTGCGCTATGGGTCAATAAAGACAGTGATATTCAGCAGCTAGGTGATCTGGAGCGGCGCAAAATAGTCGCCGTGGCCCCTGATGCCTTTGGCGGTTATCTGCTGATAGCCCATCTGCTCAAACAAAACTCGCTAACCCCAAGCGACTATCAAACGCAGTTTGTCGGTTATCCCATTGAGCTGACTTTGAGTACGCTTGCCAGCGGCGCGGTCGATGCCGCCATTGCTCCTTTGTGCCTGATGGAGGAGATGGCAAGTCAAGGTAAGATTGATCAAGCTCAGTTTCGGCTTATTCATCCAGTCACTACTGACTCAAGCTGTCAGTCTTCTACTAAGATCTATCCTAACTGGACGCTCGCGGCAACTGATCAAGCGCCAAACGCTCTTATTAATCAGATCAATCAGCAGTTATTTTCAGATCAGACTAATGATAGCTCTAATTCATCTCTAAGTTGGTTATCGCCTGAATCGAGCGTTGACGCCGAGCGTATCTTATATGAGATGAATGAGCATCCCGCGCAAAAAACGCTAGGCAGCTATATTATTGAGTGGATACAATCGCATCGCTGGTGGATGAGTATCATTGTGCTGATTATACTGGTATCGACTATCAATTACGCTTGGATGAGCTGGCTGGCTTGGCGTCGGCAACAGCAGCTATTGATTCAAAACCGCCTTATTCGTGATTATGATCGGCAGCTGCGTCATTCTGAGCGTTTTGCAGTAATCGGAGAGATGAGTGGAGCGATCGCCCATGAGATCAATCAGCCGCTAGCCACTATTCAAAATTACGCGCAGGGTTTGCTGATTCGTAGTGAAAACTCAGTGCAGGCTGGCGATAACAGTCACGAGAACCGTACGGATAAACAACAACTAGATAAGCAAACCACCCAAAAAGCCCTCAAGCAAATTGTGAATGAGACTCAGCGAGTAGCGGCTATTATTAGCAATATCCGGCGCTGGGCTGGGCGTCCGGCAGCAGATGAAGTCAGTGTTGATATTGCGGCGACTTATAAGCAGTGTATTTACTTTATGGGGGAGCGCGCGGTCGACATTAGCTTTTGGCTAGCTTCTGATTATCAAAAGCTGCAACTGCCTAATTTGCTGCTCGATCAGCTGCTCATTAATGCCATGCTCAACGCGCAGCAGCAGGGCGCGCAGCATATTATCTTACGCTGTAGCCAGGAGCAGTATCAAGGTAAAGATTGGCTAGCGATAAGCATTATAGATGATGCAGGAGGGTTTGAGCAGGAGCGTTTGAGCGCTAATCAAGCCGCTTTAGCGAATGGGCCTAAATACAGCGAGACATCCACTAAGCTTGAGGGTTTGGGCTTAGGGCTGATGATTTGTCAGCGCTTATGCAAGTCATTGGATGGCATGATGCAGCTGAGTAATATTGAGGTGCCAGAAGAGCTTGCTATCATAAAGGATTTGCCTATGAGCTATCAATTAAGGCTTAAGCATACGCTTGATAGCAAAAACCAGCTGATCCAAACTCAAAGCTATTATGCTCTTAAAGAAAAAGTAGGCGCAAAAGTCACTCTGTATCTGCCTTTGTCTTTAGCCGATGATAAGTTAACTAGAAACTAGCTATAATAAATGAGATAAAAAAAAGACCGCGCGATTTAGATAACTGTTTAATTATAAAAAGTATAGCAAGGTAGCCTATGACTTGTGCCAAGATAAACATGGAGCCACTGCTTATCCATATCATTGATGATGAAGAAAGCGTGCGCATCTCCTGTGAGTTTTTACTCAGTAGTTTGGGCTTATCGAGCCAAACTTGGGCCAGCGCCGTAGATTTTTTGACAGCCGTAGATATTTATCGCCCTGCGGTGGTGATTAGTGATTTGAATTTACCTCATATGACAGGGCAAGCGCTACAAGCTCATTTGAATGAGCATAAAAGTCCAATAGCGCTGATTGCTTTGACGGGTAATGGCGAGATTAGCGACGCGGTTAAGATGCTAAAACAGGGGGCGGTAGATTATCTAGAAAAGCCCATTAGTAGTCAGCGCTTGCAACAAGCTATCCGCTCCGCTAAGCAGCTAACTAATAAGCGCGCTAAACTTTATGATATTGCTAAGTTATATGAGCAGCTCACGGATAAAGAGAAGGAGGTCGCTGGCGAGCTGATGCAAGGCAAGCTAAATAAAGTCATAGCCGATCATTTAGAGGTGTCAATGCGTACCGTAGAGGTGCATCGCTCGCAAGTTATGAAAAAAATGCAGGCTCAGCATATCAGTGAGCTGATTCAAAAGTTGGCTTTATTAGAAGAGTAACTAGATTAGAAAGCAGTTAAAGTGTTAAGGCTAATTGGCAAAAACGCCTACTATTAAGTAGGCGCTTATAAGGTTAGTAATCGTAAAAAATAACTCAAACAAGCAGTTAGCTCAAAATCAAGCTATCATCATCGATCTTTTCGCCGCGCGTCTGCTCAAACATATCGAGTAGATCATGCACGGTCATACCTTGACGTTTCTCTCCTGCGACATCTAGCACCACTTGACCTTGATGTAGCATCACCGTACGCGTGCCATGGGCGAGGGCTTGCTGCATAGAGTGCGTCACCATCATCGTCGTCAGCTTATTATCAGTAACAATTTTGTCCGTAAGCTCTAAGACAAAAGCGGCGGTCTTAGGATCAAGGGCAGCGGTATGCTCATCGAGCAATAAAATCTTTGAAGGCTGCAAGGAGGCCATCAGCAAGCTGACCGCTTGGCGTTGTC
>JARIDJ010000104.1 GCA_029267175.1 Psychrobacter sp. | reverse complement strand
TCGAGGTACTGCAAGGATGCAGTTGAATGAATAGTGATAGATAATAAGGATAGTTAACCATAAAACCGCATAACATTAAGTGTTATGCGGTTTTATAGTATTTACCTCATAACATCTGCTTTGTAGTCTCTTCTAATTAATAA
This sequence comes from Psychrobacter sp., assembly GCA_029267175.1. Lineage (GTDB taxonomy): Bacteria > Pseudomonadota > Gammaproteobacteria > Pseudomonadales > Moraxellaceae > Psychrobacter. The sequence goes on along the minus strand of JARIDJ010000104.1, from coordinate 17,217 downwards.
ATCAAAGTCCGTGTTCAAAACAGTTTTTAATCAATATGTATTAGTAAAAACCCATATTAGCCAGTAGCCAATATGGGTTTTTTAGAGTTATTTACTATTATAAAAACTATTTATTAATAGTTATTTTCGCGGCGCCAATCATCTACAGCGCGCTCAGCATCTTCTTTAGAATGGCCATAACGCTCTTGTACTCGGCCTACTAACTTATCACGATTACCTTCGATTTGAGAAAGATCATCATCTGTTAGTTCGCCCCATTTTTGCTTTACAGAGCCTTTCATCTGATTCCATTCGCCTTTTAGAGTATGTTCATTCATTGTGGTATTCCTTATTTTAATTATGAAATGCAATAAAACCTTTACGGCTTAAAATTATTGGCAATTAACAATCAATCGGTTAATGAGTTTATAGGAGTAAGTTAAAAACTTTTAGGTCAAAACCTACGATTCAACTCATCTCTCAATTGATAATCATTAATATATAAATATCCAATCAGGTTATCTGTATTATCAGTGTTTATAGTGTTACTTAATTATAGTTAATAATAAATCTATGTAGCTAAGGGCTTAGTTGTGTTATTTATAAGACAGTTTGTCACTTTAATTAACGTTTAATAGGATGCCTTTTTGGCAAAACCGAAAAAGTTTATTCAGTAGCAAGACTTCTTTTTCAGTTATCTTCCAAGTTACATGATAAGTTATATTTTCAGTTACATCTTTAGTTAAATACTCAGTTATATTTTTGAAGCGATTATAGATATCTTGAGTCATTTTTTCTGTACGAAAAGCTAAGGATTTGGAGTAAGGTAGAGGGTATAAGGATATAAAAAATACTATGAGGGAGCGGCTATGACGACAGAAAAAACCCACTTTAGAACTTGTAACTTATGCGAAGCCATGTGTGGTATCGTCATCAAGCATGATGGCGAGAAGGTACTATCTATCAAAGGCGATAAAGACGATCCCTTCTCGCAAGGTTATATTTGCCCAAAAGCGACTGCGCTGCAAGACTTACATGAAGACCCGGATCGCTTACGTCAGCCTATTGAGCGTACTCGCGATGGTTGGAAAAAAATAAGCTGGAGTGAAGCCTTAGATAAAGTCGCTCAAGGGATTCAGTCTATCCAAAAAAAGCATGGTCAAAACGCCATCGGTATCTATTTAGGTAATCCTAACGTGCATAATTTGGGCGGTATGCTGACTATCAAGCATCTATTAACTAGCATCAAGACCCGTAGCCGTTTTTCCGCCACTTCCATCGATCAATTGCCCCATCACATTATCAGTATGCATTTATTCGGTCATATGCTGCGTATTCCGGTGCCAGATGTCAACCGCACTCAGTATATGATGATTATCGGTGGTAATCCGTTGGCGTCGAACGGTAGTATCATGACCGCGCCTAATATGCGTCAAAAGCTCAAAGATATCAAAGCTCGCGATGGCAAAGTGGTGGTCATCGATCCAAGGCGTACAGAGACCGCCGATATCGCAAGCGAGCATCACTTTATACGTCCAGCAACCGATGTGTTATTAATGCTTGCGATGCTCAATGAAATCTATCTGCAAGGCTATGCCAAACGCGCACGAGCTAATAATAGAGCGGCTGATTTAGCGCCAGAGATTGAGCGTATCGCTGAGTTTGCCAAAGACTATAGCGCTGAGTCGGTTGCTGCTATTACTGGTATTGCAGCGCCGGAGATTAAGCGTTTGGTCAAAGAGTTTTGTGAAGCTGAGAGCTCGGTTTGTTATAGCCGTATGGGCGTCTCAGTGCAGGAGTTTGGTTTACTTAGTCAGTACTTAGTGATGATTATCAATATCGTCGCTGGACGCTTAGATGAAGTCGGCGGCTTGATGTTCCCCAATCCTGCGGTGGATTTGGTCAATAATAGCGGTCCTGGCTACTTAGGTAAGCGTTATAGCCGCGTCAGTCATTTGCCTGATTTTAATGGTGATTATCCAGTAGTGGCTATGGCAGATGAGATACTAGTAGAGGGAGAGGGTCAGCTAAAGGGCTTTATCACCGTTGCCGGTAATCCAGTACTTAGTACGCCCAATGGGGAGAAGTTAGATAAAGCTTTTGCCCAGTTAGATTTTATGTTCTCTATCGATTATTACGTCACTGAAACTAGTCGGCACGCCAATATTATCCTGCCACCAGTCTCGCCACTTGAGCGCGATCATTATGATATTACCTTTAATGGCTTTGCGGTGCATAATGTCGCTAAATACTCGCCGGTACTGTTTGAGAAGCCTAAAGAGGCTAAACACGATTGGCAGATCTACTTAGAGCTAGCAAAGCGTTTGGATAAAAAAGCGCCCATAGCGACCAAAATAGAGCGTCAGTTAATCAAAAACCTAGAACCAAAATTCGTGCTTGATCAAGGATTAAAACGTGGGCCTTATGCCAACATGTCGCTCAAAAAAGTAAAAAATAACCCGCATGGTTTAGACTTAGGGCCCTTAAAACCAATGCTGCCAAAGGGCATTAAGCATAAAGATAAGCAGATTCATCTGCACGTTGACTTTTATCAGGCCGATCTAGAGCGCGTAGCAAAAATGGTAGCGCACTATGATGATAGCCAAATTTTACTGATAGGGCGTCGCCATGTGCGTAGTAACAATTCTTGGCTACATAACAGTTATCGCTTAGTCAAAGGCAAGCCGCGTTGTACTTTGATGCTGCATCCTGATACTGCAAAAGCCCATAATATTGTAGATGGCCAACTGGTTAAAGTGACCTCAAGAGTGGGCGAAGTCACTATCACTGCCGAAGTCACTGACGAGTTGATGCCAGGGGTGGTCAGTATTCCGCATGGTTTCGGTCACGGTCGCAGTGGCGTTAAGCAAAAAATCGCTCAAGCTCATGCTGGTGTCAGCGTTAATGATTTAACCGACGATACGCTAATAGATAAGCTGAGCGGTAACGCCGCAGTCAATGGGGTACCAGTGAGCTTGCAGGCTGTTGAGTCTGAAGCAGAAAGTACCGAGATAAATGCCGTTGAGGATAGGGTAGTCGCTTGATTATTTAGGCTCTATAAATCTTTACTTTACACAAATCAGAAAAGACGCTTATTTAAGGTAAGCGTCTTTTTTAGCTAGGCTAATTAATACCAACAAAATCAAACTTCACCGGCGGTGTCTCGTTTTGCATAAGTAGGCTAATCGCTTTGGCTGAGCCACAAGCATGAGTCCAGCCAAGGGTACCATGACCAGTATTGAGCCATAAGTTATCAAAAGTTACCTCAGTATTGTGACTGCCATGGCGCACTTGACCCAAATGCGCGCGACCAATGAGCGGTACATTGGAGGGCGTCATAGGACGCAAGCCTGTCCAGTATTCGGCTGAATTAGCAATGATACCTTTTGGGAATATTTGCTGTACGCGCTCGGTAATCGCTTTACAGCGAGTCAGATTAAGATCCATATTATAGCCGTTAAATTCTGCGGTCCCAGCAACCCGTAATTTATCACCGAGACGAGACATCACTAGCTTATATTCATCATCGATGAGGCTAATAAAAGGCGCTAAATGCGGCGCTCTGGGGTTGACGCGATAGGTAGCCGAATAGCCCTTAGCTGGAAAGATAGGCAAATCAATACCTAGCGGCTTAACTAGCAAAGCACTGTAGCAGCCCAAAGCGACAACGAAGCTATCAGCACTAAAGGTCTGCGCGTTTTCACCGCTAGGACGGATGGTAATACTATGGACATGAGGATGGTTGGAGTGAGCGTCAGTGTTCAAAGCCAAAATCTCAGTATCGTAGCTAAACTGCACCCCTGCCTGCTGACAAAGAGTGGCTAGACGCTGGGTAAATAGATGAGCGTTACCGGACTCATCACGGCTAGTAAAAGTTGCGCCTTTAAGCTTATGAGCAATAGGATATAAAGCGGGCTCTAAGCTTGCCGCTGTATCGATATCGATAAAATGTCGCTCGCAGCCTAGCTCCTGCATACGCTCAGTCGGCGCAACAGCGGCATCAAACTCGGCTTGATTGGTATAAAAGTGCATGATACCGCGAGTTTGCTGCTCGTACTGTATATCAGTACTTCGTCGCAGCTGCTGTAAAGTGGCACGTGAATAAAGACCTAAGCGTACCATCTGTATTAGATTATCATCCGCGCGATCGGCACGGCATTCCTTTAAGAACTGCATCGCCCACTTAAGCTGTGCCTTATCCGCACGCAAGCGATACAAGAGCGGCGCGTCCTCACGAAACAGCCACTTTAGGGCTTTGAGCGGCGCTTTAGGATTGGCCCAAGGGGTAGCATGCGATACTGAGATCTGTCCGCCATTGGCAAAAGAGGTTTGCATAGCGGCGGCAGCTTCACGTTCAATCACAGTGACTTTGTAGCCTGCTTTACGCAAATACCAAGCAGTGGTTACGCCCACTACCCCTGCTCCGAGTACCGCAATATGAGTCATAAATAAAAGTCTCTAAAAGGCTATATTTTATTAACGCTATGATTTATCAACAACAGTATCAAGCTATTGCGGGCGCGCGACATCTGCTTGCAAAGCCTTTGGTAAATCCAAAATAGTCAAATCACTCTCTACTAGCTGTTCTGGACGGGCAACCACTAGCGCCTCAAAGCCGTCCTCGTTGGCTATAGCATTGACTATCTGTATTTTGCCCAACTTTTCACCAGCTGCTGGCGTGTCTCCAGAGCCTTTTACATAGTGCAAAAAGGCTTTTGGTGCCGCTTTAAAATAAATACGAGCGATGACTTCTTGACCCAAATAACAGCCTTTATCATAGTCCATACCACCGCGCTGATGCAGACGTAGCTCTTGTGGTTGAAACTCACCTTGGGTCGCCGCTACTATCCAATAATTACCACTTGCGATACTGCGCTGCATCCAAGCCTTTGTATCCTTAGCACTATTATGCTCTAGCTTATGACTAAAAGTCGGCTCATTCGCTAAGACGCAAGGATAGATAGGCGTAGGCTCGCTGGTTTCAAACTTTGAAAAAGCGCCAAATTTATTTAGATGAGCCTTAAAGGATGCTGCGCAATCGCTACTGATCACCACATCATAGTGCTTTTCGGCTTGTTTTTTTATCCAAATGCCAAATTCAATACGGCCTTTTAGGTTGCTTAGGGCAGTGGCCTGAAAGCTAAGGCCTAGCTTAGTGACATCAACGGTGATCTGACCTTGCAAGAATTTTTCAGCATCTTCACCTGCAATAGTTAACTGCATAAATTGAGGAAGCTGATTGTGATCGGATAAATTAGCAGAATTACTCATGAGTCGTCCTATTATAAATTATAATTTTTAGGCAATAAGTGTTAGGGAGTGAATCTTATAAGTATAAGAAGATTAGCATAAAAAACAGCTACAGAAAAAACCCCATTGTTAACTTTTACATTGGGTATTATGGGCAATTTTCAAGATGAAGCAGTAAGCGCTTCAATTGGTCAAAGTTGACGACTTACGCTACAATGAGAGCTTATAAAGCTATCTGATAAATTAGACAATAATTCAGATAATTGTTTGAATGCTGACAGGCCCTGTTTATTAAAACTAATGAGATAATTATGAGCTTACCTAATTGCCCAAAATGTGATGCTGACTATACTTATGAAGATGGCGCGTTATTAGTATGTCCAATGTGCGCCAATGAATGGACGGCTGCAGAAGCGGACGCCGCCGAGGCTCAAGCGCAAGAGGATAATATCGTGCGTGACGCCGTTGGCAATGAGCTAAAAGATGGCGATGCGGTAACGGTTATCCGCGATTTGAAAGTTAAAGGCTCATCGACCTCTATCAAAGTTGGCACCAAAGTCAAAAGCATTCGCCTCCTTGATGATCCGGTCGATGGACACGATATCGATTGCAAGGTCGATGGTTTTGGACAAATGAAGCTCAAATCATCTGTGGTCAAAAAAGCTTAATACTAAGTCCACTAATACTAAGGCTATTTAGGCGGTAATTTTACCAAGTTTAAGCAGTCTAGAATGAATTGAGCCGCGAGTACGTTGATGTTTTTCAATCAGCATAGTGACAGTATCGCCATTATCAAAACTCTCGGCTAACTGTTGGTCTTCGGCCTCAGTCCATGCCACGCCAGCGTTAGCAGGTAGTTTGGCTCGACGCTCATTGGCTTTTATTTTGGCTTGTAGAGCTGGAATAGTGGTTTGCAGTGCTCTTTGAATATCACTTTCTAAGCATAAATGATTAGGGTCTAAGGGTTCATCAGAGAGCGGATTTATGCCATCGATTAGCCTTTCAATAATGTTAATCGCTTCTTCGTTTTTCATAGCGATAGCAGCTTGGTTGGAAGCTTCAGTCTCAGTCTGATTGCTAGATGCTAACGCTTCGGTAGTGGTGTCTTGAGCTTTGATAGTCATAGTAGCTATTCCTTTATTAATTATCGATTATTGTCTATCATTAAACTTACTATAATACCAAACGTACTGACTAAGCAAAGCTAATATTTTATTAATAATTATCAAAAACAAATAAATTAGGATTATCCATATGAGTACTAAAAACCAACAACTCTTCGCTCAAGCCCGTAAACATATTCCCGGCGGCGTCAACTCGCCAGTCCGTGCTTTTGCTGGTGTGGGTGGTACGCCGGTGTTTATGCATAAAGCTTCTGGCAGCAAGATTTATGACACCGAAGACAATGCTTACATCGATTATATTGGCTCATGGGGACCAATGATTTTGGGTCATGCCCATCCTAAGGTTATCGATGCGGTAAAAAAAGCGGCCGAAGATGGTTTGAGCTTTGGTACACCCACGCCGTTTGAGACCACGGTTGCTGATAAGATTTGCGACATCGTGCCAAGTGTAGAGATGATACGCATGACCAGCTCCGGCACTGAGGCGACGATGAGCGCCATCCGTTTGGCGCGCGGCTTTACGGGACGTGATAATATTGTCAAATTTGAAGGCTGCTATCATGGGCACTCGGATAGCTTATTAGTCAAGGCGGGTTCTGGCATGCTTGATATCGGTGAGCCGACCTCAAAAGGCGTGCCAGCGGACTTTGCTAAGCACACCATTACTTTGCCTTATAATGACCCACAAGCAATCAAAGACTGTTTTGAGAAGTGGGGCGAGACTATTGCCTGTATTATCGTAGAACCCATCGCGGGTAATATGAATATGGTCATCCCTGATCAAGCTTTTCACGATACGCTGCGTGAACAGTGTACTGCACATGGCGCGGTACTGATCTATGATGAAGTGATGACTGGTTTTCGTGTTGGCCTCGGCGGCGCGCAAGCGCATTTCGGTATTGAGCCCGATTTGACTTGCTTTGGCAAAATCATTGGCGCAGGTTTACCCGTTGGTGCTTTTGGTGGCAAGCGTGAGATTATGGAGTGTATTGCACCGATGGGCGGCGTCTATCAAGCCGGTACGTTATCGGGCAATCCGCTAGCGATGCGCGCAGGTATCGCCATGTTTGAAGATTTAACCGTAGATGGCTTTTATGATGATTTAGCGGCTAAAGTCGATCATCTAGTCGACGGTATTCAGGCCGCCGCTGATAAATATGGTATCCACCTGCGTACCAATAAACTTGGCGGTATGTTTGGCATGTTCTTTGTCAAAGATAGCGATACTGCTACGCCAAAAGATTTTGATGAGGTCACCGCTTGTGATATGGATAGATTCAATACTTTCTTTCACGGTATGCTAGAGCGCGGTATTTATCTAGCCCCTTCTGCTTATGAAGCGGGCTTTATGTCGATTAAGCATAGCAGCGATGATTTAGATAAATCGGTGCAAGCGGCGGAAGAGATATTTGCTGAGATGGCAAAGGCATAAATAAATAATATAAGTGAACCTCTCACTTTAAATCAAAAAAAAGCCAATATCTATTACGATATTGGCTTTTTTACTTTTAAGCTAATAGGCTAGCCACAATTATTTTGCGCGCTTATCAAACTTAGCATCTCTTAAACTTAAATTACCGCGTAGTACATCGGTATACATACGTAAATCGCCAACAAAGCTTTGTAGCGGATATTTAAAAGTTGCCGGTTTATTTTTTTCAAAGAAAAAATGTCCCACCCAAGCGCAGCCATAACCTGCCGCGATACCCTTAAGTAGTGGTTTCGGTGAGCGCGTCTTGATAGATTTTGCTAAACCCAATAAGCCAAAGCTGCTACCGGCAAAGTGCAAGCGACGACAAGCCATATTTTGGTGCTCTTGTAGATAAAAGTCATAAAACTTTTGCTCCGCCCCTTTATCGGTTTTTACCATAGTGTTTTTAGCGCTTTTAGAAGTCGCTTGAGCGGTGTCGTTATAAGGGGTTTTAGTCTCTTGAGTCATGGTAGCTTCCTTTGCTAAAAATTATTTTATGACTTAAATCAATAGTGGATAAAAGTCAGTGAGTGGTTGTTAAGTCCTTGTTATTTATAATAAGTTGCTGGTTTTAAATGTAGCAAACGCTTATCAACAATACAAGCACTAAGCGGTCATAGAAAATTAGTTTCGCACGAGTTTTCAATAAGTTTTTAGTTTGTTTGCTAGGATTTGGCATTAATGTTTTAATAGGCGCATTTATTGATAAAGCTTTTTATAAATAGTATTAGATAATCGCTTTTATGCTAACTTATATTAGCGCTTAACTCAGATTTTTAACCCAAACTTATGGTAACTGCCTTTTATGCTCACTAACTATCTTGAAAACCCACCGCTTGCTGAAGATGAGCTGATAGCGGCGATTGATATTGGCTCTAATAGTTTTCATTTAGCGATTGCTCGCCTTGATCATGGTGAAGTGCGTAAAGTGGTCTCTATGTCCGAAAAGGTACAATTAGCGGCAGGTTTGGATGAGCATAATATCCTTAGTGCGGCAGCGGCGCGTCGAGGGCTTGATTGCCTAAGCCGTTTTGTCGCACGCCTTGATTCGGTGCCACCAGAACGCGTACGTGTGGTTGCTACTAACGCCTTACGCCAAGCCAAGAATGCTGATGATTTTATTGCTAGAGCCAATGAGATCTTGCCCAGACCGATTGAGATTATCGCTGGACGTGAAGAGGCGCGTTTGATTCATTTAGGTGTCTCACACACCAATGCCAGTAGCGATAAGCGCTTGGTGATAGATATCGGTGGCGGCTCAACGGAGTTTATTATCGGAGAAGGTTTTGAGCCGTTATTGACAGAAAGCTTACAGATGGGCTGTGTGGCTTTTACCAAAAAGTTCTTTGCTGACGGCCAAATCACCAATGAAGCTTTTAGTAGCGCCATCGCTGCCGCTCGTAAAGAAGTATTAGCTATTAGCGGTCAGTACCAAAAAGCTGGCTGGACCAGTGTCATTGGCTCTAGCGGCACTATAAAAGCGGTGCGTAATGTTCTAGTGTCCAAAGGCTGGGCCGATGAGCAAGAATGTATTACTTATAAAGGGGTAAAAAAGTTAGAAAAATTGTTAATCTCTATTGGAGATGTCAATGATATCGAGCTAGAAGGAGTCAAAGAGCACCGAAAGGCGGTATTCCCAGCAGGAGTCGCCGTACTACGCGCCTCAATGAAAGTATTAGGGATAGAGACGTTAGCGTATTCTGATGGCGCGCTACGTGAAGGCGTGATGTACGATATGCTTGGGCGTTTTGCTAGTGAAGATGTGCGTGATCGTAGCGTATTAGCACTTATCAAACGCTATTCGGTGGATAAAAAACAGGCGCGGCAAGTGGTCAGAACCAGCCGTCATCTATTTAGGCAAGTGCAAGACGACTTACAGCTCACTAATGATGATGGCGATGTCTTGAGACGAGCCGCTTATTTGCATGAGATTGGTCTGGCAATTGCGCATAGCAATTATCATCGCCATAGTGCTTATCTGCTAGAGAATTCAGATATTCCAGGGTTTTCGCAGGTCGATCAAAAACGCATGGCGCAATTGATGCTTAGTCATCGACGCAAACTAAAAGCTGATGTGCTAGAGCAGACTTGTAAGCTTGGCGGCGATCAGCTGGTTTATTTGTGCTTGCTGCTAAGACTGGCCGTATCGGCGCATCATAGCCGCAGTGAGTACGATCTTCCGCTTATGAAGCTAGATATTATCGAGACTAACCACTGGAAAATTACCGTCAGTACCGATAAAAAACACTATGCTTTTTTATACTCTGATTTGTATGCCGATATCGAGCAATTTGCTAAATGGGGCATAAAGCTTACGGTGATTGAGGTATAAGCTTTATAAATTGTTTTTTATTAAAATTTGCTCCTGCTTATCCTCCTTAAATCATTGCAAAAAAGCGCGCTTGTCAGCGATGCCATAGCCGTAAAGATGTGCTACTATGGTTTTTATTGAGTTTACAACTGTACTTTCGATTTAGATGTTTTAATGGCCTAGTTAAATATTTAATTTGATAGCTAGTTTTAATGCCTACTTTTAAGCCGTTAGCGGCGACAAAACAATAGAAAAGGATATGTCTATGAGTACCGTTTGGGATAGCGTACAGCTGGCAAGACACCCAAAACGTCCATTATTTATGGATTATGTGAATCAGATGTTCACAGAGTTTGATGAGTTGCATGGTGATCGCGCTTTTGCGGACGATAAAGCCATTTTGGGCGGCTTAGCGCGCTTTAATGGCGAGCCTGTTATGGTCGTCGGTCAACACCGAGGTCGCAGCACCCGTGAACGCATCGCGCACAATTTTGGTATGGCAAACCCTGAGGGCTACCGCAAAATTATTCGGTTAGTTAAGATGGCTGAGCGCTTTAATATTCCGGTGATGACTTTCGTCGATACTCAAGGTGCTTATCCGGGTATTGGTGCAGAAGAGCGTGGTCAAGCGCAAGCTATTGCTGAGAGTATAGCGGTATTCTCTAGCCTAAAAGTGCCTATTCTTGTCACTATCATCGGTGAAGGCGGTTCAGGTGGCGCTTTAGCTATCGGTGTTGGCGACAAGGTAAATATGCTGCAAAATAGTATTTATTCGGTTATCTCTCCTGAAGGCTGTGCTTCTATCCTTTGGAAAACTGCGGAAAAAGCACAAGATGCTAGTGAAGCGTTAAAATTAAACGCGATCAATCTGCATCAAATGGGTTTGATTGATGCGGTTATTGATGAAGGTGAAGGCGCTCATTTGCAGCCAATGCCTGTGATGAATGCTTTAAAAGAGCTATTAACCGAGCAATTAGCCCAGATTGTCGATATGGATGTTGATCAGCGTTGTGAGCAGCGCTATGAGAAGCTAAAAACTTTTAACTCTGAGGTGATGTTGCCTTGCTAGCTTTTATTAAACCGGCTTGCAGATAGAGCGGCGCCCTTAAGCCATCGACTTAATGTTAAAATAAAACGTGCTACTAGCTAGCGCGTTTTTTTGTGACTAGATTTTATTATCAAATACAGGCTTTTAATAAGACCATGACCCTTAGGACTTCTAGCGCCATCCAGCCTTATCCTATTCAGCCTATAGCCGATCTGCCAGTGGATAAAGAGCTGGCGGCAGCGTTATTGACTAGTTTTGACGACTATCATCAGCAGCTGCGTGGGCGGCGGATTTGGCTGGCCTGTAGTGGGGGCCGTGACTCCTTGGCATTAGCAGCGCTTTGCCTGCAGCTCTATAAACAAGGTCAATTGCCGTTTTTACCGCAGCTACTGCATGTTGATCACGGCTTGCAGGCCAATAGCTCCGTTTGGGCCAAGCACGTGGTGGAGTGGGCAGCAGCTCAGCAGCTCTCTTGTACTGTCCTAAAGGCGCAAGTCCAAGGCAAGGATGAGCAAGCGGCAAGGCAGGCTCGCTATCAGGTGATGCGCGCACATATCAATCAAGGCGACGTGTTGCTATTGGCGCATCATGCCGATGATCAAGCTGAAACGGTGCTGATGCGCCTTATTCAAGGGGCAGGGGTAAAGGGGCTTGCTGCCATGCAGCCTTGGCGTGAGCAAACCCAGCAAGGCCAATATCAAAGTCATCATGATGTACTATGGCGTCCTTGGTTGACTATCACTCGCGCCGCTATCAGCCGGTATGCGCAGCGCTTAGCACTGCCGTATATCGATGATCCTACTAACGATAGCGGTGATAATGTGCGTAGTGGTCTACGCCGTGACGTGTTGCCGTTGTTGGCAAACTATAATCCCAATGTCATCGAAAATATCGCTCGTAGCGCGCAGCTGCTTAGTGAGGCGCAAGCAATAGTAGAGGCGCAGGCCAAGCAAGATTTGCAAGTGACGACGATAACAGCGCTTAATTTTTCTACTGCTCAGCGCGTTTTAGACATCGATAAATTACAAAGCTTATCCATTGCTCGGCGCAAGCAATTACTGCATTATTGGCTCACGCAGGATGAACCGCTACCGCCCTCAAAGCAGCTCATAGATGATGTGTATGCGCTCACTGAGCGCCGAAATAATGACCATCAAACTGAGCTCAACTGGTTTGCAAGTTATCAGCACTATAGTATCACTCGCTACCGGCAGCAGCTGTATCGCCTTAGCCATGAGTTTATCAATTGGCTTACGTTACCTATTATTGAACAAAGCTATCTTTTATCAAAGACTTGCGCTATTACTCTTCGCAGCGAGACTGCTAATGGTTATCGCTGGCAGTTAGCAATTGACTTTACGAACAGTGATGCGGATAAACCTCTAGCACTTAGCAACAAGCAGCCTCCGATCCGCCTAAAAATTACCCCGCTCACTCGGCAGCAGAAAATACAAACGACTGCGATGGGTCATCCGCAAGCGGGGAAAAAGCTTTATCAAACTTTGGGTATAGCCGTTTGGTTACGAGAGAGCTTAGTAGTCGTCAGCGCGATTGAGAATGATATAAATGATATAAAGGCTGAAACGCTACAAAAGGACACGCCGCTACTGCTGTTATCCCCGTTTGAGTGCTGGACCTTAACAAGCTCTGATACAGCTGTATCGATGGCGCAACAGGCTTTGCTGCAAGTGATGACTAACCGCTTACAATTAGGTGATGAGACTAACATTAGCTCTAAGTCTAACGGATAACGCTAAAAAATTAGTCAACTCACAGGTCAACAGCCGGCTCATCAATTTATCAAACGGTAATAATAGCAGTATGCTAAACTAGAGCTCATTTTAGAGCTATCATCTTGAATACTTTTAATTATTTTAGCCAAATCCAGACTATTAATACATATCATTAGGAGCTTATGATGTCAGATAAGAACCATAAATCAGAAAAAAACGACGTCTTAAATAATAAAAAAATCAGCTTTATTGGCGGCGGTAATATGGCGCAAGCGTTAATCAGCGGTCTGCTTGGCTGCGGCGTCAAGCCTGAAAGTATCACTGTAGCTGACCCAAGCGAGGATATTCGTCAGCAATTGGACACGAAAGGATTGAATACTGTCGATCCAACCGCTGATGCCAAAGCTGCGGTAAAAGATGCTGATTTAGTAGTGCTAGCGGTCAAACCACAAGTGATGAAAGCTGTAGTTAGCGGTTTTACCGATGTATTGGACAAGCAGTTGGTTATGTCAGTAGCGGCAGGACTATCGACAGATATCTTAGCTACTATGCTTGGCGGCTACCAAAATATCGTTCGTGCTATGCCAAACACGCCTGCGATGATACAGATGGGCGCGACCGGTCTGTATGCTACAGACAGCATTAGTGAGGAGCAAAAACAGCTCGCTACAGCAGCAATGGAAGCCTCAGGACTAGTGACATGGGTAGAGGACGAAGAGCAGATGCATGCCGTCACTGCGGTTTCAGGCTCAGCGCCCGCTTATGTGTTTTATTTTCTAGAGTCGATGATTGACAAAGCGGTAGCTCAAGGCTTAGATCAACAGCAAGCCTCAACACTTGCCATGCAAACCGTGATGGGCGCGGCAAAAATGGCGATGGATAGTGAAGATGCACCAAGCGAATTACGCCGTAAAGTCACCTCTCCTAATGGCACCACGCAAGCGGCGGTAGAGTCTTTGCAAGCCAATGAAGTAGGGCATCAAATCGGCGAGGCGATGCAAGCTTGTTATGAGCGTAGCCAAGCGCTTAGCGAAGAGATGAAATAAAACCGCCTTAGTATTTCTATACCGACACTTTGAGTAGCCTTTAATGAACAACGTACTATTACAGATTTTCGATTTAGTTACCACTTTTGCCATGTTGCTGATATTTATCCGCTTTATGCTGCAGTTTGCTGGGATGGATGCGCGCAATCCTATGATTGCTCCTGCCTATAGAGCGACTCATATTGTCGATGTATTTGGGCGTATTTTTCCGACTTTAGGCGCAGGACGCATCAGTATTGCGGCGATAGTGCTGATGTTTTTGATTCGACTGATAGATATCTCTGGTAAAGCGGCTTTGATGCAAAGAGGCATTGCGCCAATACCGTTATTTTTTCAGGGTTCATTGAGTCTGATTTTAGACTTCTTAAGATTGAGTCGTTATTTAATTATCGGCTCTATTGTCGTTAGCTGGATAGTAGTCTTTACTCAGTCTCAGCATCCTATCATTGGTATCATTATGCAGCTTGCTGAGCCTATCCTAGCGCCGTTTCGCCGCATTACGCCCAATATGGGCATGCTTGATTTATCGCCAATTATCGCCTTCTTTGCGATTTATTTAATCGAGATAATGGTTAATGCGGTAGCAGCTAGCTTAATGCCAATGCTGGGTTAGGCTAAGAGTAAATAAAACTAGCTTAATAAAAAAGCTCTACAACCATTAATAATGAGTGTAGAGCTTTTTTTTACCTAAATTTTTATTTAAATTCTAAGCTTTAACAAAGCGATTTGGAATTAATTGAGCTTCAGCCTCATTAGGATGTGGATTATCTGCCGCTATTAAGGTTTGCGTGATCCAACTATCTGCCGCAATGACCGCATCAACCAAATCATCACCCATCGCTAAGCGCCCAGCGATATGGCTGGCAAGTGAGCAGCCAGAGCCATGAAACTCGCCTGATAGACGTGGCAGCGTACTTTTATGCACCATTGCGCCTTTAATATACAGATACTGCTCGATATCACCGCTATCGAAGTCATGAGAGGTCTTGACGAGCACCGCATAAGTGCCCTCAGCGCATAGTTTTTGTGCGCCAGTATGTAGATCCTGCTCGCCACTCAACGCCCGCAGCTCATGCGTATTAGGCGTAATCAAGGTAGCATAAGGTAGCAGCTTTTGAAACGCCGCCACTAAAGTCGCCTCATCACCCAAACTACCACCACTATTGGCGACCAATACCGGATCAAGCACAAAAGGCGTGCCTTTTTTAATTATTTTGTTCGCAAACAAATGAGTAAGCATTTTTATATTATCGGTCGTACCAAGCATACCAGATTTGATCACTGCTACTGGCAGATCGTCAAGCACCGCCATCGCTTGCGCTCTTACTAACTGCGAGCTACAAGGCTCAAAGCCAAAAACTTGCTGCGAGCTTTGAATAGTAATAGCGCTACAAGCAATAGCTGAGTGAGCGCCTGCTTGACCAATAGCTTCGATATCTGCTTGCAGACCGGCTCCGCCAGAGGGGTCTAATCCTGAAAAACACAATACTACGGGACGCATAGCTCTTCCTTAGAGTTGTTTTTATAATAAATTAATGAGAACAAAAATTAAATTATAGCAAAAACACACGCAACGCTTGCAATTCGTTTTGGCTTTGTTATAATACTCGCCCACAGCATAAGACGTATCGCTAGCATCGATACTGTATTCTATCTTATAGAAGTCTTATATTGTTCGGTGAAGTGGGTGAGTGGCTGAAACCAGTTCCCTGCTAAGGAACCATACGTGTAAGCGTATCGAGGGTTCGAATCCCTCCTTCACCGCCATTTATTCGGTTCATAGTAGATAAGTTAAGTTGAAAATAATCTAGTTTAATTGAACAAAGATATTGACAACCCCAAGATTATCTATATAATGACCAACCTAATTTACTACAAAAGTAATTTACTGCGTAGTAGATGATGTGCAATACGCGCCTGTAGCTCAGTTGGATAGAGCACTTGGCTACGAACTAAGGGGTCGGGAGTTCGAATCTCTCCAGGCGCACTATTTGCATTATCACTGTTTTAAAAGCTCTAAAAGAGCATCCTAAATTAATCGCCTGTCTTCTGACATTTTGGCGATTTTTTTATGCCTGTTGGTTTTATCTGCTTATAGCGCAGACTTTATGCATTGCTTTATGATAAATCTCTTAATTACGGTACAATAGAGCTATTATTCTATGCCTGCTATGAGCTTAAGCCATGCCAAAAAGTAAAAACAGAGCCACTACCAAAACTAGATTTACACAGTCTCGCGCCATTTCACAGCAGGCGGTAGTAGAGGAGCCTACTATCGCTAAACCGGCGACTAGACTTGCGGCTATCGTCTATGATGGCATGCTGATATTAGCGTTATTGTTTTTGGTCGGTACCATACTGACAGTGATAGGGACGCTGCTCACTATGCAAACGGGTACGGACTCCGCACAAGCTCAGTCGTTACCGGTTTGGTATCAAAACGCCGTGATGACGCCGTCATTTATTCTAACGCTAGTGGGCTTTTATGGGCTGTTTTGGCGCCGTGGTGGTCAAACTTTAGGCATGCAAACTTGGCGTCTAAAAACCGTTAATGATTCAGGCCATCTGCTAACTTGGGGACAGTCGTTTAAACGTATAATGGCGGCAAGCCTAATGCCGCTGATCTTTGGTATTATCGGTAGTCTAATCGGCGGCTCACGCGCTATTATCTTGACTAGCGCGTTTTTGGGACTGATGTTCAATTATGCTTTTTGTCTATTTAATAGTCGCGGCTTAGCCATTCAAGATATGATCTCTAATACTATCACTCTAAAGATGCCAAAGACTGAAAACGAAAGTCTATGGCGAGTGATTAGAAATAGAAAAAGCTAGCTTTGTTCCTCTATTTTTAGAGGCGAGTAATGACAGCTACATAGAGGCTGTTTGGATTAACCAAAGAGTATAACCGGCAAAGAATAGCACTAACGTTGCGCCTGAGCTGCGACCAAAGCTGCGCTTGGTTTTGAAGGCAAACAGACACATTGCAAATAGCAGCAACGTCAATAAACCCATTGCCAATATGTCACGCGATAAGATCATAGCATTAGGCGTGATAGGAGCTATAAGCGCAGCTAGACCGACTACGGCCAAAGTATTAAAGATGTTGGAGCCAATTATATTGCCTAAAGCCATGTCATGCTCGCCTTTACGCGCCGCAGATATGCTAGCTACCAGCTCAGGTAGCGATGTGCCAACAGCGACAATTGTCAAGCCGATAATCAGCTCGCTAAGCCCCCACAGCGTTGCCAGCTCCAC
>JARIDJ010000040.1 GCA_029267175.1 Psychrobacter sp. | reverse complement strand
CATTGCCGCAAAAAATATGGCAAAAAGCGCCCTATTATTATCTCGGCTCAAACTTACTTGCTAGGCTTTTATCAGTCACTGGGGTTTGTGCCTGAAGGTGATTATTATTTAGAGGATGGTATTGAGCATGTGAAGATGGTGCTACGCGTGGCCAAAAAAACCAAAGTCAAAAAAGTTAGTAATGATAATACTAGCACTACTGTCAAAGTATTGAGCTCGCTGTTGTTTATCTTAGTGGCCTTATTTATTTTAGGTTTGTTGTACCTAATGATTTAAAGAAGCCCAATATCGATATTAAAAGGTCAACTAAAATGGCAACTTAGGATTTTCGCGTTATCTATAAGCTCCTAACAAAGTTTTAATTTTTAACACAATACAGTTTGGTTGTTGCCTCTCGCCTATGCTACTTTTAACTATGGCTTATGTTTAAGCCCCAAATCGATTGATAAGTTAAGATAGATAGCAAATTCAAGGAAGAGGAGACAACCATGTCTGATAATCAAAATGCTACGGTCGAGAGCAATGTGCGTCCTGAGTATGACGATGAGATTCAAAAAATTGCCGATTATGTGCTCAATTATTCGATAGATAACGACTCAAACAACAGCGAAGACGCTTGGAATACCGCGCGTCATTGCTTAATGGATACACTCGGCTGCGGTCTGCTAGCGCTGCGTTTCCCAGAATGCACCAAGCATTTAGGCCCCGACTGCGAGGATCAGCTTACGCCAAATGGTGCACGAGTTCCGGGCACTACCCACCGACTAGATCCTATCAAAGCGGCCTTCGATATCGGTTGCATGGTACGCTGGCTCGATTATAACGATACTTGGCTGGCAGCTGAATGGGGACATCCTTCTGATAATTTGGGCGCCATTCTCGCGGTAGCCGATTATATTAGTCAGCAAAATATTAGCCGTAATCGTGAGCCCTTGGTTATGCGCGAAGTGCTTGAGGCGATGATTATGGCGCATGAGATTCAAGGGGTGTTGGCTTTAGAGAACTCTTTTAATCGCGTTGGCCTTGATCATGTATTTTTAGTCAAATTAGCCTCCACTGCAGTAGTAGCTAAGCTCTACAAGCTACCACGTGAGCGTATTATGGCGGCAATCTCTCAAGCGTTAGTCGATGGGCAAGCGCTGCGTACTTATCGCCATGCTCCCAACGCCGGTAGCCGAAAGTCATGGGCAGCAGGTGATGCCACGAGCCGCGCAGTACGTCTAGTAGATATCACTCGCCGCGGTGAGATGGGTATTCCAGGTGCTCTATCAGCGCCGCAGTGGGGCTTTTATGATGTGCTGTTTAGTCATACCAATAAAGACTTGGCACTCAAGCCTGAGAGCGAGCGCAGATTTACCTTTCAGCGTGAGTTTGGTAGCTACGTGATGGAGAACATCTTATTTAAGCTCAGCTTCCCTGCTGAATTCCACGCACAGACCGCTTGTGAAGCTGCTGTTATCTTGCATCCACTTATCGATGATAGGATTGACGAGATTGAGAAAATCGTGCTGACCACTCATGAGTCTGCTATTCGTATTATCTCCAAAGAAGGTACGCTGGCCAACCCTGCTGATCGCGATCATTGTCTACAGTATATGGTCGCTGTGCCTTTACTAACGGGCGACTTGATGGCGGAGAACTATGAGGATGACTACCACGCTCAGCATCATATCTTGATTGATGGCTTACGTCGTAAGATGATCGTCGAGGAAGATGCTAGCTATACCAAGGACTATCATGATCCTAGCAAGCGCTCGATTGCCAATGCGATTCAGATCTTCTTCAAAGATGGCACTAGTACAAGCAAAGTAGTCGTTGAGTATCCTATTGGTCATAAACGTCGCCGCGCTGAGGGTATTCCGATACTAGAAGCTAAGTTCCGCGCTAATTTGAGCACCCGTTTTATAGAAAGTCGCTGTCAAGAAATCATTGAGCTATGCGATGATCAGCAGCGCTTAGAGCAAACGCCAGTAAACGAGTTTATGGACTTATTTATGGTAAATTAGATCATGTCTAATTGGTTTTTATGAGCTAAATGTGTAATAAGTAAAAGGGCTTGTCGTTAATCGAATAACGCCAAGCCCTTTTGATTGTTATAGTTTATTTTATCTACCTAAGCTTAGCCACTACCAAGGTATCGACTCCCCTGCCCAATCGACAAAGCTACCGGTTTGCTCGCTACTCATTTTTGATAATACCTCTAACAAGGATTCAGCGCTGTAGGCTGGTGAGAACAAGTGGCCCTCTTTAACATTTGCCTGAAACGGAGCAGACAGCTGCGTATTGACGGTACCGGGTTGCATGACGACGACGCAAACCTGTTTTAAGGAGCGTGCCCACTCAATACTTAGATTTTTCATGCCCATATTAAGTGCCGCTTTGCTCATCCGGTAGCTATACCAACCGCCAAGCTCATTATCACTGATACTACCCACGCGCGCAGATATTGTCGCAAAGATAGCTGGACTGTCATTATTTCTCTCCGCCTTGCTTAGCAAAGGCTTAATGTGCTTAGCGATTAGCATGCTAGCTAGCGCATTGACTTGCATGTTTTTCAAAAAGAACTCACTCTCAATTTGGCGCAGGGCTTTTTCAGGTTGGGCGTCTGCATTATGTAGCAGCCCTACACAGTTAATTACCCAGTCAAGATGGTTACTGTGCTGTTTGATAGCGTCCGCTCCTTGCTTAATACTATCCTCATCACAGATATCCATCTTAAGCCAATGCAAATTATCGGCCTCAATCTCAGGCACACTACTATAATAGGTAGCAAACACGCGAATGCTTTGATTTTTATCATTATTATCAGCAGTAGCGGCTACTAGCTGCTCAACCATGGCTTTGCCAATACCGCCCGTACCGCCTACGATAAGGTAAGTCTTCTTATTTAAATTATTCATACTGCCTCCTTTAGACCTTCTGACTATAACCATAGCAAACAGCGCTATAAATTGATACGGTTTACCGCGGATACGCCGTAAAAAAGCCTCCTATCTAGGGAGGCCCTTTACTACAATAGACTTATAGCTAATGTGCCGATTTTTCTACCACCACGACTGGAACCTCATTGTGGTCACAATCGTACAGCTTGCCCTCAGTAAAATAATCACCTTCTGTCAACTCAACAATGACATCGGAGCGTACTGAGCGATCTTCAGTACCAGCGGCAAATACAGACTGATTTTCTGAATTACCCAGTTTTAGATGATTAAATAATAAGTTTAGGGCAATAGCCATGATAGCTGTAGAGCTAATACCTGAATGGAAGATAGTGGCAAACCAGTCGGGGAATTGATCATAGAACGAAGGTGCGGCAATGGGCAACATACCAAAACCGATGGAAGTGGCTACGATAATTAAATTCATATTATTGGTGTAGTTGACTTGCGCTAGGGTACGTATCCCACTGGCTGCAACGGTACCAAATAATACAATACCAGCACCGCCAAGTACGGCGGTTGGAACCGTAGCGATAACACGGCCCATCAGCGGCATTAGTCCTAACACTACTAAGATAATACCAGCAAAGGCCACTACAAATCGGCTTTTAACATTGGTTACTGCTACCAAACCGACGTTTTGAGCAAAAGCACTTTGAGTAAATGAGCCAAAAAATGGCGCAACAACACTCGATATCATATCGGCACGTAAGCCATCGCCCAAACGTCTTGAGTCAATTTTGGTATCAATGATATCGCCTACTGCTAATATATCCGCTGAGGTCTCAACCAAGATAACTAGCACCA
Source organism: Psychrobacter sp. (assembly GCA_029267175.1). Lineage (GTDB taxonomy): Bacteria > Pseudomonadota > Gammaproteobacteria > Pseudomonadales > Moraxellaceae > Psychrobacter. The sequence continues at coordinate 2,798 of JARIDJ010000040.1, read as the reverse complement.
CGATGAACATCGAGATAATAGCGGCAAGCTCAAAAGTTGGAGCACCGAAGTGCATGGGCGTTGGAAAAGCAAATATCGGCCCTGTCATAACATTGGAAAAATCTACCAGTCCAAGTGCCCAAGCCACCACCGTTCCAATAACCATCGCTAGTAGTATCGATAAGCGACTAATAGCAGCATTACCAAGCTTACTTAGTAACAATACTAACGCTAAGGTAAAAGCAGCTAAGCCGATATTGGTCATACTACCAAAGCTTGGCAAGTTACTGTTACCGCCCATAGCCCAGCGCGCCGCGACAGGCATCAAAGTCAGACCAATAGTAGTAATAACCGCCCCTGTCACCAGTGGCGGGAAGAACTTGATAATCATCGAAAATACAGGCGTAATCAATAACCCTATAATCGAAGCGGCAATGACCGCACCAAACACCGAAGGTAGTCCGCCTCCTGCAGTAACAATAGCGACGATGGTAGCGACACTAGCGAAGGATACCCCTTGGACTAGTGGTAGCTGGCAGCCAAAAAAGGGCACGCCGATAGTTTGTAACAGTGTAGCTAATCCCCCTATGAACAAGGAGGCAGCAATCAGTAGTCCAATCTCTGCCGGTACTAAGCCTGCCGCTTGACCGACAATTAGCGGCACTGCGATAATGCCGCCATACATAGTCAGTACGTGCTGAAAGCCGTAAGCAATATTAGCAACAACACCTAGATTCTCATCCTCTGGGCGGGTTGCTATTTTTGGGTTAGTAGTTATATCCATATGTAGTCATGCTCCATGCCTAAGCCTAATCTATTTTGATCTTAAATTATTGCTGAATTAGGATAACGACTATTTGAAAGAACTGCCAGTGTTTTTTGACCATTTGGTCAGCTTTATTGTATATATTATTTTTTTATCAATAAAAACAATAAGTTAATTAATAAATATTACTAATATTAAAGCAAACTTTTTAAATTAAAAGATTAATTCCTTTCACTATAAAAACCATTTACTATCTGCTTGACTGATTAAAGCTTTTATAAGGGTATTATTTACATGTTATCTTCCCAAGACCAACTGACCGAGCTGGTGCGCCTGCTTGAAACTGAGCAGCATGTCTTTGCCACTGACCCTTTATTGGTTACTGAAAAATTACAACATGAAGAGGGTACCCCTACTCAAAAGCTGCATCGCCGTGCCGCGCGTATCGATAGTAATGGTGCGTTAGCAAGAGTACTTGGCAAGATAGACGGTCGTCTCAAAGGTATTATGGTCATTATGAGTGTGGTCTGGTGCCTCTCTGGATTTTTGGGATTATTTACCTTACTACAGGCTAATGTGGTCAATTTCTTTTATGTCTTGGTCTGTTTACTTGGCTTTCATACTTTAATGCTCTTTGGTTGGCTAGTATTTACCCTAATCAATCAAAAGCAGTCGGCCAGTTGGTTTGCAAATTTTGTCAGTCCTAGCTACCTGATACGCGGTAAAGATGACGTTACTCAAGCAGCGGTGCGGCTCTATGAGCAGCAATTAGAGCATAGCGGTATGCGCTGGTATTTGGGTAAGTTTAGCCATCAGTTGTGGCTAGCAACTTTGACCGGTATGCTGCTGGCGATTATATTTTTGTTAGTGGTGCGCCAGTATAGCTTTAGCTGGGAGTCAACCTTACTCTCGGATCAGGCGCTAATTAGCTTGACGCAGTTTTTGGGATGGTTACCTAGTATGGTAGGGTTTGATGTGCCAGATAGTGAGGCTATTATCCAAAGCCGTTTGGTGACTGATGCACTGCCTTTATCGGTAGCTAGGCAATGGGCCAGTTTGTTAGTAGGTAGTTTATTGATGTACGGTATCGTGCCGCGTGCGCTGGCTTGGGGATTTTGCGCGCTGATGTTTCGTCACAATAAAATGCGTCTGGATATCAAACTGCCTTATTATCAAAAAATCATTCACTTTTGGCAGCGGCAAGTGATTGATGCAGATGATTTTAGAGCAGCGCCTGCTCCTGTGGCACCAAAAGCGGCGGTAAGCTCAGGCAAAAAACTAGTTGCGCTACTTGAGTATCCAAGCGAGCAGCAGCACTGGTGGCAGGCAGGATCGGCTATCAGAGCGGATGAAAGCGTAGAAGATTTTGGCATAGTCGATGATCGTGAGGACATGGCGCGTTTGCACGAGTATTTGGATAAGCATCCGGTACAAGTGTTGCTCGGTATTCATAACCAAGCGCTACCTGATCGCGGTACTTTGCGTAAGCTTGACCAAATTGCTACTCATGCCAAGCATGGATTGATTGTACAATTGCTGGATAATGATGCAGCTAATACGGACGTTCAAACCGCAAATGTGCGCTACCAACAGTGGCAGACGGCTTTAGCTGAAAGACAAATAGGATTAGTGGAATGAATAACGATAATAATAATTTAAATAACAACTTAGCTAACAATAAGCCAGTTGGGTTATTCGCTGACAAGGCCTTAGTAGACGATCCAACAGCTGACAGTACTATCGATACAAAAGCTGATTTACCTATGAATATTGATAAAGTATCTCAAACAGACGCTTCAAAAACAGCTGATATTAGCAAAGCCAACTATGCAGCAAATCATAAAACCACGCTTGCTAGCGGCGAGCCATTAAAATTAGCCGTTGTCGGTCATACCAATACGGGTAAGACCTCCCTACTGCGCACCTTACTACGTGATGTCTATTTTGGAGAAGTCAAAAATGAAGCGGCTACTACGCGTCATGTGGAGCGCGCGCAACTGACTGATAGTCAGACAGGAGAAGTACTAGTCGCTCTATATGATACCCCAGGACT
>JARIDJ010000090.1 GCA_029267175.1 Psychrobacter sp. | reverse complement strand
CTCATAAACATCAGCACACAACTCAAAATGCACGCCTGAGAGTAAATATTTGCCTTTTCCAAAGTTACCACTCACCACCGCATTTTTGCCATCGCTATAAGTTGCTACAACCTTAAACTCCACATCTTTATCTCCTACAAAATAAGCGCCGCCGTGATAATAAACCTTGTCTTGTTCTGCATTTTCATAATCTAGAGTGACTAAAGCTTTTGAAGTGGCAGTCTCATCATAGAGCCGCCCATTAGTAAGCTTAGCTATACTACCGATAGCTGTACCTGAGAAAAAAGCCAGCTCACGCGGCCCATTGATTTCATATTTTTCGCTATTACCATTCTCATAACTTCGCCCTATAAATTCAATATCGCGCGCGCCGTAATAACCGCCTGCGCAGATACCGATATAAATATTTCCTTTGCTAATAAACTCACGGATAATAGCATTGCCTAGCCCATTGAGCTTTTGACAATAAGGCAGGTCAGCGCCGCCTGGCATAACTAACATAGCAACGCCATTTGAGCCGCTAAGCTTATTATTAATGATGTCTTGGCTGGATATGGTTTGCACACTATTAACCAAACCTATGGGTAGCTTATTTTTCATGGTCACTAGTGCTGATTTTACGCTAAGCTCGCTAGTACCTTCATCTGCATAAATCCAAATGGTGAGGCTATTATTTATCATAAAATTGCTATCCATGTGACTTTTTAAATATCAGTTGAAAATTTATCAGCAATAGTATACTTTAAATTTCAGTTAACAGGCGTACACTATAAACAATAACCATAAATGAATAATAAGGATTTTTATGTCAACTGTCTTAGCATCCACCAAACGGTGGTTTATGAGTAATGAGCAGGCGGCTTTTTTTATCAAGGTTGTTTTTGGCTCACTAATAATTGCCTTATTTGCGCAAATCTCAGTGCCTATGTATCCGGTGCCCATCACTGGACAAACTCTAGCCGTCACGGTAGTGGGTTTGGCATTAGGTAGAAAAGCAGGTGTCTCAGCGGTACTATTATATTTGGCGCAAGGCGCGATGGGTCTACCAGTCTTTGCTACCGGTTCGACAGGTCTGGCCGCCTTTTTCGGTCCTACTGGCGGTTATCTATATGGCTTTATCGCCTCTGTTGCTATCTTGGGGTATTTTAGCGATAAAGGCGTTTTAAAAAGTTACTTTATGAGCACTGTCGTTGCACTGGTAGCAACTGCGGTGGTATTTGTGTTTGGTCTAATTCATCTGTCATTCTTTGTGCCTAAAGGAAGCGTTTTACAGTTTGGCTTATATCCGTTTATCCTTGGCGGTATTGTCAAAGCAGTATTGGCAGCAGGCTTGGTAGTGCCAACTCATAAATTCTTTTCAAAGCTATAGTTTAAAGGACTGACTAATAGTTCAATAACATTAGCTTTAATTAGTTCTTTAAACAGTCAAAACTAACCAGCCAGATATTGCAATATCTGGCTGGTTTTATGGAAAATACTCAAAGTCTATAGACTGCTCTCACCGCTGTGCATTAAACGCGAGCTACATGCTCAGCTTTGGCATAGTTATTAATCTGTGTTCGTACTTCTTGACTAGCAGCACGCTCAGACATTATTTGTTCAGCTATCTTTTCAGCGATAGCGATAGTTGGCGCATTGGTATTAGCACTAATAAGCGTTGGCATGATTGACGCATCAATCACGCGTAAGCTCTCAATTCCTCTTACCTTTAGATCAGTATCGACGACCGATAGCTCATCAGAGCCCATCCGGCAAGTGCCGACAGGATGATAAATAGTATCGGATTTATTACGGATATAGCCAATCATGCCGTCTTTTTCGATATAGGGAGCCGCGTAATCTTCAGTGATAAATTTGGCCAGCGGTGCCTCCGCCATAATAGCGCGCGCACGTTCAGCCCCTGCAACCATAAACTCTATATCTTTCTCGTTAGACAAGTAATTGGGATCGATAAGCGGCGCAGCGCTAGGATCAGTAGAGGCAAGTCTAACCGTACCACGGCTCTCAGGACGCAAATAGCAGCTATGCACTGAGACGCCATAGCCCCATTTGAGCTCACGACCATGATTGATGACTCGAGAGATGACAAAATGCAGCTGAGTATCTGGCCAGTCTTTTGGCGTCTTATCCGTTGCACTATAAAAAGCGCCGCCCTCGGCATAGTTGGTCGATAGTATGCCAGTGCCATCTTTTTTCCATTGTCCCAAAGCAGACATCATCTGGCTCACCGTACCCAGCCCAATACCGATAATGTCTTTGGTATTGACCTTATAATCAAATACAACATCCAAATGATCTTGCAAGTTACCACCAACATCTGGAGAGTCTTGAATGACTTCAATACCATGCTCCTCTAAATGCGCTTTTGGACCAATACCCGATAGCATCAGCGTCTTTGGCGAGCCAAATGCACCTGCACATAACAGCACTTCTTCTAAAGCGCTGACGGTATACTCTTCACCGTGCTTGATGTAAGCAACAGCCGTTGCACGTTTGTCCTTGATGATGACTTTTGAGACCATCGCAGCGGTGATAACGGTTAGGTTCGGACGGTCTTCAACTGGATGCAGATAAGCGGCGGCCGCTGAACAGCGTTGACCTTGTTTTTCACCATGAAAATGCGTCACTTGGTAGAGACCAGCGCCATCTTGCTTGGTGCCATTAAAGTCGTTATTAGCGTCAAGCCCATTAGCGATGCAGGCATCAACGAAAGCTTTGGAGATAGGACGCGGACTTAGAAGCTCTGAGACATGCAGTGGACCTGAATCGCCGTGATATTCATCGCCGCCGTGGATATTATTCTCCGCCTTTTTAAAAAACGGCAGCATATCTTCATAACCCCAACCTTCACAGCCATTCTCTGCCCAGCGATTGTAATCTTTGGCACTGCCGCGAGTATAGACCATGGCATTGATAGCGGATGAGCCGCCCAAACACTGCCCGCGCGGCTGATAGCCAATTCGGTTATTGAGATGGGTTTGCGGTACAGTATTAAAAGCCCAGTTATTGATTTTTACAGGCTTATCTCGCATCATCATAATGACACCCGCTGGCACGCGTACCGCCAAATCTTTGCCGTCGCCGCCGAACTCTAGTAGGCATACTGAAAGGGTAGGATCTTGAGATAAACGACTTGCCATCACGCAGCCGGCTGAGCCGCCACCAATAATTACGTAGTCAAATTCCATGAATAAAGCGCTCCTTGCTTATGAGGGGTATCAATTTAGATAACTTGATACTAGCCTTTAACTATAGCAGAGTTTTTATCTGCTTTTGCTCTATGAGATAAAATTAATAGAAAATATGGATAAAATTAGCTTAGCATTTAGCTAAACTATAAGGCTATCTTAACGGTTGAATAGATTAAGCACTATAGTCGCCACTATACTTACTACAATCATACTGACTACTGGAAAGTATATTTTGGTATTGCCTGAGCGGTACTTGATATCTCCTGGTAGGTTTCCTATCCAGTTAAACAGAGCTGGAAATACAAGCCAAGCTAGCCCTATAAGGACGAATACCACACCTATTATTATTAGTATTTTTGCCATATCTAAAGCCTTGTAAAAACCACAACTAATAAATTTAAATATACCTTTTAGCGGATAATAGAGTCAAAAAAAGCTTATCTAATAAGATAAGCTTTTAGTTAAATCAAATTTTTAAATTAGTTATCAAACTCAAGCGCCCTATCCCCATTAGCATCTTGAATACGAGTCGGCAGACCAATCTTATTTAGCAGATTAATAAAGGGCTTGGCATCTAGCTCTTCAACGTTGACCATCTTACCGGCATCCCACTCGCCAGTCGCCACTAGCATAGCGGCAGCGACAGGTGGTACGCCTGCGGTATAGGAGATACCTTGACTACCCATTGCCTCATAAGCTTCTTTATGATCAGAGATATTATAGATAAATACCTCACTATCAACGCCGTCTATCTTGCCTTTGATCTTATCACCAATACAAGTCTTGCCAGTATAATCTGGCGCAAGTGAGCTTGGATCAGGCAGTACCGCTTTCACCACTTTTAAAGGCACTACTTCTAAGCCCTCAGCGGTAGTGACAGGCTGCTCGGATAACAATCCTAAGCTTTGAAGTACCGTGAAGACATTGATATAGTGCTCACCAAAGCCCATCCAAAAACGAATGTTTGGCACATCCAAATTAGCCGATAGCGAGTGAATCTCATCATGACCGCTAAGATAGCTGTTTTGTATGCCAACGACTGGCAGATCATCGGTACGCTTAACCTCAAACATTTTATTCGACTGCCACTTGCTATCCTGCCATGAATAAACGGTTCCGGTAAACTCGCGAAAATTAATCTCAGGATCAAAGTTAGTAGCGAAGTATTTGCCGTGGCTGCCAGCATTGATATCGATAATATCAATATCAGTGACCGAGCCTTTATCCATCATGTCATAGCCGATACGCGCATAGGCGTTGACCATACCAGGATCGAACCCTGCGCCTAAAATAGCGGTGATGCCCTGCTCGGCACAGCGCTCACGGCGCTGCCACTCGTAGTTGTTATACCACGGCGGCGTCTCACAAATCTTACGTGGATCTTCATGGATAGCCGTATCAATATAAGCGGCGCCGGTCTCAATACACGCTTCTAGTACGCTCATATTGACAAAAGGTGAGCCTACATTAATAACGATTTGAATGCCCGTCTTTTCAATCAAAGCGATCAGTGCTTGAATATCTAGTGCATCAATTTGATGCGTATGCAGCGTCGCTGGCTGCTTAAAACTGCCTTTTTCTTCTACACTTTGAGCGATAGCTTGGCACTTATCTAAAGTACGTGAAGCAATATGAATCGCACCAAGCACATCGTTATGCATAGCACATTTATGCGCGACTACTTGCGCCACACCGCCTGCACCGATGATAAGCACATCTTTTTTAGCTAAGTTAGTTTGACTTATGTTCAAAGAACAATCCTCCTTTGTGTTACTGCCGTTGCCTATGATAAAGGTCAATCGAAACAGCAACGAGTGAATGATATGCGTGAATTAAAAAGGAAGACCGAGGAAAACCCACGCACCCGTCAAACAAAATATCGTTATGCCTCGATATTTTATCCAGGGCAATTATAACAATTTTTTGTCTTCTTTTTGGCAAAAATAGCATCTCAATAAAACAGCTATACACGGCAGAACCAAGGTTTGCCGATAGCTATACTGATAATTAAGATAAGCTGGCTTTAAACTCTTGATAATCAAATTCTCTTTGTATCTCAATACTACCATCTAAGCGTTTAATCACAATCGCTGGCATGTTAACGCCATTAAACCAGTTCTTTTTGACCATAGTATAGCCAGCAGCATTACCAAAGGTAACGGTATCGCCAATAGCTAAAGTCTGGGCTAGTGAATACTCACCAAAGATATCACCTGCAAGGCACGAGCGGCCACAAATGATAGTATTCTCTGACTCATTAGCCACTTGAGATTGGTCATTGTCTTGGTTTTTTATTGGCATAATCTCAGTAGTATGGCCATTGATAGCCGCTATCGACGCTGACTCTTGATAAATCAGCAAATCTAGCATGTGCGCTTCAATAGAGGCATCAACGACAGCAATGTTTTTTTGATTATGTAGAGTATCTAATACGGTAGTTACCAGCGTTCCTGCCCCATGAATACTAGCTTCACCTGGCTCTAGATAGACCTGTACCCCGTACTTTTTACTAAAACCTTTTAAGCGCTGAGCTAATTTCTCTAGTGGATAATCTGGCGCGATAAAATGAATACCACCGCCGAGGCTCACCCACTCAAGCTGAGCTAGTATGTCGCCAAATCTAGCTTCGATATCTGCTAAGCTAGCACTAAAGGCCTCAAAACTATCATTCTCACAATTGTTATGAATCATCACCCCGCTGATATCAGCAATGACGGTCTCAATACGGGCTTTGTCGTGCTCACCAAGACGACTAAAAGGACGCGCTGGATCGGCAATAATAAAAGAGGAGTTACTGGTTTTTGGATTTAGACGCAGACCGATAGGAATATTTTGTGCCAAAGCTTGCGCTTTAAAAGCGCTCAACTGCGAGATTGAATTAAAAATAATCTTATCAGCATAGTTTAAGACCTCAGCAATCTCATCGCTACTATACGCCACACTATAAGCGTGCGTCTCCTTTTTATCATTTGCCTGATCATTACTCAAGCTATCGTCTTTATGATTAGCAGTGCCTTTGGCAAAAGTCTCAAAACCTAAGCGTACCTCATTGAGCGACGATGAGGTCGTGCCATGCAAATAAGGACGCATAACCTCAAACACACCCCAAGTCGCAAAACATTTTAAGGCCAATAAAGCTTTGGCGCCTGATAACTCACACAGCCGCGCAATAATTTGCATATTACTAACGATTGCTGCCTCATCCAATAAGTAATAAGGCGTAGCAGGCAGTGCTGACGTTTTAGGAGTAGATGTTGAAGCATTTGTGACATTCATATAAGAGAACCTAAAGCTATTAAAAAAGAACGGTGAATAAAATGCGGCTAATAAAACCAAACTGGCTCTAGCACTAGTAGCGACTGATAATAAGGATTATATTGTATTTTGCAAGGTTAACTGTGGCTACATTTTAGCATTATGAGCCTAAAGAAAAATTGGTTATAGTAGGCTAAATCCACTACCAATAGAATAGCTTATGTCACTCTCTACTGATTATTCCAAATCTGTCAATCAAGCAGGTTTAGCACAGATTAATGCTAAAGATATCGATCTGACTCATCTAAATGCGGATGCTCGAGCGGTGTTGGAGTTTTGGTTCGATAAAGACAATCAGCCGTATTGGTTCGAAAAAAACGACGACTTTGATAAGCGTATACGCGAGCAGTTTGGCCAAATTTGGCAAGCGGCTAAGCAGGGCGAATGTGCCTCTTGGCGACGCACAGAGAGTCAAGCTGATAACAATAGCGCGATTACTAACTTAGCGGGTCGCTTAGCTGAGATTATCGTACTAGATCAGTTCTCACGTAATTTATGCCGCGGTGATGCTCGCTCTTTTTCGCAAGATGGTATGGCGGTAGTGTTGGCACAAGAAGCCATCAAACAACCCTACTTTGCAACCTTACCAATGGAGTGGCGCAGATTTACGATTATGCCTTTTATGCATTCTGAGTCGTTGGCTATTCATGAGCAGTACTTGCCGTTGTTTGAGCAACTAGGTGACGAAAGCACCTTAGAGTTTGAGCATCGTCACAAAGATATCATTGAGAAATTTGGTCGTTATCCGCATCGTAATGAGACTTTGGGTCGAGAGTCTAGCGCTGATGAAAAAGCATTCTTAGAGCAGCCTGGATCGTCGTTCTGATACATGAACGAGATAGCTTATCAAGAATAGTTAGTCTCTCCAGTCATAAAGCTAAAGGACTGAGTCTGCAGGCGTTTGTTATCAATACTAATATCAAAGCTCACTTGATACTCACTATTGCCATGTAGACCGCAGTTTTTAGCTTTTGACAGGTTATATTTTTTTATAACGCTCTCACAGCTATTTAGCGAGTCAGTGATAGGCAAGATAAAGGCTTCATTTTTTGATAGCTGATACTCAGTATTTTTATAGGGATCATTTTGAAAATCTAGTAGCTGCGTAGGTATAGTGATATTGCGCTCTACCTCATAAAAACTAATATTACTAATTTTAATACTTCGAGCTTCTGGAACATTAATATAGATAGGTTGCCCTATCGGGTCAGTAGTTAAGTTGCGTCCGCTATGCCTGACTGGATCAGGCGTTTCGTTATAAAGTCCGGTAACAGTACCAGTGACGCCTTGACAAGGATAAGTAAAAACCCCTGAAAACTTTGCGTTCTTTGTGGCTTTAGTAGCCGCCGCGTTAGTGACTAATACGTAACCTTGATTAGTGCTCTGTTCTTTATCATAAGGCTTGTAATCGATCAGCGCCGTTCCTACGACTTTGGAGCTTGGTACCATTAGTGAGCGCAGATGATAAGGGGCGGCTAATAAAGATTTTGCCATAGAGATCGCTGCGGTCGTTGGCGATATGAGCCTGCCGGCAGAGTGATAATACATTGTCTGCGCAATATTTTCGGTAATACCATAGCTGAGATTAGGGTAGCTGGCATTAAACATCCTGTTTTTGACATCTAAACCGCCAAAAAAAGGGTTGTTGCTACCAGTAACGCTAGCAATATCGGCAATCTCATGTTGATAATGCGGATTAAACCTAGTAGGCGCTGAGTTAGCAAACACATAACCAATATAGTTAGCATGGTCTAGCGCTATTGCTTTGAGCTCAGGGTCTTGTGTCAAAGTCGTTAGCCCGCAGCGACTTCTAGCAAGATTAAATTCATTATTGGCAATACTAGCGACATTTTCGTCATGATCATTGTCAGCATTATTAGCAATTAAATCACTATTTGCTACCTTTGCCTTAATACCCTCCTCGATAGACTTATGAGCGGGAGCAGTAGCGCTATCCTCTGGCAAGTTAATGCTAGGATCAAGCGCCCTATCTAATTGAAGACGGGTTATTAAAGCCTCAAAATCACTTTTATAAATCGCGCTCAGCTGACGTCTCTCTACTCCATCATAGGCAGGCAACAATAGTAGCAACAGCATCGCTATTACTGAAGTTTTGCTTGATGATTTAGCGCTCATGGACTGCCTTGTTTACTTTGATTGGGCTCAGTATAAAACACAAGCTGTCTGTAAGTAGCTCTTGCTTAATAATTGACTTTACCCGTTGTGAAAGTAAATGATTTACTCTCTAAATCTTTATTATCTATTAGCACATCAAAGCTTACGCGGTACTCAGTATTACCATAAAGACCGCAGTTTTTACCTTGTTTTTCACCTACCTCACAGCTTTTTAGGCCATCTGTGAGTGGTAAGATAAAGGCTTCGTTATTAGGTAGCTTATAGCCGGTTGCGCTATGAGGATCATTGTCGTAGTCAAGCAAACTAACCGGCACCGTTAAGTGACGTTGATTATCATAGAACTTTATATTACTCACTTTGATCGTTTTTGCAGTTGGTACGTTGATATAAATAGGTTGACCTATAGGATCGGTACGCAAGTCACGATTAGTCCCTGCTACAGGGTTTGGATTTTCGTTATAAAGTGCGGTCACTGTACCTTGAATGCCTTGACAAGGATAAGTGAACACCCCTTTAGGCACATTATTTTTACTCTCAGGGGTGGTGTCACTATGCGTCACTAACACATAGCCGCGATTAGTTTGGGGATCTTTATTATAAGGGTTATAACTGATAAACCCTGTGCCTATCGTACCTGAGCTTGGACGCATTAATGAGCGTAGATGATAAGGCGCGGCCAATAAAGAGCGAGCCATAGAGACAGCTACAGTATCAGTTGCTACAAAATTGCCAGCGGAGGTATAGTATCTATGTTGAGCAATGTTTTCAGTAACGCCTTCATTAGAGCTTACATATCTTGCATGACTTAAGCGCTCTAAAAGACTATTTCCCCGATAAAAGGGATTACCATCTCCGGTCAGCTGTGCAATATCAGCAATCTTGTTTTCGAAGTGAGGGCTAAATGCTGTAGGCTGCGTATTTTCATACACATGCTTTATATAATTACTATGTGTGCTGGCGATATCTTCAAGCTCTTGACTTTGCGACAAGCCACTAAGACCGCAACTAGTACGAGCAAGAGTAAAGGTGTTATTTGCCTCCAACGTAGCTTGCGCATCATTAGAGCTTTCTGTACCGGGCTTACTAGGCAAGCTAGTTGGCGGTGGTAAGCTAGTTAACGGTGGCGAACCAAAATCATTGTTGTCCTCAGAGTTAGCATTAGACTGATGGGTGGCGTTAGTATCTGAATCACTGCCACCGCCGCCACAGGCTACTAAAAGTAAGGTTGAAACCATTACAGCTGTTATTTGTCTTGCTGCTAGTCTTGAAGCCATCATTCGTCCTTTATATCGTGATGCATTATTAAAATGCTACTCGTACTCAATTGACGAACTATAAACTCAAGATTAGTACTTTTCAATAAAAAGACTTGTCTTTCTATATATCCAAAATATCACATATTAATGCTTAGGCTATTTAATCTGATGAAGTAGGCATTTTACTTATAATACTAGTATAAAATATTGAGTGTTTATTATGATTCTCGCTGTTATGTATCCTCAAGCTTTTTTGCCACAGGAGCAAAACTACGTCGATGCTCAGCTAACACGCCATAAGTATCTATAGCTTGCAGATGCGCCTTGGTTGGATAGCCTTTATGCTTAGCGATAGCATACTGTGGATGCTTTGTGTCTAGCACATACATAGCCTGGTCGCGGCTGACTTTGGCTAAGACACTCGCTGCCGCCATGCTAGTGTGACGCGCGTCCCCTTTGACCCAAGCTTGGCAATCGATAGCGGACTGAGGTAATCCTAAGTTAGACAACTTTATATGATCCAGCTCAGGGCAGCGATTGCCATCGACTAATACTTCAACGGCTAGCAGTTTAGCTTCATTTGTAGTTTCTATAAGCTTACTAGCTATTATCCCTTTTGCGATCTGCTCCAGTAAGCCCTCAATACACAAACGCATTCCTAGCATCGTCGCCTGCAGAATATTGAGCTGATCTATTACCGCCGCTGGTATCTCAGCGATAAGAAACCCTAGCGTATGTTGCTGTATCAAAGGATAGAGAATGTCGCGCTTTTTTTCACTGAGCTTTTTGGAATCGGTTAGGATAGATAAAGGCGTATTCAATAAAGGCTGATTATCAATCAAATCAGACCAATCATTTGGCAAGAGAGCCGCGGCAACATTAACGCTGCCTAATAGTGGTCCGCGCCCTGCTTCATCAATGCCTAACTGTAGCGGTTTGAGCGAAGTAGTTTGCCCCGCTGCTGACTGACGCTCAGCTAACAGCGCTGAGAATTTTAGCTGGCCGGTTAACTGAATAGCTGCCGCCAGAGTAATACACTGACCTTTTATCTCAATACTTTTGATAGAGGTATCAATAAAGATGTCGATAGGAAAAATTTGGGTCTCAAAGCTCATGTTATACCGCTAAAAGTTATCAAGTTATTAAAAATTAAATAGACTAAGGTTTAGTCAAAGCCTAATTTTGCAGGTACCACTGCTCGACCACACTATTGGCAGGATCGTGATTGCTCTGCTGCTGCAAATCTCGCTTGGTAGCTAATAGATTATTGAGCTGCTCGCTATAAGCGCGTGGCTGCAATAATTTGGTCAAAGTACGGCAGATATTTTCGCCCGTCGCTTGCTCTTGGATCAGCTCAGTTACTATCGCCTCTCCTGCCAAAATATTAGGCAATGCTACAAAGGGAGTTTTGACTAAGCGCTTGGCAATTTGATAAGTCAACTGATTGAGCTGATAAATCACCACCATAGGGCGCTCAAGCAGCATCGCCTCCAAAGTGGCGGTGCCTGAGGCTAGCATGACAATATCGGAGGCGGCCATCGCTTGCTGACTAAAGGCTGGCTGACTATCATCATAGACCACTGCGATAGCGGCGCGTAGCTGCTCAGAGCGCTTATCTATCACGTCTTGCACGATGTATTGATGATTTTGATCGACGGTCGGGATGATAAAACATAGCTTAGGATCTACTAACAATAGCTTTTGAATGCCATCTAGCATTAAGGGCAAAATAGCGGTAATCTCACTGCGCCGTGAGCCTGGCATCACACAAATAAGCTGGCTGACCGCCTCAAAGCGCTCGATGAAGAATTGCTGCAGGCCATCATTATGCCAAACCAGCTCGCTACGTAACTGATTAGTCGGCGTCTCAACAAGCTTCTTATCTAAAGTTCTGAGCAGCGGATGACCGACACAAATGGCCGGATGATTATAACGCTCATAGACGGGTAGCTCGAATGGAAATAGACACAGCACTAAGTTAGTGGCTTCTTTAATGCCATGAATACGCGACTCGCGCCATGCCCAGATAGAGGGGCTAACATACTGTACACAAAACACTCCTTTAGGCTTTAGCTTCTTAGCGACGCGCAAGTTAAAATCAGGGGCATCAATACCAATAAACCAATCAATATCAGCAGCGGCAAATGCTGTTAACAATTCACGACGCGCTTTGAATAAGTCAGATAGTTGTGAGACGACTTCCACTAAGCCCATCACCGCTAAACGCGATAAGGGAAACAGACTTTGTAGCCCTTGCGCTTGCATTTTTGTGCCGCCCACTCCAACCCAGATGATATCATCACGCAAATTATTCATCTGCTGCATAAAGTCCGCCCCAAGGCTATCACCAGATACCTCGCCTGCCACTATCCCTATCACTAATGGTGCTGATAATGGCGAATGGTTTTGTGGAGTATCTATAAGCTCAGTTGCAGCTTTAGGCTTAGCAATATCTGTCATGACCAACCTTTAATGTTAAAAAATAGCGGAGAATATAATCATAAAAAGCTAAGTATAACAAAATTTTGGTTTTCACATTCCTGTTATGAGTCAGTTAATTGACCGACTACCCTTGTCAACGGCAGCTTTTGACCGCATAATGAATATTCCTATAAATCAGCTAGACGATAGATAACCATGACTACAACCGCTACCCATAACGCAGATATTGATGACGTGAATATTGAACAATTCATTCCTTTAATCACTCCTGCTCAGCTAAAAACTGAGCTACCACTTACCGATGCCGCTTATAAAACGGTGCTAAAAGGTCGCCGTACTATTCAAGATATCTTGGATGGCAAAGATAAGCGCTTGTTTGTGGTGATTGGCCCGTGCTCTATTCACGATATAAAAGCCGCTCACGAATATGCTGATCGTTTGGCTGTATTGGCCAAAGAGATTGAAGACAGTATATTTGTGGTGATGCGAGTTTATTTTGAAAAGCCGCGTACTACTGTGGGCTGGAAAGGCATGATCAACGATCCTGATATGAATGACAGTTTCGATATAGAAAAAGGTCTGCGTAGCGCTCGTAAGCTGTTGATTGATCTAAATGAAAAAGGTCTACCTTGCGCCACCGAAGCGCTCGATCCCAATACCCCGCAGTACATGCAGGATTTGATTAGCTGGTCTGCTATCGGCGCACGTACTACTGAGAGCCAAACGCATCGTGAGATGAGCTCAGGCTTATCTTGTCCGGTTGGCTTCAAAAACGGTACCGATGGCGGTATGACCGTCGCGGTTAATGCGATGCAAGCGGTGAAAGAAGGTCATAGCTTCTTAGGGCTATCCGCTGATGGGCAAGTCTCTATCATCAAATCTAAAGGCAACCCATACGCGCATGTGGTACTGCGCGGTGGTAATGGTAAACCCAACTATGATGAAACAGCGGTAGCCGCCGCTGAAAATGAGTTAGAGAAAGGCAAAACCAGCACCAAGATTATGATTGACTCAAGCCATGCCAACTCCGGTAAAGATCCTTACTTGCAGCCGATGGTTATCAAAAACGTCGCTGAGCAAATCCAAAACGGTAATAAATCTATCATTGGCATGATGATTGAGAGTCATCTAAAAGGCGGCAATCAAAAGCTTACCGCCGATCTAAGCCAGCTTGAATACGGCAAATCTATTACTGATGGTTGTCTAGATTGGGATAGCACGGTCGTTGCCTTGCATGATTTACGTGACGCGGTCAAAGACGTTTTACCTAATCGTTAATTTGACTTTATGAAAATAAATAAGCCCATTTAGCAGACGATTAGTTATGCTAAACGGGCTTTTTTAGTGAGGCTGATTTAAGCGGTTGATCTAGACTACTAATGATTCAGCTTTTTTATTCTGCTTAGGCTATTTTTATAGCTGCTTTAACAGCTTTAGCCTCTTGTTTCTATAATCATGAATGAAGGCTAACTCATTTTTTGAACAATATTGTGGCAATCTCTAAGAGCTGATTGGCGATATTATTAGTATAGCTATTATCGTTCATCAAGGATGTCGCCATAGCAGAGCTAATCTTTCTGTCGCGAATGAGCGAGTTGATATCAATGATAAACTGCTGATCTGCCTGAATCGCCTCGACTCTCATAGCCTCAATGGTTGGTAGTATTGTAATAAACTCACTGATTTTGTCCGAATTGTCTTGTATTTCAATAAGGCTTCTAAGGATGCTGCCCAATCGATAGCGAATCTTGTTATATTCGGCTCGCACAAAAGGATTGGGGTCATTTAAATATCGAGATAAATTTTTGTGCAGGTGTTTGGTGCTTTTGATAGCCGCTAGCATGCTACTGCCCGCCGAGCGTAGCTCAAATATTCTATTATTTTGTGCAGAAGTCATATTCTCATTATTGATCTGACCTGTGTAATTGACTATCTCAACATAGAGTCCCTTAATTTTGGTGGTATATTCTTCATCTAAATTAATAGGAATAGGCTTCTCAAAAGAATCTATAATCTCTTTTATTGCAATATTTGAGCGAATATCAGCGACTTTAAAGCTCAATCCATGACACAGTACGCCAAAGAAATAATTCGCTAGGTTCAGTGTTTCTTGATACACCGCCTCCACTGCCAGCTCCGGAATCTCCAGAGCGGAATCTAACAAATAAACCGGCTCTGCAACCGCAAAGACTTTATCAGGAAGTAGTTTGGTGATAATAGCGGCTAATCTATCGATGAAAGGCACCATCAAAATGACGCCTAATAGATTAAATAAAGTATGAAATACCGCCAGTTTAAGGGTGTAATTATCGTCTGCTATGTTTAATAGTCTAGATAACCAATCAACCGTTACCATCAATTGAGCGATTAGAGCTATGGCTACTAGTCCTGTGATGACGTTAAACACCAAATGCGCGGCAGCTAGTCTTTTGCCGTTAACGCCAGCGCTGATGGCACCGATAATAGCGGTGACGGTGGTGCCTATATTACTGCCAATGGCTAGCGCTAAGGCGTTGTCATAGGTGATTTGCTGACTGGCTAAAGCAGTGATAATTAGCACTAAGGTGGCGTGACTGGACTGCATAATCACTGTCGCGACGATACCTATCAAAGTATAGAGTAGTAAGCCTTTGAGACCGGTCATGGCATAAGCGGTCAGGTCGATATTTTCACGAAAGAGCTCAAAGCCCTCTTTCATATAATGAATACCTAAAAACAAAAATCCCAGCCCCGCCAATATATAGCCGATACCTTTTAGGTGCTTGGACTTTTGTAATATCAAAATAACCCCAAACACTAGCATTGGCATAGCATAAGCGGCGATATCGACTTTTAGCCCCAAACCTGCAACTAACCAAGCGCCTGTTGTCGTGCCTAAATTAGCACCAAAGATAATACCGATACCGGATACTAAGCTGATTAAACCGGCCGACAAAAATGAGATAGCAATTACCGAAACTAAGGAGCTCGACTGCATTATAGTGGTGGTAACGACGCCAAAGCTCATGCTTTTCCATAAGCCAGTGGTGGTTTTTTTTAGAATTTTTTCTAATAAGCCACCCGTAAATGCTCTAAAGCCCTCCTCTAGCGCTAACATGCCAAACAAAAATATCGCCACCCCAGCACTAATCTGCTTTAGGTTAGGACTTACCCAAAAGCCATAAGCCAAAATGATAAAGACGCTTAGCAGTATTATCTTTCTATACATGCGCTTAATGATCCGTTTAGGGTGTCACGATGATACTTTTTTGCCAAAAAAGTTAGAGACTTAAGGTAACAGTGCTCCTCTGATGGTATAAAAAATAAGCGCGGCCAAAAGCGCAGAAGCAGGTACGGTGATTACCCAAGCTGCAGCGATTCTAAGTAGCGCTGAGCGTTTTACTAGCTCATTTTTATACACTTTTTTAAGGGTTTTTCTCTCCCTTTTACTAAACTGCGTCGCGGTATTATTTTGTTTGAGTTGTTGGAGCATAGCATGCTTGCCCGCCACCGAAGCGGCTTGAAAATCTTGTAAAAAAGCCTCTACTATCTCTTGTTCGACGCCTTCATGATGCTCCATAATCTCATCAACCATACGCTGATAAGATTTTTTGATGTACTCGCGCAAAAACCCTACCCCAAAGATACCGCCGACAGCGATATGGGTAGAGCTTACTGGCAGGCCTAATTGTGAGGCAATTATAACGGTGATAGAGGCGGCCATAGCCACACTAAAAGCGCGCATTTTATTAAGCTCAGTAATCTCCGAGCCCACCGTACGAATCAGCTTGGGGCCAAATAACGCTAAGCCCAATACGATACCTAATGCTCCTACCATCATTACCCACAAAGGGATAGAGGCCTGACTCGCGATGCCGCCACTAGTGATAGCATCACTAATCGCCGCTAAAGGTCCTACCGCATTGGCAACGTCATTGGCCCCATGGGCAAAGCTGAGCATGGCGGCCGCAAATATTAGCGGTACGGTAAAAAGGGAGTTAATAGCATGTTTATCATTATCAATGTTATCTGCCGCTTTAGCGATTAGAGGTTTGATAATAATATAAATAGCAATAGCGACGAAAAAACCCAAGCCTAAGGCCATAGCAAAGCTCAGCTCCCAAAGCTTATTTAGGCCTTTCATAAGTAGATAAGTGGTAAATGACCATGCCATTAATGATATCAATAGCGGCACTACCCGTTTGGCGGCGGCTATTTTGTCGTCTTTATAAGTAATGGTGTGCTTGATAAGTAGCAAAAAAGCGGCGGCTATAATACCGCCCATAACCGGAGAGATAACCCAGCTCGACGCTATCGCTGCCATCTGACTCCAATTGACAATACCCCAGCCACCCGCCGCGATACCCGCTCCCATCACCCCGCCGACGACAGAATGGGTGGTTGACACCGGCGCCCCTACTGCCGTGGCAAAGTTCAGCCATACGGCTCCCGCTAATAAAGCGGCCATCATAATCCAAATAAAAACATTACTGTCTTGAATTAGGCTTGGATCAATGATGCCGTTTTTGATGGTGCTAACCACATCGCCACCAGCGATTAACGCGCCAGCCGCTTCAAAGATACCAGCGATAACAATCGCCCCGACCATAGTCAGAGCTTGCGACCCCACCGCCGGGCCGACGTTATTAGCGACATCATTTGCGCCAATATTGAGCGCCATGTAGCCACCAATCATCGCCGCGACTATCAGCATTATCCGGCCAGGCACAGCCGGAGTATTAAAGTGCGCGTACAGCATTACGCCAATAATAAACACCAACACCCAAGCCATACGTAGCGCCTCTGAGCGACTAAAGCCGGCCTTTTTTTCAATTTTTTCAATACTTTTTAGATCCATGCCACACGTACCCTTCGTTGGTGGATAAAGAAGATCTGATAAGAGTTAATTAGCTGCCGCACTTAACACACTATCTAACGTTTCAGTAACGTTTTTAGAGCTCACTTGCTGCTGCAGCTTCGTGAGTTTATCGTGCGCCATTTGCCGTGTCGGCGCAACTAAGGTATACCAACGCGCTAGCACCTGTAGCAGACGCGCGGCGAGCACTGGATTGGTGCTGTCCAAAGTCTTAATCACTCCGGTATAGATATCTAAGCCCTGCTCGGTCCATAGCACCGTTGGCTGCGAGGTAAAGGCACTGATCACTGAGCGGATACGGTTAGGCGTATGCCAATCAAAATTATCATGCACTAATAGGGCTTTGATATCTTTTGTAGTCACATGATTGCTTGAGGCTTGCACACTGAACCATAAATCTATCACCAAATCATTATCACTAAAGCGCTGATAAAAGTCCGCTAAATATTCATCCGCCTTATCGAGTTTATGATTAACCATGGCTTTTAGCGCGCCAAAGCGCTCAGTCATACAGCTGGCATTATCGTACTGCTGCTCAGCCCACTGCTCAGCGCCCTCAACTTTAGCCGTTAATGCCATGTCTAAGATGACATTACGTAGTGCGCGCTTACCCAGCGCTACTGGGCTATCGGTATACGGCTGTAGCGGCAATTGCTGATAGAGCGCCGCCCATTGATCTTTGAGGGATTCTGCCACTTGATTATATAAACCATCGCGCTGCTCTTTAATCACTTTGGGATCATAGTCTTGATGAGTGGCGGCAGCTAGCTCTTGTGCGGAGGGAATATCGAGCAGGCGCGCCGCTAACATAGCATCGCTCGCGGCCAGCTTTGGCAAAGTCTTGGCTAAGGTCTGCAAATAAATATCAGGACGACTTTTGACGCTCTGTGTGTGCAATAAGATACGATTGACTAGCATCTGCGTCACTTGCCACTGATTAAAGCCATTAGTCTCATGCGCAAGTAAGAACGCTAAATCCTCATCTTTATAATCATAGTTTAGCTGTACTGGCGCACTAAAATCACGCAACAAAGAGACCACAGGCTCGCTGGTAATATTATCAAAGCTAAAGGTTTGCTCAGCTTGGTCTAACAGTAGCATCCGCTCATCAATGATAGCGCCTGAATCCTTGTCAAATAAAGCGGTCGCTACCGGA
>JARIDJ010000064.1 GCA_029267175.1 Psychrobacter sp. | reverse complement strand
GCCGTTAGAAAAACATGCTGCTTCTCGAAAAAGCTTGATAATCACTTTAAGGTATTCGATCTGGTGTTCTTCTATGTCAATTATGGCTACGTCTGATGCCAGCATACTTTTTAGAACACCACCAAATTATCTATAATGGCCTCTACAAAAACTGGCTACAAAAAAGTGAATATAGCTATAATGTCAGATCTGCTATCTAAGGTTTTTATCCAAATCATTTTGGCTTTTGTAAGTGTTTTGCTTTATAATATGCGCGCTCAGGTTCCCTCAACCCTGATTTAAAAAAAGGACTCTTCTATGAGCATTAGTACTACCTCGATTACACCTATCCCATCCATTCGTTATAGCCGCGCTTTATTTTGGCTGGCGAGTCTACATATTTTTATTATCGCTATCAGTAACTACTTGGTGCAAATACCCGTAGCAGTATTTGGCTTTATCACCACTTGGGGCTCCATAACCTTCCCCTTTATCTTCTTAATTACTGATTTGACCGTGCGTATCTTTGGTCAGCAGTTAGCTAGAAGAATCATATTTTTTGCGATGTTGCCAGCGCTGGCAATCTCTTATTACTTCTCAGTGGTGTTTGCAAAAGGGCAGTTTGTCGGTCACGAGCACCTGCTGGATTTTAATTTATTTGTCTTTCGTATTGTCCTAGCGAGCTTCAGTGCTTATGTTATTGGTCAGCTATTAGATATTCAGGTATTTAATAAACTGCGTCAGCTCAAAACTTGGTGGATTGCTCCCTTAGCCTCAACGCTTATCGGTAATCTGGTGGATAGTTTTTGCTTTTTTGCCATTGCCTTTTACAAAAGCCCAGATGCTTTTATGGCAGCAAACTGGATAGAGATTGGCAGCGTAGATTACCTGTTTAAGATGATAATGGGCGTGTTGATTTTCTTACCACTGTATGGGGTGATATTAGCAAAACTGCAAAAGATGCTAGCAGGGAAGTAAAGAGTATATATTAGAGATTACTTGTCCTTCTAAAATGATAGACATAAAAAAGGGCTATAACGAATCATCGCTATAGCCCTTTACTGTTTGTCATAACCTCAAACTAATCTAGTTGCTTGGTTTTGAGCTGTGTTTCTGCGTCAGGATTGGCTAGGGCTTCTGCTTTACGATACTTTAATGAACCCCACAAAGCCAAACCAATAAAGGCAATACCGATAAGACCGGTAATCAGCTCTGGCACATGGAACTTAACCGATAGCAGCATAATAACCGCTAACGCACCGATAGCATAATGCGCGCCGTGTTCAAGGTAGATGAACTCATCAAGCGTGCCTTTATCGACTAAGAAGATCGTCATTGACCGCACAAACATCGCACCGATAGCTAGACCTAACATGATGACAATGACATCATTGGTAATCGCGAATGCACCGATAACGCCATCGAAACTAAAGGAGGCATCGAGCACTTCTAAATATAAGAAACCTATGATACCGCCGCGCAAAATGGCGCTAGTAACCTCACCGGTGCTATTGCCGTCTTCATCTAGCTCTTCTTCCAAATCGCCCTCTAACAAGCCTGAGATGACTTGCACGCCAAGATACACTAAGATACCCCAAACACCAGCGATAAGGACTGCTGCCGCTTGCGCTTCATTAGCAAAGGAGACGGCGATCATCAATACAATCAGTGCTATAAAGACGCTCATAGCATCGACTTTGCCAAATTTAGCTAAACGGCTCTCAAGCCAATGAAACCAGTGAACGTCTTTATCGTCAAAGACAAAATTTAAGAATACGAGTAATAAGAAAATACCACCAAATGCTGAAATCTCAGCGTGATGGGCTAATAGCTTGGCTGAGTACTCTGTGGGGTTATTAAGCGCTAAGCGGATAACTTCCATCATGCCAAGATCGGCGGTGACCGCGACAATGACAATCGGAAATACGAGGCGCATCCCGAACACGGCGATTAAGATACCAACCGTTAAGAAGATCATCTTCCAAAAGGCGTCCCAACGCTTTAGTACTGAGGCATTGACTACCGCATTATCAAAGGATAATGAGATCTCCATTACCGCCAAAATAGCGGTGATAGATAGCGTGGATAACATGCCACTGATCCCACTATGTGAATATCCCCACCAAGCAGCTACGGCCAAAGCAATAGCGGTAAAGATAAAGTCTAAATAAAAATGTCTCATGACATGTCCTGTCTAATGGCATAAAGTAATGCTGAGTTAATTTGGTCTAATAGAGATAAATGCAAACACTGTAAAAAACTAATACATGCTCAAAAAAGCAGCTATAAGTAGCTGCCTTTTTGGGGACGAAAATTAACAGAAACATAAAGCATTTTTAATCGTTTAGCTATATAAAACTGTAGTATTTTGCAACTAATTGTACTTCGCCACTAATTATACTTTGCGATTAGATATCAACACCATATTGATGACACATCGCTTGTAGGCCACCTGAGTAGCCTTGACCTACCGCGCGAAACTTCCATTCATTGTTATGGCGATAGACCTCACCGAACACCATAGCAGTCTCGACTGAATAATCCTCTGCCAGATCAAAGCGTACGACTTCGGTACCAGACTCTTCGTTAACGACGCGAATAAAAGCGTTAGCCACTTGACCGAAGTTTTGGCTACGAGCAGCAGCATCATGAATAGTGACAGTGACGACGATTTTATCGACATCGCTTGGCACTTGGCTTAGATTGACTTTAATTACTTCATCATCGCCGTCCCCTTCGCCAGTACGGTTATCACCGGTGTGTTCAACTGCGCCATTATCAGATTTTAGCTGATTATAGAAGATAAAATCGTGATCGCCGCGCACTTTGCCGGCGTTACTTAATAAAAAAACACTAGCATCCAAATCAAACTCAGCGCCAGAGGTGGCGCGCTCATCCCAGCCTAGACCGATAAGTAGTTTATTTAAGTTTGGGTCCGTTTTAGTTAGCGATAAATTACCGCCTTTATTTAATGATAAAGCCATGGATAGATCCTTTTTATTAGGTTGATTTTTATAGTTAAAAGTTTGCAATCAATAGAGTGTAAATGATAACTGTAATTGCTGCTAAATGATGTTCTATCATAACAACAAAAAATGACCCAATCAAAGCGGATCGGGTCATTGTTGTAAAGCTTATTGTTGCTTTATTATTAAATAAAAATCAGCGATGGCGAATCTCAAAGCTTTGATGGATAGGCTTTTTGATATTGAAGTCAAAACCTATGGTCTGAGGGGTAATATCAGTGATATTGTAGCGCTCCATCAACTGCTCATCGAGCTCAAAACGGCTAAAGTTATTGGAGAAATAGAGCACGCCATCGGAGGTTAAGCGGTTCATAGCGCGATTGATTAAAGCGGCGTGATCGCGCTGCACATCAAAGGTGCCCTGAAACTTTTTGGAATTTGAGAAGGTTGGTGGATCAATAAAGATAATATCGAATTGTTCAGTATTATTTTTTATCCATTCAAAGATATCGGCGGCGACAAATTGGTAGTTGTTGCGACTGATATCAAGGCCATTTAATACAAAGTTTTGTTTGCCCCAATCAAGATAGTTTTGTGATAAATCGACACTCGTGACCTTTTTGGCATCAGCTAAAGCGGCATGGACACTAGCGGTACAAGTATAAGCAAAAAGGTTTAGCACCGATTTGCCTTCACTATTACGCTTGATACGCGCGCGCATATTACGGTGATCGATAAACAGCCCTGTATCAAGATAGTCGGTAAAGTTGACATAAAAGTAAGCGCCATCTTCACGGGCGATATAGAACTTGCCTTTTTTCTCAGTATTTCCTTGTTTGCTATATTGCTCATTACCTGACTGACGCGCGCGAGTCTTGATAAACACTTGCTCGCGATTGATGCCTAATACTTCACGAATACCCATAAGGGCCAGATTAAAGCGTTTTTTGGCAGTCTCAGGCGGAATGGTTTTTGGCGGTGCATACTCTTGCACATGCACGTAGTCGCCATATAGATCAACTGCCACTTTAAAGTCAGGTAAATCAGCATCATAGACACGGATATTACTGACCTTTTCTTTGTTCGCCTGTTTTCTGAGTTTCCCCAAATTCTTTTGTAGACGATTGATAAAGTCTTGGCCTTCCTCCACTGCAATCTCGCGCTTCTCAAAGTAGCTAACTAGACTACCTGTCTGTCCTGCAATGAGCTGACCGTAGCGGAAATAAACGGTTATCGCACCATTGTGGCAGCGCAGCGTTTTTGGCTCTTTAATAGGTAAGATATCGACTTGCTCAACGTTTGCCGCCAAGATACCAAGCATCGGCTCGATACCGCTACCGGCAAAGCTGTCTTGAATGATAAGTCCTAGCGCTTGATAAAGCGGACGAATATAATCCTCATCACCTAAACGCTCACCATAAGGCGGGTTGGTGATGATTAGCGGATTAGTTAAGCGCCCATCCTTAACCATCGGCTGTAAAGTGTCATTTAATTTGTTAAGCGCGCGGGTCTCAAGATCAATCAGTGGTAGTAACTCTTGCAATCCTGCGGCAATTAGGTTTTTCTCTGTGGCCAAAATAGCGCCGCTATCGGCATCAAAACCAAGTATCAGTGGTAAAGTATCAGGCTGCTCGAGCGCGATGGCAAGCGCTTCGCGAAAACGGGTTTGCGCCTCATCTATCATCGCAAGCCACAGCGTCTCATCATGATGCTGCCACTGATAAAAGCCAAATTGATTGGCGGCTTTATCAATACCGACGGCATAATCTAAATGCATCAGCAGGCCTTCGATAATAAAAGTACCGGAGCCGCACATCGGGTCAATCAAGGCATTATACAAAGGCGCGTTATTAGCCGCATTTTTTAGATGCCAACCTGAGCTATAGAGTAGGGCTGCGGCTAGGTTCTCTTTCAATGGGGCATCGGTCATCGCCACGCGGTAGCCACGGCGATGCAAACTTGTACCAGATAGATCTAAATATAACTCGGCCTGCTTATCATTAACTGTCGCAAAAATAGCAAAATCTGGGTTTTTACTATCGACATTAGGACGGCTCTCAAAAGCTTCATTAAAGGTATCGGCAATCGCATCTTTAACCCGTAGCATCGCAAACTGCTGACTAACAGCGACTCGTTTATCCACTGACAAGCGAATAGCAAAGGTTTGCTCAAGATCGAATTGCTCCGTCCAGTTAATGGACTTCGCGAGGCCATAAAGCTGCTCTGCTACATCATAGTCGATGTTGATGTTTTTGCGCTTAATGAGCATAAGTACTCTAGAAGCTACTCGCGACCACAAACAGATCGTATATAAATCGCGCAAGCTTGCGCGAACCGTGAGTCGCCCGGTACTCTTGATAACACTAGCGATACCGAAGCTGGTCAGCTCAGTCTGTAGTGGTAGCTCTAAACCATCAGCACAAGTGATAACAAGATCGAGCGACAATTCGTTTGAGGCGGCTGGCGAGGTGGTTTGTGGCGAGGCGGGTAGGGTTACTTCGGTCATACGGATACCTGTTGCAAAAAGAGCGAATCAGAGAATAAAAGAGGTTTTATTTAGCCGGCAATTTTAGCACAATTCAGTTGGCTAAGGTTTAAAGCCATAGGGTTAAATAAGTTAGCCGCCCAAAAGTAACGAAGCTAACAGTAATATTAAGTAAATTTTAAGAAAGTATTGCCAAATACTTGCTAATTCATCTCTATTAATTCTAAATAAGAGGGATTATATGCTTTATACTAAATAAATGAAGACGCTAACCACATTAATCGTAGCTGATGACCATCCTATATTTTTGGAAGGCTTAATCATGCTGTTTGAGCGCTTAGAGTGTTTTGAGTTATTAGCTAGCGCGACGGATGGCGATCAAGCATTAGCCATGATTGAGCAATATCAGCCTAATATTGCGCTTATTGATTTATCGATGACAGGCGTCTCGATAGAGCACATGATTGAGCACCTTAAACAAAACAGCTTTGATACTAAATTGATCGTGCTGACAATGCTAAAAGATAGCTATAGAGCACAGCAGCTGCTTAGTTTAGGATTAGCAGGTTATGTGTTAAAAGACATGGCATTTGAGGATTTGATTACCTCTATTGAACAAGTGCTTTTGAATAAGAGCTTTATATCACCGTCCTTAATTTGTGAAGAGGTAAACCTAGTAGTTATTCCCTGCCTGACGGAGCGAGAGCTTGAGGTATTAACCTGTGTTGCAAGCGGTGATAGCAATAAGCAAATCGCCCGTAAATTAGGAATCTCTCAGCGTACTGTCTGCTTTCATATGACCAATTGTTTTATAAAAACAGACG
Organism: Psychrobacter sp.; assembly: GCA_029267175.1. Lineage (GTDB taxonomy): Bacteria > Pseudomonadota > Gammaproteobacteria > Pseudomonadales > Moraxellaceae > Psychrobacter. The sequence continues at coordinate 34,752 of JARIDJ010000064.1, read as the reverse complement.
CTAGCAATCGTACAGAAGCTATCGTCAAAGCCGTAAGTTATGGCTTGATAGATATAGTTTGATGCTTAATAGTTAGATAGCTAACAGTATTTATTTAATGATAAGTTACTAATGCTTTTTTGCAAGAATAATGCTGATAGTAGTGCCTTTGCCTTTTTTAGACGATAGCTGCAATTGACCGTTGATTAGCGCTACGCGTTCATGGAGACTAACTAGACCAAAACCGTATTGTTTTGAGAATAAAGACAGGTTCTTGGGATCAAAACCCAAACCATTATCCCTTATCACCAGCTTAATCTGATTTTTATTCACAAGCAGTTGTACTTTAATAAATGATGCTTGACCGTGCCTAATAGCATTGTGCAGCGCTTCTTGGATAATGCGAAAAAGCTGCTTTTCTATCTTTTTTTCAAGCTTAACCTTGCCCATTGTCAATTCAATAGCTACCGGATATAGGCGTTGCAAGCGCGTAACTTCTCTATTAAGCGCCTCATCAAAACGATAGTGCTCCAAAAAGACAGGATGCAGCCCTTCCATAATCTCTCGCGTAGACTGGATAGCGGCGTTTATCTCTTGCTGTATAAAATGGATTGACACCTTTGTCTCGCCTTGATGATAAAGCAGTAGTTGCAATTTTGCCGCCGATAAGTGCTGGCCCAAATCATCATGGAGATCGCGAGCTATCTCTTTTTTATGATCCTCAATAGTAGTTAATAGGCGCTTAGAGAGCTGTTTATATTGGCTACTCATCTCAGTGATACGCTGAAAATAAGAAAACAGTAAAGCATAACGAAATATAAGGGTGCCAATAATAATATTGCGGTGCTCAAATAAATCATTCGGCAACCACTGCGTACGGATGGAGGCAATATAAATAACCAAACCAATGAGCTGAACCATTGCCCCAGTACAGCGCTGTTTAATGCCATATAATACTGATAATAGACAGTACAAATAAGTCACTGTCGCAAGTGCCGTCCAGCCAAGCCAGCTATACTCTTTGATACTAGTAGCAATATTAGGAATAATAATCAGCCCAATCAATATCAGGCCTATAGCAGTAATAAACCAAATAAGATGTTTTGAGAGATTGTGATAGACCGCTTGAAAATATAAGGCACTAGTAAAAGGCACAATAAGAATAGAGAGAATCAATAATAGATTAAGACCATTAGGCGGCGACTCCAATACCACATAATGATCGAGCAACAACGAACCACATAGCATAGATAAGCTACTAATCAATAGCCACCAAAACTCTCTAAAGTGATGAATAGACTTACGAAATAAAAAAACGATAATAAAGATATCGATGACACCTAATACGATGAGTATGGTATCAAAACGAGTGCTTTTTATCAGGCGCTTAGTATAAATATCATAGACGCTTTGTGCTTGACCAATACCGATAGTATCGGCGCCAATACCTACGCCGCCAGGATACATCGCGCCCCAAGCTTGTCCGATCCCTAGATTGACCTTGACAGCCAATAGATTATTAGAGGGCTTTAATAAATTGGGCGGAATTGTATATTTGCGTGCCATATTTTGTGGATTAGAAGTATTAAAATCCCATGGCTTTAGAATTTGACCTAGCCCACCGATGCGCTGACCGTTCAGCCAAGTCTCATCGGCATAACGAATGCTTTGCAAGTAGAGTAGCCAATCTTTATCAGTCGCCTGTGTCCAGTCAAAAGACACTTGATACCAGCCATAGATGCCATGCTTAGCATTGGTGCTCAAAAGCTTGGGCGGATAAACTGCTTGCCAGTCAGAATCTGGAACATCACTGTAGCTAAGGGTAATATTATCCGTCTGATAAAACTGCCATTGTCCCTCAATAGGCATCAGCTTATCTGTTGACCACACTAGCGAGCTAGCAGTTATCAGCCAAATTAGGAGAATGAGCTGTTTTATCATCTGCTATCTCCTATCAAAAGCACTGTTTACAAAATATCTAGTTGAATCTACTCTCTAGAATATTCAGAGTCTGAAACATAGGGTTTTGTAATACCTGAGTTTGGATCGTAAGGCTCTTCAATAGGTTGCATATCTGCTCTTTTTCTTAGGCTTTGACAGGTTATTCTCATAACTCTGCCATTAGGAAGGGTAGTAGTAGGTGGATTACCATAACGACGATAGCACTCTGATTTATTCTCATCATGATAAAGTTCTTTCTCTTCATTAGAAGAGGGTCTTGTAGGATTTGTTTGCGCTAAAGGTTTGATAGCTTGTGGTTTGATGACTCTACTTTCTTTAGAGAGTATAGGAGTAGCGACTTGCTCTTTCATTGTGAATTCTTTGAACGTAGCTTTGCCAGCACCGCCATTAGCAGCTAAGGCCATAGAAACTGCTAAAGGCGCAATAGCCAAACTGAGAATTAAGTTTTTTAAAATAGTCATAACATCATCCTTGATTTTATATGAGCGAAATTATATTTTGCCTACAAAGGTTTGCGAGTGATTACATCTATTATTCAGCGGACAAATAGACCCAAGTACTACAGTCTATATTGAAAGTGTATCCCATAACGACGATGACAGCCGGACTACCAAAACGCGTATAGCAATCTTTTGAGACCGCTGTATTGTGAACCGCGTAGGGAAATGCTTCTATAACATCAAGTCTTTCGACTGGCACATGGGAGACTACTACAGAATTAAACACTCTTTTTTGTTGCTGGTTTTGTAAGTCAGACATTGGTTTGATAGCTAGAATGGATCTTTTTGACACTACCTCAGCACGTTTTTTGCTAATACTATCTCTTTGAGCAGAAGCGGCAGAAACGCTAAGAGCCACTGCTACTAAACCAGTAAGCAAGATTTTGATAACAGCCATCATATGCTCCTTGAGTTTTAGATCATTATTTCTACTATCACTTCATCATAACAATGATTTTTTAACAATGTACCTGTCAATATCTACAGGTACATTGCTTTAGCTCGTTGGTTAAACTGGTTTTAGGGCAAAATCATATTTTCTAGATCGATAGCTACGATGCAGAATTTATTACTGGTTTAGAGGAGGGTATTATGAAAAGAGTCACTAAAAATAATTATGAAATCAGGGTTTTAGCGCTCCTGGCTTTTGGATCGTTATGGCTGCTCTCAAGCCCTGCGATGTCAAAAGTAAATACCAATCAAGAGATGATAGAGAGTTTATCGAGCTACGATAAGCTTAATATTACTGATATCGACGCGGTGCTAAAAACGGTTATGGATCATACGCCAGAACGGATTACAGTGTATCCAACGGAAGGCTATTATTATTTTTGGTTTTATCATCAAGGTAATGTTATACGCGGTAATCTTCGCTTCAGTCACAAGCTGGTTGATAAAGCTCAACTCTCTTTAGCTTATTATTATGATATAGAGGCAAAGGGCGGGCAGGATTCTGAGGTTTATTACAAGACGTATTCAGCGGCAGACGGATTGGTATTGACTAAGACAGCAGAGCGCCAATATCAGCTTAGCTTTGAGGGTAGAAGAAAGGCAGTGACTCTCAATATTCCGACTAGTGATTACCTAACTAGTGCGCAAGAGGTGTTCTTAGGCGATATGCAGGATGAATCTGGCGTGGTATTTACTTTAGTATTCAATCAGCAGCTGAAGCGATTTTATTATCTCTTGGATGAGAGCCAAAGTTACGAGTACTATTATGACTTGTCACCACATATTAGCGTCGGTGCTAGAACGGGATTTGTCTATTTTCATGATAATAACAGAGCACAGCCTCGTAAGATTTTAGTGGGGATAGCGAGCCGTAATTCAGCGCTTAATAATTATTATGATGGTCCCTTTGATCAACTGCCAGATCATAGTCTTGGGCAGACGGCATTTAAACAATATGCTGAGTTGGTATACCCTAGCGTTAAAGGTAACATAGATACTCATGGTCACTTTTTGGACCAAGAAAACACTCGTCTAGTGGTAAATAATTATATTTATTATAAAGATTTAGCAGTATTTAAGTATCTAGAGCAATGCCACAACCAATCCTTGCACTGTGTACAAAATTTTATAAGCTTGAGTAAGCGCTAGCTGATAGTTCTCCCTTTACTCCTCTTTGTTATTCGGCAACTTGTTATTCGGTAACTCTTCGCTCACTATTTGCGTGGTAGTAGCAAAAGGCTTGGTTGGAATCGAGTAATCAACGTCTTTAGGCATAAGCAGGCGCATATGCGGATAAGGGGTGGAGATATTAGCGGCATCAAAAGCAAGCTTGATATTCTCTTGTAGATCTTCTTTGATTTTGGGCATGCGAGCGACAGAGGCAGGCTTGACCCAAAAGCGTACAATAAAAAATACCCCGTATTCGCCAATCTCTGCCACCGTAGCAGATGCTTCAGGGCGGTTTAGTACTACCTCAGTATCTGTCAGCACTTGCAATATTTGTTGACGGGCTTTTTCGATATCATCCTCAAAAGCTATGCGAGCTCTTATGTCAAAACGAATGAAGTTTTTGGAGGTCAGATTGGTCACCTCGGAGGAGGCGACATTGGAGTTGGGGATGATAACGGTAATATTGTCTCGGGTGAGCACATGTGTGGTACGCAGCGCAATCACTACGACGCGGCCTTCATTACCATTAATATTGACCCAGTCGCCTACTTGAAAGGACTGCTCAAGTAAAATAGTAATACCAGCGATAAAGTTAGCAAGCGTTGACTGTGCAGCAAAACCAACGGCCAAACCAGCAATACCTAAACCGGCTACCAAAGAGACAATATCAAAACCAAACTGCGCCATAACACTGGCAAGACCCAATACCAGTAGTAGGACCGATAAAATATTTTTGAGCAGCTGCTCAATAGAAGCATTAAGACCATAATGCTGTAAGACTCTATGGATGATTTGTCCTGATGACGTCCATAAGATGTAATAAACACCCGCCCAGATACTGGCTTTCGCTGTTGCTTTTACCGTTTCTGGCTCAAAATTAAGCTGACTCATAACCGCAATTAAGCTGGCGACAATCCAGATATAACGAAAGATAGAACGAGCGATTTTGGCGCGGCGATCATTGAGACGAAAGCGCTTTTTATTGTGCTTTAAAAAATAAATAGCTAACCAATAAAAAAATCCTATTACCGCCAAAAGTATTAAGATTTTGATACCCGTACTGGTCAGCTCTACAGCATAAGAAGACCAATCTAGCGTATCCTCCTCAATGGAGCCTCCTAATGCTAAATAAAGACTGGCATGTAAATCACGAATGATTTCTTGAAAAAAATCAGTAATACTAGCGATTGCCATCTTATTATCCATGCCAGTTTTTATCAGTAATAAGGGTCTATTTAATAAAATAGTATTTTGCAGCTTTATTATCTACAAAAATGAAACAACACTAAAAGCCATCTTCTTGAGTATCTAAAGCTTGATAAGGAATAGCCATTTTATGCTGTACATCGCGTAGAGCCGTTCGCAGTCCCTCTAAAATAGTGGGATGATAAAAAGGCGTATCTAGTAGCTGCTTGACGCAGATATCATTGGTGATAGCGGTCGCTAAGATATGACCGATATATTCAGCGTCAGGGCCAACCATACTGGCTCCCAATACTTTGTCGGTTTGCTTGCAGCCATAAATATGTAATAGGCCACAGTTGACGCCCATAATGCGACTACGTCCTTGATTATCAAAACTCACTTTGCCAATGACATACTCTAGCTCCGGATCTTCTTCTATTTGCTGCTGAGTCATACCAACATTGACGATTTGTGGTGAGGTAAAAACAATAGAGAAGGGTATCGCTGGCGGGCGGATATAAGCATCGGTATTTTGATTACAAACAATACTACCAGCACTATAGCCTTCATCACTAGCGACATGCAACAAGGGAATATGAGCATTAGCATCGCCTACAATATACACTTCAAGCTCACCGATTTGACCGGTATGAATATCTAAGTTTTGTGGCCGGTTTTTGTCATCTAGCTCTACTCCTAGATTTTCGACACCTAACGATTTGATATTATTGCGCCGACCGGTAGCTACTAAGACGCGCTCACCTTCCCAGCGATGATCATTGCCATCTTTGTCGGTATATTCGATAAAGGCTGAGAGCTTATCATCGCTATCGATGTGATTGCCTAAATCGTTAATGGTACTTTTCAGATTCAAGGTTAGATCATTGCTCAAGCAATCAATAGCTTTTGCATTGATATCGGTATCTTTTAGGCCAGCCACGCGGTTTTCACGATTAAATACCGTGACCGCCACTCCTAAACGGGTAAAGGCTTGGGCAAGCTCTAGTCCTACCGAACCTGTCCCTATCACTGCCATCGAAACTGGCAAATCGGCTAAATCAAATACGCTATCAGAGGTAAGTAACGTCTCGCCTAGCTTATCGCTCCATCCGTCTGGGATAAAAGGCGAGCTACCAGTAGCAATAATAATCTTGTCAGCTTTGATCAGCTCATCATTGACTTCGATAAGACCATCAGCATTTATATGAGCCGTACCTGCTATTTTCTTATCATCAGGCCAACTCTCTACTTGCTTTTCGATAAAGCTCTCAAAGTGGCTACGCTCTGCTTGTACGCGCGCCATAACTTGCTTGCCATTAATAGTGACGTCACTGTGAATGCCAAACTCCTCTGAATACTTAGCATCATGGGCACGCTCAGCGGCAGCAATAAGTAGTTTACTGGGCATACAGCCTACGGTGACGCAGGTGGTGGTCCAAAACCCGTCATTGATAATAATAATATCTTTATTGATTTTACTCGCTTGCCGAAAAGCGTTTTGTCCAGCCGTACCTGCCCCGATAACGGCTACTGAAACCTTGCGAGTGATTTTATTATTATCTCGGTTGTCAGCCACATTATCAGCGGTTTGCTCAGTCGATTTACTCATAATACTCTCAAATTAAAAAGGGGGATTTTAGTTATCGCGTTTTATAACGAACTTATCCTATAACAAATTTATTACTATCAGCTGTGTAGCTGACATTTAATAAACACTCATTATGTTAAGCCAAAGCTGATAACGACTCAGCAAGATAAGCGTAGCAGGTTGTTGCAAAAATGTTTAATGAGCTTTGCTATAGCTTATAGTTTACTGATGTTTATTAGGAACTATTCGGCCGATAGTACCGTCAATAGACGTTCTGCGTAGTCCTTAGCACGTAGATTGCGCTGCGCGTGAGTCAAAGTGCCTTGTTTATCAAATACAAAAGCTGAGCGCACTAAACCAAGCGTCTTTTTGCCGTACATATTTTTTTCTTTGATCACCTCAAAATACTGACAGAGCTTCTCATCGCTATCGCTGATAAGCGGGATTTGTAACTCATGTTTTTCTATGAAGTTTTTGTGAGATTCAATACTATCATGCGAAACGCCGATAATATCGTAGCCAAGCTTGTCAAAGTCATGTAAATGCTTAGTGAAGTCGATAGCTTGCGTAGTACAACCTGGGGTATTATCTTTAGGATAAAAATAAAGTATCAAGCCTTTTTGTCTATCTTTCATCAGCGCAGATAAGCTAATAGCATCATCAATAAACTGTCCGTCTAACTTACGAGTTAAAGTGACTGGAAAATCAGGTAAAGCAATGACTTCAGTAGTTGGATTTGCCATCATAATCTCCTTTTTTAATTATTTTTTAGTCATAATATGAGTGAATCATCATCAAGCTTCAGTTTTACACTTTGAGCGTATATTGGCAACTAGTAAGCATAAAAAAAGACTGACAATAGCCAGCCCTTTTGGGATATATCCTAATAGAGATACCCTAATAAAAGATAAATACAGCAATCAAAAACACTCAAGTCATAAAAAAGCTATGGTATCTACAATTGTGTTTAAACTTATATTTATACTATAGTCAATATACTTTAAAAATGACATAGCGCTGCTACAATGAATTTTGTGCAGCATCTGTGTAAGCAGCAAGCCAACCAAATTTATACTAGTAGCGCGCTTAAATCTATAACTGTTTTATTTTCAGCTGACTCTATCATTTAATGGAGCTTAAGAAGGTTTTTGTGGCGGCTTTAGATCTAAGCCTTCAGTGCATTGCTGCAAATCTCTTTGCATAGTTTTTACATAAGGCAAGCTTGAGGGGTCTTTATTATCTTGCGCGTAACTCTCAATCTCCCACATCTGACCGATAGTCATTTTACTACGCACGTTAATAGTACAACTACAAAGTTTAGTAGCCGTATTTTTATCCGCTACTTTGTACTTTATCGCGCCATTGACGCATTGATTGATATTATTTTGTTTAATATCGACAGCGTTCGCTTGCGACATAGCAAAAAAACTAAATAGCGCCAAAGGCAGGATAGGTAACAGCTTCATAAAAATCCTCTTACAGGTAAGTCATTAAATAATAAATCAGCAAGTCGCTAGATGATAATCATAATTTTGAGCCCTACCATATCAACTATGGTTAATGAATAACACCGCAGAGATGCTGTAATCATGCAAGCAAATGTTACGCTTTTATTTTAGATTATCATCTAAACGATCCTATTTTTTGGCTGATCACTGAACGTAGGCTTTATAGCGGGTCGGGTCAGCAACTCCGGCTTGCATAAAGCCTTCGCGGCGTAGCGTACAGCTATCACATACTGCGCATGCTCGCCCATCGTCATCGGCCTGATAACAGGAGATAGTTTGTCCATAATCTACGCCAAGCGCCAAGCCAAGCTGGATAGTTTGCGCCTTTGATAGCTGCTGTAATGGCGTTTGAATATGTAAGTGATGACCAGTAACCCCAGCTTTGGTTGCTAGATTGGCCATTTTTTCGAATGCCTCGATATACTCAGGGCGGCAGTCTGGATAGCCGGAATAATCGATAGAGCTCACTCCGATAACGATGTGATTGGCATTACTCACCTCAGCCACTGCTAAAGCATAAGATAAAAAAATGGTATTGCGAGCCGGAACATAAGTATTCGGAATCGCTTCATTATCGAGCTGCTCATGCTCTTTATTAGAGAATTTATCTGTATCACCATCTGGCACTGTCATACTGTGATCGGTCAATGAAGAACCACCAAGCTGAGCAATATCAATATCGATAATACGATGAGCAATCGCTGCCGTCGCCGCTATATTTTTGGCGGCTACTAACTCACTATTATGACGCTGACCATAGTTGAAACTCACTGCTGTCACTGAAGCGTAGCGAGCTTTTGCCCAATAAAGGCAAGTCACTGAATCAAGGCCACCGGATAGTAGAACGACCGCGTTTTCACTGCTTTTAATAGCTTGATTGTCGTTTGGCGTCTCAGAGTTAGAGGGCAAAGTAGCATGGGTCATAATAAGATCTATCAGTGGAATAAAAGCGGCTATTTTAACAAATTTAGACTGATAACGACAGCTAGCGCTAACTACAAGTGTTTTATTATAGCCAAGCATCGCTTTTCAGTCTGCTTGGAATATTTGTTATAATCTATCTTGTTTTTAATACGTTTTAACAAGCCCTAATATATAGATATTGAGTCATTTATGAACACCGCTTCCTCAAATACAGCTACTTTATTTACTCCTAATAGCGACTTGCAAGTAGAAATGTCTGCCCTTGATCATTCTATCCTTGATAAAGAAGCAGACGCTCTACAATCAGCTGAATTTAAAAAATTACAGAAAAAACTACGTCGCCAAGTCTCTCAAGCCATTCATGATTTTAATATGATAGAAGAGGGCGATGTGATAATGGTCTGCGTCTCAGGCGGTAAAGACAGCTATACTTTGCTTGATATGCTGCTAAAGTTACAACGCGCAGCGCCTATTCATTTTGATGTCGTCGCGGTCAATCTTGATCAAAAACAGCCGGGCTATCCAGAAGAGATACTACCCAACTATCTAAACGAGCAAGGCATAGCCCATTATATTTTAGAAAAAGATACTTATAGTATTGTCAAAAGCGTGGTTCCTGAAGGTAAAACTTACTGCTCAGCTTGCTCGCGGCTACGTCGTGGCTCACTTTATGGTTTTGCCAAACAAATTGGCGCGACCAAAATCGCTTTGGGCCATCACCGCGATGATATGCTCGCCACTTTTTTCTTAAACCTATTTCATGGCGGCGCGCTCAAATCTATGCCACCAAAACTACTTAGCGATGATAAACAAAACATCCTCATTCGCCCGCTAGCTTATGTTGAAGAAAAAGACATTATAGAGTACGCCCACTTAAAGCAGTTTCCGATTATTCCTTGTAATCTTTGCGGCAGCCAAACCAATCTACAACGAGCTATCATCAATGACATGCTGCGCGACTGGGATGATGCCCATCCGCAGCGTTTAGCTTCTATCTTTAAAGCTATGCAAAATGTAGCGCCATCGCAGCTAGCAGATCGAGAGCTATTTGATTTTGAGACGCTAAGTTTGCAGCGCGATGAGAGTGAACGCTCATTTGAGGGGGAGAATATTCAGGTAGGTCAGCAGCACAGTCTTGATGATATGGGTCTACCTATACAGCCTAAAACGCAAACGTTTGCGCCAAAGACTGACCACAACAGCGCGCAGCCGCATAAAATTCCAACTATTAATCCCGTACTATAAATAAAGCGGTTTCTTAGTTTAAGCCAATTAAAAAAACCAGCGAACTTTTGATGTTCACTGGTTTTTGTCTTAAACACTTTGATAGCTTTATTAGGAGTTTTTCTCAAAGACTGGTAGCGGATCAAAGCTGACCTCAGCGCGTGGCAGTTTAGCCACATCTTGCATACGCCAATCATCTTCCCCATCATTACTAACTTGTAGATAGTACTTGGCCTTTAAGGGATCAATATCCGCTTGAGCCGTATACTTATTAGCACCCTGATACTTCAATATGACATCACGATCTTTTTTGACATCAGTCGCATGAGAGATGGATAACTCTAGTTTTTCAGGATAGCTAACCGGCTCACCATTTAGTAGTTTGCCCGATTGTAAGCTTTGTTCAGGATAATTAAGATAAAAGGTAATATCGCCAGTCTCAGAGAACTGCATTTGACCATGTAAATCAAGATCATAAGTGAGCTTGTCACGCGAGACATCATGATATAGCGTTTTGCCATCCATGTACCAATCATCACGAACCACGCTATCACGAATCTGATAAGAGTAATAAACGAAAAAAATACAAGCCACTACCACAAAGGCCGGTAGTCCAATAACGAAGATAATCACCATGTAGTTTTTATACCACGGCTGACTGTCTTGATGCTTAAAGTCTGATGAAGAAGTAGACATAAAATACCTATGAATATAATAGCGTTTAAAACATTAGCGTTTGGTGTATCAGCGTTTACTGCATTAGCCCCTGCCCATATTAAAAAGTGTGAAACAATCTAATAAGGACATTGGCTATAATTAACTATGAGCACTATCTTATACTATTAGCTCACGTTACGGGCTCACACTACTGACCTTGAGTGGTAAAGACGTTATCTTTACTAACCTTATATTTACCATCTTCACTCTCAACGTTGAGCGTAATGGGAGTCTGACCCGGTTCAACAATCGCCGGATCACCATAGACACTGACCGACATATCAAAGCTTTCACCTGGCGCTAAAGGGACATCATTGAAGCGTAATTGCAAGCTTAAACCCTCTTCTGGCGCTAAAGTAATCTTATAGGTGTGCTCATCTTGAGTCTTGTTAGTAAGCTTCACCACGTAGCTATTCTCAATCATACCTTGCTGGTTCAATGAAGACAATTGATTACGGTCACGACGTATATCAATCTCTAACGGTACGCGATCAGTCAATGCATAAACCAAGCCACCACAGAGCACGATAAGTAGAGCCATATAGGCAAATAAGCGCTTACTAATGACTTTAGTATCTTCTTTTTCTACCAATTGACGCTCAGTAGTATAACGAATCAAACCACGCGGATAACCCACCTTATCCATGATCTCATTACAAGCATCGACACAAGCAGCGCACTGAATACAAGCGACTTGTAGCCCATCACGAATATCGATACCGGTAGGGCAGACCTGCACACACATTTGGCATTCAATACAGTCGCCTAAATCATCAGGATTAGTTCCTTTTTTACGGGGACCACGCGGCTCACCACGGTCGTAATCATAAGAAACAACCAGCGTATCTTTATCAAACATAACACTTTGAAAACGGCCATACGGACAAATCTGAATACACATCTGCTCACGCATGTAGCCGGCGTTAGCATAAGTAGCAAAAGTAAAAATAAATACAGCTACCCATATCCAGGTCGGCCAATCAGGAAAAGGAATAAAGCCTATCATCTGCCAGCTTTGATAAATATAATCAGTACCAGCCACATAGCTAACAAAGGTAGTTGCTGTAATCACCGAAAATATAAACCAAATAAGGTATATCAGAGAGCGCTTAAGTACCTTTTTTGGACCTAAAGGTTCTTTATCGAACTTGAGACGCTTATTACGATCGCCAATCACCCATTTTTCGACATGCTGATAAAGATGGGTCCAGATAGTTTGGGGACAAGCGTACCCACACCACACCCGACCAGCATAGACGGTCACCATAAACAGTGTAAAGGCAGCAATAATGGCAAATATAGCAACAAAATAAAAATCTTGAGTCAAAAATGTCATGCCAAAGATGTAGTAATGCTGCGAGGGTACATCTAACCAAATAGCTTGCCTACCGTCATAACGCAGCCATGGCAAAAGCAAAAACATCGCCAAAAAAAAGTACATACTAACGACACGGATATTTTGATAAAAACCCTTTACAAAACGTGGATGCACACGATGCTTAGTAGCATCCATATCTACTTGTTGTACGGGGATTTTATTGGGTTGTGGAGCTGACATAAACTTGCCTCTTTTAGAAAAAGAATCAGTCTGCTGGCTGACTAAACAAAATGAATATATTGCTATAATTCATCATTGATAACTATAATATGTTAATTAGTATTTTAACATTACCCTTAACATAAATGGGGTTTTAATCTTTAAAAACAATATCTCTAAAGCTATTGATATCGTTTTTTGACGGAGTATAAAGCTAGCTTTATAAGCAAAAAGGGAGAACTGCATTAACAGTTCTCCCTTAATTAAAATCCATCTCTATAATACCTAATCAACTACTCACTATCTTAATTAGCGCTAGCTTCTTGCTTAGCAGGAGCAGGGGTTGCTGTATTGTTAGCAGTCATATTAGCGCTTGTAGCTGCAGATCTGTCTGATAAGGAATAAACGTAAGCGGCAAGCAACATGATACGCTCGTTACCTAGTTTAGTTTCCCACTCAGGCATGACACCTGCACGGCCATAACGTAGAGTGTCACGTACCGTCTCACGATCACCACCATATAACCAAATATCATCAGTTAAGTTTGGCGCGCCTGCTGAGATCATACCTTTACCATCTGGACCATGACATAAAGCACAGTTCTGCGAGAAAATAGCTTCCCCTTGTTTGACCAAGGTTTGATCTAGAGGACCGTTACTTTCACTACCATTTTTTGGTGATAATGATAAAACGTACTCTGATGCGGCGCGAACTCCATCCTCACCGATCTGATCACGCCATGCTGGCATACCGCCAACGCGGCCTTTGTGCAAAGTCGTTAAAATATGATCAGCACCGCCACCATATAACCACTCATTATCAGTCAAGTTTGGATAGCCTACAGCGCCTTTAGCGTTAGAACCATGACAGACTGAACAGTTCTGTAAGAACAGACGGCTACCTACTTTCAAGGCATTTGGATCTTGAGCCAATTTTTCGACCGCAGGAGACAGAGCCGCAACTTTTTCGTCTATCTGGGTTTGTAGATCTGCTGGCGGCTCTTCACTACGGCGTAACGTTGTTTGTAGCTCGTTTAGCTCATTTAAGATTGCTGTAGCATCAGCTGCATCAGCTCTAGCAAGAATGCTTTGTTCAAAGTTATCAGTGAAAACTTTGTCGTTGGCTTCAAGTTCGCTAGCTAATTCGTTTGCTGACGACCATGGCACTGTCTCGCCGTCAACTTCTACAGTGGCAACGCCGTTCCAGCTGCCAGGTTGAACAGCTGGAAAAAAGATCCAGTAAGCAGCACCCCAAACAATAGTACCAAAGAAAATCACTAGCCACCATTTTGGTAGCGGTTTATCGTATTCCTGAATGCCGTCATAGCTATGTCCAGTAGTACCGTCTTCTTCGACCTCTGGCTTATATTTGAGTACAAATAATAAGAGGGCAAGAATACCGACCCAACAGGCAACACTTAATATGGTGATCCAGGAACTCCAAAAGAATGTCATCATTTATCCTTATCGCGCTGCTCATCCGATGAGCGATCTTTCATCTCATCATCAAGCGCAAGTTGTGCATCTTCTTCGAAGCGTTTTTTGTTTTTTGGCGAATAAGCCCACCAAGCAACGCCTATAAAGGCGATGAAGGCGGAAACAGTTGCAATTGTTTGTAATTCACCAATACCCATTAGCGCTGTCCTTCCATTGCGGTACCTAACTGCTGCAAATAAGCAACTAGAGCATCAAGCTCGGTAGCACCAAGTACGGCATCAGGTGCGCCCTCGATATCCTCTTCAGTATAAGGTACGCCAAAACGATCACGGAATAGACGCATTTTAGTTTGAACCTTAACACCATCCACTTCATTGGTAGCAAGCCATGGGAAACCTGGCATTACTGACTCAGGAACTAAAGATCTTGGCGCAATGAGATGCTGCTTTTGCCAATCTTCTGAGTAGCGACCACCCACTCGTGCTAAATCAGGTCCAGTACGCTTTGATCCCCATAAAAAAGGGTGATCCCACGTCGACTCTGCAGCACGAGAGTAGGGGCCATAGCGCTCTACTTCTGCGCGCAATGGACGTACCATTTGAGTATGACAGACGTGACAACCTTCACGGATATAGATATCACGACCTTCAAACTCAAGGGCAGTCCAAGGCTCCATAGAGGGAAGGGGTGTATTGACACCGCCATCCTCAGGGCTCTTGTTATCATAAATCAGCGGTACGATTTCAACTAGCGTTGCAAAGCTAATAGCGATAACGATAAAGATGACCAACAAGCCTGTATTTTTCTCAATAATTTCATGCGGTGTACCAGCCATGATCGCTCCTTATACTTTAGCTGTCGAAGTTTGTTCGACACTAGGTTCATGATCCGTAGGGTCAGCGATATCAACAGGCTTACCTTCTGGCATCTTGACAGTACGATAGACGTTATAGGCCATGACAAACATACCAGACACGTATAACAGACCACCAAATGCACGGCCAATATAGGGGAAATGAGAGAACTCAACCGTATCTACAAAGCTATATACCAAAGTACCGTCTGGGTTAGTGGCCAGCCACATCATGCCTTGACCGATACCTGAGATCCACATCGAGACGATATAGAAAATAGTACCTGCTGTCGCAAGCCAGAAATGAGTAGTGATAAGGCTGATTGAGTACATTTTTGGCTTGTTATAAATACGTGGTAATAGTACGTATAGCGAACCAATAGTAATCATACCTACCCAGCCAAGTGCACCTGAGTGTACGTGACCTACTGTCCAGTCGGTATTATGTGAGAGCGCATTGACCGTCTTAATAGACATCATTGGACCCTCAAAAGTAGACATTGCATAGAATGACAATGCCACAATCATAAAGCGAATGATCGGATCGGTACGCAGCTTATCCCAGCTACCTGATAAGGTTAGGACACCGTTAATCATACCACCCCAAGAAGGTGCGAATAGAATGATTGAGAACACCATAGCTAACGACTGAGTCCAGTCTGGTAGCGCTGAATAATGCAAATGGTGACCACCTGCCCACATATATGAAGCAATCAATGCCCAAAAGTGAACGATAGAGAGGCGATAAGAATAAATAGGACGACCAATCTGTACCGGAACGAAGTAGTACATCATACCCAAGAAGGCCGCAGTCAGGTAGAAACCTACCGCGTTATGTCCGTACCACCACTGCACCATGGCATCAGTTGCACCGCCAAACAACGAATATGACTTAAAGGCACCAACAGGAATCGCCATACTATTGACGATATGCAATAAAGCAATCGTAATAATAAAAGCAGCAAAGAACCAGTTAGCCACATAAATATGCGAGGTTTTACGTTTGATAAGAGTACCAAAGAAAACAATGGCATAAGAGACCCATACCAAAGCAATCAAGATATCGATTGGCCACTCAAGCTCAGCATATTCTTTAGTCGTCGTTATACCTAGTGGCAAAGTGATAACTGCAGCTACGATAACCGCTTGCCAACCCCAAAAGGTAAACCAAGCTAAGTACGGTGCAAATAGTCTTGTCTTACAAGTACGCTGAACAATATAGTAGGAAGTTGCGAACAGGGCACAGCCACCGAACGCAAAAATGACCGCATTGGTGTGCAGTGGTCTTAGGCGACTAAATGTCAGCCATGGAATGTCAAAGTTAAGTGCTGGCCACGCCAATTGCGATGCCAAGAACACACCAAGACTCATTCCGACAATACCCCAAACGACAGTCATAATCGTAAAGAATCTTACGATAGTGATCTCGTACTCGCGGTCAACTGGGGCGACTGCTGTGTTTTGTAAACTCATTGGATGATTCCTTTACAGCCTAAATTATCAACAGAATTAACTAAAGCTCCGAGTATCTAAACCATAACAAAGCTAAAGTCTAAAAAGGCAATGTCATAAAATAGATAGGGATTGCGGCACATGCTGTCATCAGGATTATCTATCACTGTAACGGTGTATTAACTAGTGAGTCAAACGTTGCTATCTCGGTACTTACTAAGCCAAATAAACACTTGTAAAGTAAGCAATGATTAGACAAAGTTAGGATGATTAATATATCGTTAAAGTTAATTATAAATAATAGTATTCAGATCTAAATCACTCAGTAGTTATCTCTACATCAGACACTAACTATCGACCAAAATACAGGCTGACATTAATCTGCAATAAAAGCTGTTAAGGAACAGATAGATGCTAGCGGCTGCTGACAAAAACATGTGGAGGTAACGTTTAGTTAAAACTCCCGACTCTGTTTAAGGGTATTGTAACGCAATATTAATAAAATATCATCAGAACTATGTGTCAAAATACAAAATCTTTGGTAAATAATTTATCTGACAACTTATTATAATGACCCATTGAAGTATCACAATATTAACGAGCATCTATCTGATATTAAAATAATTATATTAAATTATTTTGAGATTAACATAGCATTACAGCGACTGGTTTAACGATCATTTTTACTCTAAATATTTTGTAAAAAATGCCTAGGGACAGTCAAGAGTTAGGCGTTTTTTGCAGTCACATAGAGGTAACTAATTGTAAAAGAACGCTGATAGTTAATTTTTATACCTAAAGTCTATGATTAAGTTTTTTGTTACAGTTTAGCAATCAATGCTAGTATTAACTTTTATTTCTCTTTAATCTGAGCCCTATACCGCAAAATAAATTTTTATTACAATAATCGCAATTTAATATATGATTGTAGAGATTATGATCGTTGCACTAGGCAATGACTGTATTATAACTTTTGTCTCAATTCAACCTATTGAGGCAATCAGTGGTCTACAATGAGTATTTACTAAGGATAATGATATGGCTGTTTTTTTGACCGATACCTGGTTTGAGCAAGTTGAGCAAATGGGTAATGAAGCAGGTGAGCTCAATCTGCCACCAGCGCTAGCGGATATGGTGATTAACCTAAAAGTCACTGATGATAATGAAGTTATCGAAAGTAACTATGCTAATGGTCTGCTCCATAAAGGCTTAAATTCTGAGGCAACCACGACGCTACTGCTTGATCGTAGTACGCTACAGTCTATCATCACAGATTTCGACATGAACGAGATTATGGGCGCCTTTATGAGTGGTAAGATTCGTGTAGAAGGCGATATGTCGCAGTTGATGGCTTTGCAAACGGCGCGCCCGAGCACTGAGCAAAAAGAGCTATTCAAAAATATCAAATCAATGACCACTTTAGCTTAAGCTATTTTGCGGTACAAAATTATTTTTGTCATACAAAAAGGCCCCTATATGAACTAG
This sequence comes from Psychrobacter sp., assembly GCA_029267175.1. Lineage (GTDB taxonomy): Bacteria > Pseudomonadota > Gammaproteobacteria > Pseudomonadales > Moraxellaceae > Psychrobacter. The sequence continues at coordinate 16,782 of JARIDJ010000064.1, read as the reverse complement.
GGGCTTTTTCGATGATACCCATAGCAGGCGCAGGCTATGGCTTTATTGCTCTAGCTTTATGCTTGAGGCTGTTGATTTTCTTTATAAATCGCCGCTTGTAGCCAAATATTGGCTTGGACGTAGTCGTGCACCTCAATAGCTTGAGTCTCATCAGTGAGACAAGCGCCGATACGCACTACAAAAGGCTGAGTATCTTGTTCACGCAATATCACCACATCAAACAAAATGATAGGCTTATTATTGAAGACAGTTTGCTGCTTGCCTAGAACTTGTCCTTGACACCAAGCTTCATCCTCTTGTCCTAGAGTATCGCCAAATAGATAGGCGCACATGTGACCGAGATTGATCTCTACCGGTGCCATTTGCTCCTTGGTCTCTGGACGCCAAGCTTTGATCTGTTCCTGCAAATCATCGGGTATTTTGCCATCATTAGCGGCGACAATGTCGTTAAAAGCGCGGTGATAACGAATAGCTTCCTCGTCTTCAACTCTGATCACCTCATTTTGTTCACTAATAGAGATCTCATGCGCCCAAGCACTGAAATTGACAAAATAAGCAGTTCCTTGCTCATACAAATGACGGTTAGGAGTATAGAGCTGATCAAAAGCATAAACAATACTGCCATCGCTGCCACGCAGTCTTAATACTGCATCATGCGAGTTTTCATTAACTATTACCCGCTCGATTTTACAGGTCATACCATAAGGACTGTCGACACAAGGATAAGCGTTGATAAAACGCTCCGGTCGACCCTCTTTCATCGCTAATACTTGATTGATATGACAAGGCTTGTTTTCAGATAATAGCAGGCAGCTATCTTGAGCACTAACATTACCATTAAGGCCTTTAGGCATAGTAGCGTGATCTATCATTTGCTGTAACCATTCAGGCACATCCTGACTCATATCGCTAGTCAAAATACGCCAGTGATCGGCGTGACCTGCGGTTTGTTCGTCAGATAAAGTGATTTTGGTAGGGGATTGTACGTTTTTATAATGATAATTAATGGTCATAGAGATACTCAAACTTAGCTCAGTGGTGAAGTTGGAACAGCAAGCTGTAATAATTAATAAACGCAACTAATGCAGTAAGCCATTAGCTTAGGGGTATATAATACCTCCGCTAAAACTATTGCCTCATAGCTACTAATACTTTATCAAGCCAGCTACCAAACCACGATAATGGGTTAATGACATTCGTCTTTAGCATATAATATATAGGTATGCAGGCAAACAATAGCAAGCCTGAGTATAAAAATAATATCAAACAGCGAAGTTTTATCGAAAAACCGTGATAGTTTATGCTAATCGTTGGCATATTTTGAGGAAACTATGTCAAACTATCCCCCTTTTATCAGAGTGTGATTATCTCTGTAGTATGATTACTGATGCACTAAACTAATAGATCCGTCTAAAACCATGTTTATATACCTGTTTATTTGGCTATAGTCGCTTTTTTGTGGCTATTAAAAGTCAGCATATATAGAGGTATGTGAATAAGATAAAGAGTTTGACTATGTTTCGTCCTTTAGCATTATTTATTGGCCTGCGTTATACCCGAGCTGAGCGCAGTAACCGCTTTATCTCCTTTATATCGCTGATCTCTATGATAGGTTTGACGCTTGGAGTTGCGGTACTTATCACCGTATTATCGGTGATGAATGGCTTCGATCGTGAGCTCAAAACTCGCATACTAGGTATGGTGCCACAAGCGACTGTAACCTCAGCTGAGGTCATTAGTGATTGGCAGCCGCTTGCAGATCGTATCAAAGCTGAAGATCCAGAAGTGGCGGCAGTGGCTCCTTTTATTCAGTTGCAAGGAATGCTGACCTCAAATGGTCAAGTAGCCGGAATCATGGTCACTGGTATCGACCCTGAGTACGAAAAAAATGTCTCTATTATCAATAATCACATGACAGAAGGCAGCATCGACACCTTAAAAGATGGCGACTTCACTATCGTATTAGGGTTGGAGATGGTGCAGTCGCTTGGGCTTAATATCGGCGATAAGGTGACTTTAGTATTGCCTGAAGCTTCGCCATCACCAGCTGGCGTTATCCCTAGGTTTAAGCGCTTTACCTTGACAGGTATCTTTGATATCAGTCCTGATGTTAATACTCTAGCGGCCTTTATTCCGATGAACGATGCGGCAAAGCTGCTCAGGCTACCGGCTGGGGCGCAAGGTATTCGCTTAAAGCTAGATGATATCTTCCAAGCCCCCATTGCGGCGCAAAAAGCGGCTAGCATTGCGCCCGCTCAGCTTTATCCGAGCGACTGGACACAAACCCATGGCAATTTATTTGGGGCTATCCAGATGGAAAAAGCGATGGTTGGTTTACTACTCTTCCTAATTATTTTAGTCGCCGCCTTTAATATTGTCTCAAGTCTTGTGATGTTAGTGACCGATAAAAAAGCTGATATTGCTATTTTAAAGACCTTTGGTGCTTCACCGCGCTTGATTACGCAAGTATTTATGGTGCAAGGGGTAGTGATAGGGGTTATTGGAACGGTGGCAGGAACGATATTGGGTATTATATTTGCGCTTACGGTCAGCGATATTTTGGGCTTTATTAATCAAGTTTTCGGTCTGAATCTATTTGATGCCTATTTTGTTAATTATCTGCCCTCGCAGCTGCGTTTAGCCGATGTGGTATTGATTACTGGTGCTTCGTTCGTGCTAAGCTTTTTGGCGACAATTTATCCGGCGCGCCGTGCGGCAAAAATTCAACCGGCACAAACGCTACGTTATGAGTAGTTAAGCTTGTACTGAGCGATGATACGGTCATCTATAGCCTACTCTAAAGATTTTGGTTCATACAAAATAAAGAATAAAGGATAAGCAATGTCAGCTATTTTAAAGGCAAGCAATATCAGTAAGATCTATGATGAAGGGGCGGTACACACTCAAGTGCTAACTGGTTTGGATCTTAATATCAATGCCGGCGAGCGTATAGCTATCGTTGGCACTAGTGGTTCGGGCAAAAGCACCTTATTGCATCTATTAGGCGGTCTTGATACGCCTACTAGCGGTGAAGTTTGGTTACATGGGGAGTGTCTTAATCATATGAATGAGACCGAACGCGGTGCCATGCGCAATAAATATCTAGGTTTTATTTACCAGTTTCATCATCTATTAGCGGAGTTTACCGCAATAGAAAATGTCGCTATGCCGCTGCTTATGCGCCCAAAAGTATCAACTACTGAGGCTCGTAAGCAGGCGATTGAGATTTTAGAAAATGTGGGTTTGGGTCATCGTTTGGAGCATAGACCTGGTGAGTTATCTGGTGGTGAGCGTCAAAGGGTTGCTATTGCTCGCGCTTTGGTCACTAAGCCTTCGCTTATTTTAGCCGATGAGCCTACCGGTAACTTGGATTATGATAATGCACAAAGTGTTTTTGGGCTACTCTCAGAGCTACAAAGCACTATGAAAACGGCATTATTAATGGTGACTCATGATCGTAGCCTCGCTGCGCTAGCGGATCGTCAGCTACTATTACGCAATGGCCACTGGGAAAACTACTAGTAAAGAGCCATAATGAAGCTAACAGTAAAGCGGTATTAGCAGTAAGCGATAGATGTTGAGTTACAGACAATGAGCTAGTCGTTAGAAAAGCTACTAGATCTCTAAAAAGCAGATATTGTTTATAACAATGGCTAATGGTATGGTTTTTTATATTATATTATGAGTATTGAGCCATGAGTTTAATCGATATTATTGAGAGCAAAGTTATAGATAATAAAGACGATCCTATTGCCGCTTTTGGCAGCGCTGAGGAAGGTGAGGATCCTTTATTTCCATATATTGACCCTCAAGCGTTTGAGCGAGTAGGGGTAGCCGCTCAAAAAGAGCAATTGACAGCGATATTTGATACTATTACTTTAGCCGGTGTGGATTATTATTTAGAAGTGCAAGAAACGGTGGGCGGTAAGCAATATCATTTAACTAAAGATGATAAAGTCATTACGACGCAAGTGATGGATAGTCAATTCAAAGATACTATTCTTGACGCCTTGGAAACTCATCAACAAAGCTAGACACTGCTAGAAGATTTATAGCTACTACATTACTGTAGCAATGTTTTAAAGCGTCAAAACTTTGCAGCATTGAGCCTTTAGGCCACTAAGGTTTTGGTGTTTTATCATTACGTAGTCCTTGACGTTTTTGCCAACTGACTACTGTTTTATAACGCCAAATCGCTTTGAATGCCAAACCACAAACGATACTAGTAATAATAGCTAAAATAGTCAGTCCCAAACAAAAAGCGGTAATCGATACTTTGCCGCTATGCGTGACAAAAGGATTGGCGCCATCTGATAATACCCATAAGCTAAAATCAGCAATCATCCTACCAATCAGCCGTAAGCTAATCATCGGCACATCGATGATTTTTGCACCAATATAATAGCCGGCATAAAAGATGGGCAGCGTCGTCAACGGATTGGTAATCCAAGTTAGACCAAGCGCCATCGGCACATTAGCGCGAAAGATAAGCGCGCCAATCAAAGCTAATAACATCTGTCCTGGTAGCGGAAAAAACGCACTAAGCACCCCAATATAAACCGCTTTATTTAGGCTATGGCGATTAAACTGCCACAACCTAGGATCCGCTAAATGCGGCGCAAATAGTTTTAGACTGCGGCTTTGTAAGATTTGTTCGGGAGTAGGAAGTAGGTTTTTTAGACTTTTTTTGGACACAAGCTTGCCTTTAGTCGCTAATTATTACCTGCCGATACCAATATATTAAGCAGATAAGTGATTACGTTTTTAGACAAAAGTATATCAACAGTAATAGTGCTATAATTAAATCATAGCGACTTTAGAGCTCTGATCTAGCTTTTGACAAAGTTTTTTACGGCGACATTTTGTTTTAAGTAAGCTGGTTAGTATAGGTCAATATAAAGGCGAATACTATCGCTAGCAGGTGATAAAAAAACTAAATCAGCGGCTAAGGAGTGCCAGTGTATTGGTTGATTGGCACTTTAATTATAGTCGCTATGATTGGCGTATTAACGGTAGCGGCCGATAGTGATTTATCAGCGCTGGAGAGTCTACCGCTGATAGTGACTAGTAATGGTTGGTTTTTACCTTTGCTACTTTTTGCAATGGCTTTTATTTTGATCCTCTTTAAGCTGCGAACCGCTTTAGTATTCTCACCTCCCATAGCGCTAGTAACCGAGCAACCAGCAATAGAGGAATTAGCTTTAACAGCTAATAGCAACTCTGCAAAGACTACCTTACCTGTCACTGCTTCAATAATACGCCTTTACCGTCGCGCCTTACTTGTCAAAGTTATCCGTTATCTAATCGTAGCGTTATTAGCGCTCGCTTTACTTACTGGCAGTATCTTGCAGGCATTAACTCAGCATCAACAGTTGCAGCTTACCAAAGTGAGCACAGCTATGCGGGTACAAGCTTGGGTAACTATCGAGGGTATTAGCGATAGTGTCTATGATGCCAGTACCAATAGCGGCTATCGACAAGTCGCTACTTTGAGCCATATAGCGCCACTGACAGCTGAGCTAAGCTCCAACGATTTAACAGCGCAAAGTATCGAGAACGCAAACAGCCCTTTGCCCAAAAGCAATCAATCAAACGATCGGCGCGTATTACTAAGCTTATACCCCAAAAAAGCCAATGATGACCCTAGTATTGTCACCCTCAATAATCTAAAGCCTGGCTCGCGTATATTAATGAGCTTATCACTAGCGCCGCTAGCCAGCTCTGAGCAAACGCTAAATAATCCGACTGGTTTTGATAGTTATCGTTGGCTACGTGCTCGTCATATTGATGGGGTAGCGACTATTATTGCAGTGAGCTCAGTCACTGAGCACTCATCAAGCTTAGCGCTAGCTAACGATGACGCTACCTTATTTTGGCAGCGAGCGCGTAACACTATCGACGATTGGCGTTTGCAACTACGTCAGCATTTTTATCAAGATTGGTCCGCTAAAACCGCTAGTGAACAACAAGCGCAAGCCGTGACCTTGAGCCTACTTACCGGTGATCGCAGCTTAATCAATCGCGAGACCAAAGATCTGTACCAGCTAGCCGGTATCTCGCATTTGTTAGCGATTTCGGGTACTCATGTGCTATTTATGGCTATTATGTTAGCGGCTATGGCAGTGCTACTAGTTCAGCGATTTTGTCCGGCACTCTATCGCACCGCGGCGCGCTGGCAAGTACGTTGGTGGGTGATGATAGCGTCGGCTTTTATTTATGCGTTATTTACAGGTTTTGATGTACCCGCAGCACGTACCGCTTGGATGCTACTAGCTCTAGGGCTAGTGCGCCTAACCTTGGTGCCTATTAGCACCATGCGAGTGCTGTTAGCATTAGCGATCATCATGGCTTGGATGGATCCGTACGTGTTATGGCAAGCGGGTTATTGGCTGTCTTTTATTGCGGTAGCTTTATTACTAAAATACGAGGATGTGCTACAAAGCCAAACTTTAAACTCTAATTCTTCATTATCTCTATCATATTCTACTAGCTCGTCAATAATCAGCGAAAATCGGCCAAGCTTTATCAAGTTTATGCTCTTAAATAATAAAGGCTGGTTACTATTCAAGCGTATCTTTAGATTGCAGCTTTGGTTATTTATCGCGCTGCTGCCTATCACCTTATTGTTGTTCGGCAAAGTCTCGTTATGGGGACTTGTGATTAACTTATTTGCTATTGGTTTATTCGGTTGGATCATTGTGCCGCTAAATTTACTAGCCGGGCTTTGCTATTTATTATCGCCAACTATCGCGGATAGCATTTGGACGTTGGTTAGTAGCATTGTCAGTTATTTACATCAATTGATTGAGTGGCTAACGACGCTGCCTGTACTAAGTAGCGCTTGGTTATATACGCCTATCAATTTTGCTATGGTATTGATGGCGGTACTGGTGATATTGCCATGGCTACTGCCGCGTGGGCTGCTAAGCCGCTTATTGTCACTACCGCCGCTGACGCTTTTGCTGATGACTATTTATGCCAATCAGCAATCCTTTTCTCAAACGCCAACCCTCTATATTTTGCCGACAGGCGATCGTTACTTGACGGCGGCGCTACTCATTTATCCTATTGATAAAAATAATACTAACCAAAGTAAAGAGAGTGAAAAATCACTGAGGCAAGATAAGATAAGCTGGCTATTTTTGGCAGACCATAGAGTGCAAGGTGAGGATAGTAAGCCAAGCTCATTAAGCGCTGATAAGCTTACGAAAATATTAGAGCAGCAACTGCGCACACTCGCTATAAAAAATCTGCAAGGTATCATCGTGCAAAGTAGCGACTCAGCTTTGACGGCAACTTTGTCTGATACTACTAAAAGCGATAAGCGTAAAGTAAGTTCTAAAAATACTAAAGGCTTGCAAGATTTACAAAACTTACCAGCCGCGCAGCCGCTATTAGCGTTGACGGTAGCGCGATTAAGCCAAGCGTTACCTACGGCGCAATATTGGCAGGCAGGGCGGCATGAGCTTTGGCCAGCGCTTTTATCACCAACCCAAAAAAGCCAATCGTCACTTACTAACACATCTCACATTAGCGCCCAAGACTGTCAACCAGGTAAGCGGTGGCAAGATTTGAGCGGACAGCTAAAATTACAAGTGCTGACTGGTTGGCGTGAGATTGATGATGCTAGCGTTTGGGATTGTAGTGTGGCTATCGACAGCTCGTTGCCGATAACGGTAGTACATTATAAAGCTAGCAATCCTCAGCAGCCTACTAAAGCTACTGTGCAAATGCTTGTTGATGGTAAAGGATTAGCTATCTTAGATAAAGCTAAGACTGACTCGACAGTTGAGACCATAACTGAGCCTATAGCTTCGTCGCGGCTTATTCTTGATAGTGCTACTCACAAACGCAGCTGGCAGTTGTGGTCGCTATTGTGTCGCGCTGAACCTTTCGCGCTAGATATCAGCCAAGCCGCGACTACTTCAAGCGCTTGGCTGAGTCACAGTAGCTCAAGGGTGTCGACACAGGTGTTAGAGATGCAGCAGGCTAAGCAAATAATAACTTATGATGAGCAACCCTTGGAGGCCGCATTGATGCTTGAGGATAATTATTAATAGCAACAAATAGCTAGGCCGATACCTAACCTATAAGCTTATTGATGCAATAAGCTCACTTTTTACTATTGAACCTTGGCTATAATGCCACCATACTTAGCACACTGTTTATTTTTTATCAGTTAGACCTGTATTTTTATAGACGATATTTATACCTTGTTTAGATCGATTTTAACTTAGGAAGTTATATGCCCAACTGGCCACCAGACCCTAACAAACGTCCTGATAATTCGGCAAATCAACCGCTACCTTTACAGCAGGTACCGGCCAATCAGCCAAGCGGACAAGAATGGCGTCTTATCGAAAAAACCTTATTAGCCAGTGTTGAAGAGCAGCGCCGCTCTAGGCGTTGGAGTATCTTTTTTAAGCTACTGACCTTTGGTTATATCTTGTTATTATTCTTTAGCTTCAGCCGAGGCTGTAGTACCAAAACGCCTACTGGTATTGAAGGAACTAACTCTCCACATCTGGCAGTGGTCGAGCTACAAGGCGTCATCAGCAACGGCGATATAGCCAATGCTTATGATGTCAGCGAAGCTTTGACTCGCGCTTTTGAGAATAACAATGCAAAAGCGGTGGCTTTAGATATCAACTCTCCAGGCGGCTCACCAGTGCAGTCTGATGAGATCTGGCAAACGATGATGGATCTGCGCAAACAGTATCCTGATAAAAAGCTCTACGCGGTCATCGGTGATATCGGTGCTTCTGGTGCTTATTATATTGCTTCTGCGGCGGATGAGATCTATGTCAATCCATCAAGTTTGGTGGGTTCTATCGGCGTTATTATGCCAAGTTATAACATCGAAGGCTTGATGGATAAAGTGGGTGTCGAAGATCGCACTATTACCGCTGGCGAATATAAAGACATCTTGAGCCTATCGCGTCCGCTTACTGCTTATGAAGAGCAGCATGTTGAAAAGGTGCTAGCTAATACCCATAAGCACTTCATCAATGCGGTAAAAGAGGGCCGCGGTGATCGTCTCAAAAACCCTGAAGCTAATAAATTATTCTCAGGGTTATTTTGGACCGGCGAGCAGTCTATCGCTTTGGGCTTGGCAGATAAAAAGGGTAGTATTGTTAGCTTAGAGAAGCAATTGAAGCTTAATAACGTCGTGAACTACTCTCCTGTTGATCCGTTCCAGTTATTTATGGATCGCTTTGCCGTAAAATTAGGCGCTGGCGTGGGCTCAAGTATTAGCCTTGATATGTTGCCGCAACAAGAGGGCAGTGCTGAGATGCGTTAGTGGTTTTAGTTAAGCTTTATGGTGTCAGTGTTGAGGCTGAGCTAGTAAATAGCTCAGCCTTTTGCTATAACTAACATTGATTTTTAGCTAGTGCTATCGTGGCTAGGTATAAATAAAATAGCGAGATTATTAAAATAATAGAGAGCCCGTTATGAGTGTAAATAACCCTGTAGCAAATAATCAAAACAACCATGAAATGCAGAGATTTTCGCAATTACCCGTATCAAAACTAACCCAAAAGCCGGTGCTACATTTTGCTCATGCTAATGGCATGCCAAGTGCCGTTTATGAGCCTTTTTTTGCTGGATTAGCTGAGGTTTTTACTATCGAATATATCCCAATGCTAGGGGAGACGCCTGGTTATCGAGTAGATGATCAATGGCGTAGTTTGACGCAGCAAGTCATCGATAGTGTGGCAGATGCTTGCGCGCGTCATGGTGTGGCGCAACTCGTTGCGGTAGGTCACTCTTTGGGAGCTATGTGTACTTTACAAGCGCTATACCGTGCGCCCAAGTACTTTAATCAAGCGGTATTAATGGATCCGCCTTGGATTTATGGGCGTAGTAGCTTATTTTGGCATCTGGCCAAAACGCTAGATAGATTACCAATGATGAATAATCGCTTAATGGATAAAATATCGCCATCAGGTATCTCCAAACATCGCCGTGATGTCTGGAATAGCCGAGCGGACGCTTATGAGCAACTACGCCATAAAGGTTTTTTTAAGCATTTTGATGAGCGTAGCTTTCAAGGATATATCGAGCATGGATTACATGAGCGCGCTGATGGCAAAGTGACTTTGGCTATCTCAAAACAAAGCGAAGTGGCAGTGTTTCGAACCAATCCATCGATGTATTGGTTGACGCCTAACAAAGGACCCAAGCCGCCAGCTACGCTAATCATTGGCAAAGATAGTATCTTTTTAAAACGTAAATTCCCTCATAAAATAAAAGCGCGTTTGGGTATAGATTTTCAGACTCACGCCGGCGGTCATATGTTTCCGCTTGAGCATCCAGACTCAGTGTCAGCGCTGGTATTAGATATCATTGAGCAGCAGTTATCTGAGTAGTAGCAGACTTCATAGAGTAAGCCGTTCTATTAGTTTGCTTCGCCTCTTATCCCTTTGAGTCAATATTTATGCCAAAACTCACCCGCTTATCTGCTCAAACTCCACAGCCGCTATTCTCTCTTTTTGAAGCTATGGCGCTGCTAGTTGGTATGGTGTTTGCTTTTTTTGCCAGCCAGCTGTTAGGAGTTTATATCGCCGGCAAGCTGCTATTACCAGCGTTTAAAACGCAAACGGCAGCGGACGTTTTTTATCATGCTAGCGGTAATGGAACTATTGTTAGTAGCTCTATCTTCTTAAGTTTGCTGTTTTTGAGCGCTCTGATAGTGCTCCTTATCCGTTCAAAAGGCGGTAGGGTTAGTGACTATTTAGCACTAAAGCGCTTTAATTTGAAAGTAGCTATCGGCAGCTTTGGACTGTTATTGATATTTTTGATCGGCAGTCAAGCGCTGACTTATCTATTAGATAAATCGCCTTCACTATTTGTCGATCCTCTGTACCAGTCGGTAAGCTCAGTGTGGCTACTGATTATCGCTTTGGTGATTGTCGCGCCTATTTATGAAGAGCTGGTGTTTCGCGGGATTATCTGGTCAGCGCTCAAAGAGCAGTTTTCGTTGAGGTATGTCGCAAACTCGCTATCGCTAGCAGAGGCGAGAGCGAAGTCTGAGGCACATGGCGCGCTAATGGCTAGTTTGATCACCAGCTTAGTGTTTGCCATTATGCATTTGCAATACGGCTTGTATGAGATCAGTACTATCGTTTTGCTCGCCATGATATTTTGTTACGCTCGCTACAAATCAGGCTCACTATTATTGCCAATATTATTGCATATCTTTAATAACGGTTTGGCGATGGGGCAGTATTTATTATAAGTTTGTTAACTCAAAAAAGGTTTTTAGCTTAAGCCATTAAACCTCAGGATTAAGCGCTAATACCTCAGCTGCCGCCGCTTTAATATCTTCTACTGTCAAACTCGGTTTACCGCTCAAAGCCTGTCGCCATCTGCGTGCTCCATTCAAGCCTTGAAAGAGCCCTAAATAGTGCCGAGACATAGTCGGTAACGCTTCGCCTTGCGCTATTTGCTGACGAAGATAAGGGTAAAGCTGAGCTAAGATAGCAGAGCGTTTTGGTGCAGGCTCGCCCCATAAGCTATTGGCCTCTGCAAGCAGATAAGGATTGTGATAAAAAGCACGGCCAATCATTACCCCGTCAATATATTGTAGATGGTTTTCGATATCCTGCACCGTCTCGATACCGCCATTAATCTCGATATCAAGCTCAGGGAACTCCTGTTTGAGGCGGTAGACATCCTCATAACGTAGCGGCGGTATTTCACGATTTTGTTTGGGACTAAGACCTTGTAGCCAAGCAGTACGAGCATGGACGATAAAACGGTTGCAACCTGCTGCCGCCACGGTTTCAACAAAATCCTTCATAAACTCATAACTATCAAAATCATCAATTCCAATGCGGTGTTTGACAGTTACCGGAATATCGATCGCCGCTTGCATGTGTTTGACTAAGCTTGCCACGGTATTGGGCTCTGCCATCAAGCAAGCACCTATCTTATTATGCTGCACGCGATCTGAGGGGCAACCGACATTGATATTGACTTCATCATAGTGATGCTGCTGAGCAAATTCAGCGCACTGAGTCATCTCGGTAATATCGGCGCCGCCTAATTGCAAAACGAGAGGATGTTCGCGCGCATCAAAACGTAAATGCCGGGCGCGATTACCATGTATTAGCGCCCCAGTGCTAATCATCTCTGTATACAGATAAATATGCGGATTAAACAGACGGGCAAAATAACGATAATCGGTAGTCGTCCAATCAATCATTGGAGCGACTGACAAGCGCTTATTGGTCATATCAACCATAACTATAAAACTCTTTTTAAAAATAAGGTGGCGTCTGGTTTTAGCAGAGCGACTTTAGCAACAGCCAAGGTTTAGAGAAATCAGCTTTTAGGTAACGCGATTTAAATAATACGATCCAGCTTTCTAGACTCAGGTAAATGATAAAAATATAGACCAATCATAATGCCTATAGCGCCAATAAAGGCGATATATAGCGCTGGAGAAAAGCTAATATATGAGGTGGCATAACCGAGAATAAAAGGTAGAGTTCCGCCAACAATGGCATACATCACATTGTAAGAGAAGGCTATACCCGTTAGACGTACGTTAGTTGGAAATAATTGAACAAAAATAGCCGGCACCATGCCGACAATACCGGCAAAAAAGCCTAAGAGCGCATACATAATCAAAATATAATCACCGCCTGCTTGCAAGTGATAATAAAAGGCGAACATCTGACCGATGAGCAGCACTGATCCTATCACAAGTATTTTACCAAAATTCTCATAATTGGAGAGAATACCGTAAAAAATACAGCCAAAAACCATAAAGATAATGCCTAAACTATGCGAAAAACCAAACAGATCAGTATCTAAAACAAAGCGTAGTTCAATCAAGCTTGGCAATAGTAATGCAACTACTGTAGTGATACTGGCAATGATTAGACTAAGCATAAGACCCAAAAATACCGCATGCTTACAGTGTTTTAGTAATAAAGTAAAAGGCTCAGTAATAGCCGTTTTATCCAAGGCTTTTTTTGCCTGCATTTCAATAAAAAACGGTGATTCGTTGATCAAACGCCAAGCAAATAGTGGCAAAAAGCTCAGTACGGCAGCTGAAATAAAAGGCACACGCCAGCCATAGTCCAATAGCTGAACAGGCGTCATTGAGCCTGTTAGCCAGACAAAAAAGGCATTAGAAAATAACACGCCAACAAAGAAGCTAGCCGTTACATAGCTACAACCCACAGATAAATACTGGCGCGGCACTTGCTCAGCGATATATATCCAAGACAAAGGCACATAAACCCCAAACGCCATCCCCTGAATCAGCCGTAAAACAATAAACAAAATAGGAGCCATCAAACCCCACTGCGCATAAGTAGGCAGTACCGACATGGTCATCATACAAGCTGCGGTAACCAATATACTGATCAATAATAAAGGTTTTCTCCCTTTAATATCGCCATAGCGGCCAAAAATAACACCGCCAAGAGGGCGAGCTAAATAGCCGATAGCAAATAAGCCTAAACCTTGTAATCTAGTAACCCGAGGATCAACGTTTATCGGAAAAAAAGCAGAAGAGATATAATCTGCCATATACAAATAAATCAAAAAGTCAAAAAAAGTGATAGCACTAGTTAGGCAGACAAAAATCATCATGTTTCTGTCTTTAGAAGACATTAGCGCATATTGGGGACGAGAAGGCATGGTTAGTTATTTTTCCGTATACAAGCAAAGCATTATAACGGCCATTAAAATAACCGTCTCTCCTAAAGCTAAAAAAGTTGAAAGGTTACGCGTTAATAAAGACAAAAGCGCTAAAAGGATAATCCTTTGATTTGGATTTAGCCAAAGTTATAGTAGCCAATCAATAGGCAACCAGGACATAATGGTCAGCCAGATGTGATCAGACAAACCCACTCGCGGCTCAGCCTCATAGATCTTTACCTCACCTTCCTCAATAGTGTGCCACTGCAGATGATCCTCATCGGTTAATTTGACCTCATAAGCCTGAGTCAATAGATCGGCACTTAGCGACTCATGGAGCTGGCGCGCGAGCTCATCATCATTAATAATGACCCCCATCTCAGTATTGATATTTGCTGAGCGTGGATCGACATTGTAAGAACCAATAAACACTTGATGATCATCAATAGCAAAGGTCTTGGCATGTAAACTAGTAGAAGATTGACTGCGAGCTTTCCAAAGCTTATTTTCGCGGTTCTCTTCGCTAGCTGTTGATTTTAACTCGTATATTTTTATCCCAGCTTTTAGAAGTTTAGGTCGCCATTGGCTATAACCCGAATGCACCGCGGTCACATCAGTAGCATCAAAAGAATTGGTTAGTATTTTTATAGTGATGCCGCTTTTGGCTAACTGTACTAAAGTATCCACACCATCTTTGGTAGGCACAAAATAGGATGAAATGATTGTCAGCTCTTTTGAGGGACGACCTAGTAAGGTGCGTAGCTGCTGCACCAAATTGGTATCGGTAGCCACGCTTTTGGTCAGCTTACCGACATCATCACTCAAAAATTGCATATCCGTCCAGCGAAAAGGAATACGCTTATTTAATAAGTCGGTATCAATGGAGGAGTCCTCAATAGCGGAGCGATAGACGGATAAGCTACTTTGGCTATCGTTTTTTTCATCCTCATCAAGCTGATCTAAACCGGCTATAAAATCAGTAGGTTTATCTTTATCAAAGCTTACCAAAGTTTCAATATCATAAGAGATTGGCGCTGACCAATAGCTACCAAAGCTGTTATCGATATCAGCGACCACTTTACCGATAAGCAGCACATCTAAATCTGCAAATTGACTATTTTGATCATTACTTAAGTATTCGTTACCGATATTACGGCCACCGATAATAGTGATTTGTTTGTCAAAAGTCATGCTCTTATTATGCATGCGCCGATTAATACGAGGCAAACCAGTGACAAAATTTAACGCCTGAAACTTACGATGCATCAGCGGATTGGCTATGCGTACCGCTATGTTGGGATGGTTTGAGAAGCGCAGCAACTGCTGATCTAAATCACTACTACTGTTAAAATCATCAATCAATAAGCGCACGATAACACCGCGTTCAGCCGCTTCCCACAAGTCTTTTAGCAGCAATTGACCGGACTGATCGTTATGCCAAATATAATACTGAGCATCGATAGTTCGATTTGCCATATCGGTTAAGACACTGCGCGCCGCAAAAGCATTGGCACCAGTAACGATAGGATGATAGCCTGATAAATCAGGGTGAATCTTATTTTGCTCACTAATAGCCGCGACCAAATCAGTATGATTTACGCTGTTATTAGTATCGCTATTCACGTTGTTATTTGCATCATGATTGATACTATTGGTCAGCTCTTGAGACTCTTTGGTCTCAGTGTCAAAGGTGCTGCTTTTGCCAGCTTCTGGCTCATTGGTAGCTTCCATATCGGTAGCGCTCTGCTTATCTTCTTTATCTATCGTATCTGCTACAACTGGGTCACTTACGGCGTCTGCACTAGCTGACGTCTCTATAGTGTTTCTGGCTGCGTCATCGCCCTGATTGCCATTTTGGTACAAAGCATTGACACGCGCAGACAAGGCTTTACTTTTTGGTAAATGCGCTACCTCAGGCAAACTTTGACAGCCTACCATACTCAAAGATAAGCCAAGAGTTAGGCTCAGCGTCACTCTATTTATATACCTATTTAACGACATAATAGCTTGGCCTCAATGGACTGAAGTTTTATTTAGCAGCGAAGTCAACTGCCATTAATAGCAATGCTTATGAGCCATAGCCAGTGTAAGCGCAGTAATCCCATGGTTATACAAAATTATTTTTGCCAAGCTTAGCAGGTACAAGGATATCTGCCTATAAAAAATACGTTAAGTTTTTTAATCAGCCGCTTTAACAAAAATTGTGTTTGGTAGAATGGCAGTTGCAAAAAAAAAGCTTAGCAGGTGTCTCAAAGCCAGAGGCATGATATGATATTGTGCAGCCTAAAGCCATGGCTAGCCGCTACATTGATAATCTTTTAGATAACAGTCATCACAGAATTAACTCTTACTACGGAAAAACTATGAGCCAAACATCAACGCAGCAAAATAATGACGATAATGGTTTGGATAGCAATTGGCGCTCAGATGCCTTAGATTTGAGTCTTGATTATGGTATGCAAACCATCGCTGTGCGGGCGGGGCAACATCGAACCGATGAAGGCGAGCATTCAGAAGCTATCTTTACTACTAGCTCTTATGTTTATAGCTCAGCTAGTGATGCCGCTGGTCATTTTGATGGTACCAAAACAGGCAACGTCTACTCGCGCCATACCAATCCTAGTGTGCGCACCTTTGAGCGGCGTTTAGCGGCGCTTGAGAATGGCGAGCGCGCCGTGGCGACTGCCTCAGGTATGGGCGCTATTTTGACCATGTGTTTGGCTTATCTAAAAGCCGGCGATCATCTGCTAGCGGCCAATCAACTCTTTGGCTCCTCCATTGGTCTATTTAATAATTATATGACCAAATTTGGCGTAGAAGTCAGTTACGTCGATTGCTTCGATAATGACGCTTGGGCGGCGGCGGTGCAGCCAAATACTAAGCTTATTTATTGTGAAAGCCCCAGTAATCCGCTGGCGCAAATTTGTGATATTGGCTTTTTGAGTGAATTATCAAAGGCTAACGATATTTTACTGGTGGTGGATAATTGCTTTGCCTCCCCTGCTATTCAGCGTCCGCTTGATTTGGGCGCGGATGTGGTGATTCATTCGGCGACCAAATACTTAGATGGTCAAGGCCGTGTGTTAGGCGGCGCGCTTGTCGGTAGTGATAAGCTGATGCAAGAGG
>JARIDJ010000057.1 GCA_029267175.1 Psychrobacter sp. | reverse complement strand
TTGCAAGGCTTAAGCACTTTCGTAGTATCGCTACTCGTTATGAGAAGTTGGCTCGTAATTTTAAGTCAATGCTCTATCTAGCGTGCACTATCATTCATTGCAAGATGAATTGAGGACACGCCCTAGTGTATCGATTTTATTTCATACTAATTATATAAGTCATAAGTTTTTATAACTTGCCCTCTATTTAATGGCCGCTAATCGATAGCTGCTAAACTATTCTTTAATTTTTGTTTTTTGGTTAGAGTTTGGCCTTTATATTTAGTGGCTTAATAACAGCTGGAAGCTATAAATTCGCCTTTAAAAGTAGCGGTTTAGCCCCCACATTATTATAAATTCAAAAAAGAAGAAAGCTACTATGCGAATGCCCGAACCGCGCTCGTCGCGTCAGTTAAACCAATTGGCCACTCAGCTACAAGGCGAAGCTGAGATTGTTGGTGTCAATGCGTCTGGAACGCAAATATCGAGTCGCGCCTTTGAGATGGTCACTGACTTTGAGCCGGCAGGTGATCAGCCACAAGCAATCGAAAAACTGGTCAAAGGTATCAACGCTGGCATGGACGAGCAGTTGTTGCTTGGGGTGACCGGCTCTGGCAAGACTTATACCATGGCAAAGGTTATCTCTGAGTGCCAGCGCCCAACTATTATTATGGCGCATAATAAGACGCTAGCGGCGCAGTTATATGGCGAATTTAAGGCGTTTTTCCCCAATAACGCCGTTGAGTATTTTGTCAGCTATTATGATTACTATCAGCCTGAGGCTTATGTTGCCGCTAGTGATACTTTTATCGAAAAAGACAGCGCCATTAACGATCATATTGACCAGATGCGCCTGTCTGCAACGCGTGCCTTACTTGAGCGCCGTGATGCGATTATTGTCGCCTCGGTGTCTTGCATTTATGGTTTGGGCGATCCTGAGAGTTACCTAAAAATGCTGCTGCACATAGTGGTCGGCGATAAAATAGATCGTACGGCGACTATTAAGCGTTTGGTAGAGATGCAATATACTCGTAATGAGCTGGATTTTGGCCGTGGTACTTATCGTTTACGCGGTGAGCTGCTAGATATTTATCCAGCTGAGTCCGAGCAGTTGGCGATACGTGTGCATCTGTTTGATGATGAGGTAGAAAAGATCACTTGGTTTGATCCTTTAACCGGCAAGACCGTACGTAGCGTACCGCGTATCACGATTTATCCCAAATCGCATTATGTGACCCCGCGTAATCGTTTGGAGGCGGCTAGTCATACTATTCGAGCCGAGCTTGAGCCACGCCTTGAGTATTTTCGTGAGAATAATAAGCTCATTGAAGCGCAGCGTTTAAAAGAGCGTACCCAGTATGATCTAGAGATGATTCAGCAGCTTGGCTACTGTAATGGCATTGAGAACTACTCGCAGCATCTCTCCGGTCGTCCATGGGGAGAGGCGCCGCCGACACTCTTTGATTATATTCCAGAGGATGCGCTGCTATTTATCGATGAGTCGCATGTGACAGTCTCACAAGTTGGGGCCATGTACAAAGGCGATCGCTCGCGTAAAGAGAATCTAGTCAATTATGGCTTTCGTCTACCTAGTGCGATGAATAATCGGCCGATGAAGTTTGAAGAGTGGGAGCGTATCAAGCCCAAAACCATCTATGTGAGCGCAACCCCTGCGGCTTATGAGCTTGAGCATAGCGAGCAGATAGTTGAGCAAGTGGTTCGTCCAACGGGTTTGATTGATCCTGAGATTGAGATTCGTCCAGTGCTGACTCAGGTCGATGATGTGCTATCGGAGATTACCAAACGCCGTGAGCTTGATGAGCGCGTGCTCATTACTACCTTGACCAAACGTATGGCTGAGGATTTGACCAGTTATCTAAAAGAGTATGATATCAAAGTTGCTTATTTGCACTCGGACATCGATACCGTTGAGCGTATGCAAATCATTCATGAACTGCGTACCGGCGTGCATGATGTACTTGTCGGTATTAATTTGCTGCGTGAAGGCTTAGATATGCCTGAGGTGTCATTAGTGGCAATATTTGATGCTGATAAAGAAGGCTTTTTGCGCTCTGAGCGCTCTTTGATTCAGACTATTGGCCGCGCGGCGCGTCACTTAAACGGCAAAGCTATCTTGTATGCTGATCGTATTACACCGAGCATGGAAAAAGCGATAGAGGAGACCGATCGTCGCCGCGAGAAGCAGATCGCTTTTAACCTTGAGCATAATATTACGCCAAGAGGCGCGCGCCGTAATGTCACTGACAAGATTGATACTGGTGAAGATTTGGATGCTAATGATAATCAGGCAATTCCGGTCAAAAGCAATCTGCCTGATGTCGATATCAGTATCCTTAGAAGCCCAGATTTGCTCGCCAAAGAGATCAATCGCTTGGAGAAGCTAATGAAGCAGTTCTCGCGTGATTTGAAATTTGAAGATGCAGCCAAGACTCGTGACAAAGTGCTGGAGCTAAAAGCGCATTTGATTTAAGAATATTAGCACTTAGACAAAGGCGAGTTACCTTCTAGGTGATTCGCTTTTTTTATATTTAAATATCTGGAGTTGATTATTAGTATAAATGTACGAAAGCCCACTAAAAATATTGCTGTGTTGTTTCTATTGAGTTAAAGTTGATAATTACAATATCATTTACAAGGCGAAGTAAACTATGAGAAAGTTATTATGTCTGTTTGTATTAGGGTTTTTTAGTGTTTCAGTGAGCGCAGCTAATTGGTTAGATTTGGGGAAGTCTAACGACAATAACACCCAGACATTTTTGGATTTAGATTCCATTAAGAAATATAATCAGAGAGTGCTTTTGTCATCTAACAATGAGAACTATAACTCTGCTTTTGTGCAGTTCACTTATATTAACAATCATGAAAACCGAAAGGAAGGCTGGTATTATTCAAAGAATTTCGTTATAGCAAATTGTATAGACGAGTCATTCTATACTCCTAGTGTAATTATTTATGGGTTCAAAGATGAAGTTATTGATTCATACCAAGATAAGAATTTTACCAAACTAGACTTCAATGTTGCTTTTCCTGAAACTGTTGCCGAAAGTATAATAAAAGCTATCTGCTACTAAAATCTATAATGTGCTATATATATTGATTAGCTAAATTGATAGTTTTTAACCCTTACTAACCCTAAACGCAGTTTTACACTTTTTATCTTAAAAATAGCAAGGTTATCTTATAGTATAAGTTAATAAATTATTATCTAATTGCTGTCAGAAGATAGCAGAACTAAAGAGGATTAGCCCTATAATTTAGGCGTCATAAGTCCTAAGTTGCCTCAATAAAATAAACCATAAATACAATAAATATTAGGAGTAATACAGTATGGATGTCAAAGCATTATTTAAGAAGGGGATTGAAAAAGAATTACTCGACGTTGATGATTATATTTTTATGCCTGAACGTGTAGATATGGTCATTGACGATGGTAACTTGATTTGTGTATTAAACAGTGATGGTAGCGTAAACATTTTTTATTCCAAAGACGGCATAACAGATGTAAGAGCGGCGGCTCGTAAGCATCCCTTTACTGAATTCGAAACTGAGCTGCATCATGGTATTTATGATGACGTTATAGAGGACTTAGTAGATGGGGTGAACGATATTATAAACAGTCACTCAAAATACTTCCGCATTAGTAAAGTCTTGCCTATGGCTGCTGCCTTAGGAAGCGAGCAAGTGATTACTGACGCTGACAAATATTAATAACGCTAAGAGGATTTGCGACTTGAGTTGGATAGCAACTGCTAAATAATAGCGCTATCTTGTTTTTGTGCGCCAAAAATATACTAAAAAGCGCCGCCTAGTCTTTAAGATGACTGGGCTGCGCTTTTTTATGGATAACAGACTATTCTCAAGTAAAAATAAAATCGATATACTAGATTTATCGACATACTATATCTACAGTATAGCGACTCTACTCTAGCCAACGATACTGCCATAACAACTTTGTAACGATTTTGCCACTACTCTTGCTACTAGTTGAGTGCGGTAGCTAGGATCAATTGCTGCATTACCTAACTCTACGAGCGTCACTTGCTGCGGCGCTTGCTCACTGACGCAGCCGCATACTCTAGCTTTGATGGCTTCTTCTTGACTATCGCTCATCGCAGCACTAGCAATACGCCAAGCGCTCTGCTTTTCAATCTGACTGCGGCATTGATTATCGATAGCCGCTTTAAAGACATTCATACCAATCTCATTGGCAGTGCCGATAGCGTTGCCCGCATTATTATTAGCGCCTGTTGCTGCACAGCCAGCTAAAGTAACAGCAGCTAGCAAGGTGCTGGAGATTAATAGTTTATTCATCAGTATATCCCTGTAGATAGAAGTAATAGTAAGCAAAATAATACGCTAATTTAGGTAGGGGAAGTGAGCGCTAATAGTGACTAGTCTAAAATCGATTAGCCTAAAACAGATCAGATAAAAAAACCAGTTAAGAGCATTGTCTTAACTGGTTTATTGTCTATGATTTGCCTATTACTCGCTAAAAACTATGGTGTTTAGACATTTTTGCTACTTTCTCTTTGCTGAATGTCTTTTGCTAATTTGTAGCACTCATCAATATGATCGCTAGCTATCTTTTTGAAAATAGTATAACCCATAGTCGCGGCAACTAGTTGCCCGCCTAATGGTACAAATTTAGTCACTTGTTTAGCGGCAATTCGACCTCCAAACCCTTGAATAGTTTTTTTGACGATACCACGCGTCGCCATCAAGCCAGCAAAATCAACCGTACGGTTTTTTAGCTCTTTCCAGTGAATAGCGCGCGACTCAAGATCAACCGCCCCTCTACGATTCTCTAGTAAACCAAAACGCTCACTAATCTCTGGCAATAGCATGGTTAGCATACTAGCATCAACAGCGACATCAAAAAAAGGAATAGGCACTATCGCTACACCAGCGGAGATTCTGGCACGCTTCTTAATTAATTTCATACACTCTTTTTTTACCTCATCTAGATCTAGATTGGGGTCAATAGTATTAGGAAGCTTTTCGGCAGTAGGGGTGGTTTTCATAAAATTATCCTTATAAAGTCGTGCAAAAGTTAATGACTAATTAAATTAATGGTCTAATTATTTAAGTTAGTATCATTTTAGGGGTTTATCAGCGCCATACAATCCCAGCTTTGTAGCAAATTGCAGAAAAATAGCTAAAAAGTACACGGTTTTTGTAACGATTATCCTTAGACTGCTTATCTAGTAGCTAGTTAAGACTCACAATAGCATAAGTTCAGTAGCCTGAGTCTAGATACGAGTAAATTACGGAGTAAATGCCCATCAATTAGCCGTTAAATTAACGTTTAAAATTAACGTTGTGGCTAATGATTAAAGTCAGTAGAATACCGCTATGCTAAATTTAATCCCTCGATTTACCGGCACTCGCATTGACGAGCTGCCCACCGCGCTACAATCGCTAGCTGCCCAATCTTTTACTCTTGCTCGGCTCTATGCTGGACGCGGTATTACCGATCCGGATGAGCTGCAGACGAGTTTATCTGCCTTGCTGCCTGCTGAGGACTTGTATGGTGTCACTGAGGCGGTGCGTTTGCTTGATGAGGCTATTGATAATCATCAGCGTATCTTAATCGTTGGCGACTTTGATTGCGATGGGGCTACTAGTACGGCGCTGATGATGCGCGCATTGACGGCTATGGGCGCTAAAGTAGATTTTTTGGTGCCGGATCGCTTTAAGTATGGTTATGGTTTGACGCCTGAGATTGTTGAGCTAGGTATAGAAACTTATCAGCCAGAGGTCATCGTCACCGTTGATAATGGTATCTCAAGTACCGATGGCGTAGCACGCGCGCAAGCGGATGGCATTACAGTGATTATTACCGATCATCATCTGACTACTAAGGCGACGCCGCCTGCTGAAGCGGTAGTCAATCCCAATCAATTGGACTGCACCTTTGCTAGCAAGGCTTTGGTAGGTGTTGGGGTCGCGTTTTATGTGTTAGGCCGGTTGGCTAAATTACGCCGAGAGGCTGGCAAGTCCACGGTACAAGTTAGCCAATATCTAGACTTAGTGGCGCTTGGTACTATCGCAGATGTCGGCGTACTCGATAAAAACAACCGTATCCTTGTACATCATGGACTAAACGCGATTCGCCAAGGACGCTGCTGTATCGGTATCTTAGCGCTACTTGAACAAGCCGGCCGTGATGCTAAACAATTACAGGCGCAAGATTTTGGTTTTGTATTAGGGCCACGGATTAATGCGGCTGGTCGCATGGATAATATGCGTATCGGTATTGAGTGTTTATTGACCGATGACTGGGCCTGCGCGCAGCGTTTAGCGCACGAGCTTGAGCTTCTTAACCGCAGTCGCCGGCAAGTAGAAGGCGAGATGCGCACGCAAGCCGATAACATTGTGCAGGGTTTAGCTGAGAGTAGCGCAGATAGCGATAATGATTTGGAGGAGGGCGATGACACTATTATTATCTCTAAAACCATTGCCTCTAAAGCTCAGCAAAACTCTGTTATCAATGATAAGCGCAGTATTGTCCTGTATCAAGATGACTGGCATCAAGGTGTTATCGGTATCGTGGCTGGACGCTTAAAAGAAAGCCACTATCGCCCTAGTATTGTCTTTGCGCCGGCTGATACGACGCGTACAGGAGCAGATGATGCGATCAAAGGGTCTGCGCGCTCGATAGCCGGGGTGCATATTCGTGACGCTATTGAGCAGGTCGCCGAGCGATATCCCAGCCTTATCACTCATTTTGGCGGACACGCGATGGCAGCAGGCTTGACTATTAAGCGCCGCAATTTTGAGGCTTTCGTTGAGGCTTTTGATGAGGTGATATCGCAGCTTGATGATGAGGTATTCGCTGAGCAAAAATTCACCGACGGCGCGTTGCAAGCGAGCGATTTTAGCTTAGCGTTTGCTGAGCATTTAGCCGATGCTAGCATTTGGGGTCATGGCTTTGCTCCACCAATATTTGATGGACTATTTGAGGTATCAAGCTTTAAGATATTAAAGGATAAACACCTCAAACTATCGCTTCGTTATCCGGGTGTACAATATCCTATTGAAGCTATTTATTTTAATTTTGATAGTGACCATTGGGATTATCGCGCAGCAGAGGTACATATCTTATTTCAGCTTGATATTAATGAGTGGAATGGTAAGCAAAGCCTGCAGCTAATGATAAAAGATTTGGCGGTGACTAAGCCTTGAGGGCGCACTAAAGCTTTTAACCATTGAGGCTTTTGACGCGCCTTTTTAAGCCGTTAACTTGCGTTTTTATAGACTATAAACTGGCTTTCTTAATTAAGCTAATATCTGGAAAATACCAATCATGTTGTACGGCTAACATACGAATGGAGAAGATAGTAAGCATCGTCAAGGACTGCGTTATCCAAGAAGGGATATCCATTACCTGCAGCACAAAGTATAAAATACCGCCAATAATTGCTGGAGTAATATAAAGCTCGCGTTGCAATACCAGCGGAATCTCATTACACAGCATGTCACGGATGACTGTACCAAATAAAATGTTGAGCACGCCAAGTAAAATACAAACTGGAATATTAGCGCCCATCTCTTGTGCCACTTGAATACCAATTAGAGTAAATATCGCAAGCGCCAAGCCATCAAATAGCTTCAACAGACCATCGACATGACGCGCTTTGGGATTACAAAACATCTGAAAGCCAACCGAGGTAATAGTGATAATCAGCAAATAATTCATATTTACCATCCAAAACAGCGGATAGCGATTAAGAATAATATCACGGGCGGTAGGGCCACTAATGGCAGCAATCATCGCCACCAAAATACAGCCAAAGGCATCGAAGTTCTTATGCTTAGCTAAAATCGTCCCTGAGACACTACAGGCAAAAATACCAAACATCTCTAGCCAAAACATAAATGAGGTCGGCTCAAAACGAGTTACAAACTCTGGGGTAAGCGCCTGCGGTGGTAGCTGAGTTAAGGTGCTGATCATAAAGGTAGAGGTTCACAAAAATATGCCTAAGCTGACAATTAGTGATATTAGTCAACTAAGCGGATAGAAGGTAGATGCCAATCAAAGCGTAGCGCAAGCATGCGTACTGCAAAGATGACGCCAAGCATAATAAATTCGTTAATTCCGGGATTGACGCCGAAATAATCAAGCAATAAATAAGTCACTGAACCGGCAATACTAGCGGAGATGTAGATCTCTCGTTGCAGCAGTAGCGGTATCTCATTGCAAATAATATCACGCAGTAAACCACCAATAATAGCCGTCCAAACTCCCATCATAATAGCAATCAGCGGTGACATATCTTGGTTTAGTGCAACTTTGAAGCCAATGACACTAAAGGCGGCAAGCCCTATAGCGTCAAACAGTTTCAGTGCATTATCAATTTTATGATACAGATGAAAGAAGATTTGCAAAACCAGCGAGGTTATGGTAATGACGATGACATAGTTCAGATCGGTCATCCAAAATAGCGGATGGCGATCTAACACCAAATCGCGTACCGTACCACCACCGATAGCATTAACCATCGAGACCAAGATACAACCGGCGATATCGAAGCCTTTGTGCTGAGCGAGTAGAGTGCCGGCAATAGCGCAAGCAACAATACCTACCATATCTAATAGGTATAATAAAATATCAGGAAAAATCAAATCATTAACCATTTTATTTACCTATTTCCATGATATTTAGTCAAATATAAAAGCAATACTTTATAAGAGCAATACTCAATACCGATTATAGCGCTAACCATCTTTAGCAAATAGTATTAAGCCTAATATAATAAGGGCAATGCCTACTAGTCCCATCGCTGAAGGTAGATCATTACTAAGAAACAGCATACCGCCCATCAATGCAAAGATGACCTCACTAGCTTGGGTGGAGTCAACACCAGCGACCTCACTCGAAGTCACTGCTTTCTCGCGTGCATAAAGAAATATACTAGTCGCGCCAACACCTGCTAATAGAGCTACTAGCAAGGTATTGAACAACTGTGAGGAGCTAGGGGCTTCTGGGCGCACTACAATGCCTAACAATAGCCAAAATGGCAAACTTCCTAAGGACATTAGCCAGACTTTGTTAAAAGCATTTTGTAATAAGTCCGTTTCGATAGCGGGAATACGGCTGATTAACTTTTGTAATTTGGAGGACTGCTGCTCAATTTTGGCAGCCGGTTCATGGGAGTAAGGTAGACTAATGGTAGGAGTGGTAAAATCGTTAGTATCAGCGGCGTCATTAGCAGCGACTGTTAAAAAAGGCTCTGCAGCCATGCGCTGCCGAGAATTATAAGAGACTTGCCAGACCAGCTGATTGCCAATCGGATAACAAAATGCTGCGAGCAAGGCAGGTAAAGCGCCAAACAGTAGCATCTCCGACATAGAAGGGGTTGCCAAAGCTGCTGCTGCAGTAGCGCGTAGTCCCTCGCTGACATTGACTAACACCACGCCAATAAACACTAGTATGGCATAAAAGATAAACTTTTTATCAAAGCGCTGACCAAATGCCAATAGCACTAATAAGCTTGTGACCACCGTAAACATAAAAGTCGCTGCGACCACCCAACCAGCAACATGGTCGCCGGCATAGCAGATACCCGTATAAAAAACGCCAAAACCAATACTGCCAGTCAAACACCAAAAGCGCCAATGCTGCGCAAAAATAGCGCTTAGTGCTTTGATGCGTCCAAAGCCGTGTGGTACAACGATAATTAAGCTCAATATCAGCCACATAAATAAGTAGCGCAGACTAGCTGACCAAAACCAATGCCCACCTGCGCTACTCATAGCCTCATTCAATATAAAGGTTGAGCTAAAAAGCGCACCTGCTAATAACCCAAGCAAAATGAGTTTTACCATCCTTGTATCCTTACGCTTTTTGGCTGCTCTGAGACTGTTGACATCGACTTTGCCAAACCTAAGATAATCATGCTCAGTAGAGCAGAGAGCGATTATTCATAATGATTTTGCAAACGATGAATTATAACGTAAGTGGCTCTACTAAACAGTAGAGTAAACCGTAAAAAAGATGCTAAGGATAACCTTGAGCATCTTTTTTAGTATAAGCACAGAATAAATTGAGAACTACCAAACTGTCTCGTTTAATCTAAGCGTAGTAAGTCATTAACTGCGGTCTTAGCACGGGTTTGTGCATCGACCTTTTTGACAATGATAGCCGCGTACAAGCTATGAGTGCCATCTTCTGAAGGCAAGCTACCGGGCACTACTACTGAGCCTGCTGGCACACGGCCGCGATGAATCTCGCCCGTTTCGCGATCATAAATACGCGTTGATTGACCAATATAGACGCCCATAGAGATCACTGCGCCTTCCTCGATGATCACACCTTCAACGATTTCAGAGCGCGCACCGATAAAGCAATTATCCTCGATGATAGTAGGATTGGCTTGTAGCGGCTCTAACACACCGCCGATACCAACGCCGCCTGATAAATGCACGTTTTTACCGATTTGTGCACAAGATCCGACCGTTGCCCAAGTATCAACCATAGCGCCTTGATCGACATAAGCGCCAATGTTGACGTAGGACGGCATGAGTACTGCACCAGCTGCGATATAGGAGCCTTTACGCGCTACCGCTGGTGGTACAACGCGCACGCCCGCTTCTTTAAATTGGGCCGCTGTCCAATCAGCAAATTTAGTCGGCACTCTGTCATAAAACTGTACATGCTCGCCGGCAGCTTGCACATAATTGTCATTGAGGCGAAAAGATAATAGCACTGCTTTTTTGGCCCATTGATTGACCACCCACTGGCCCTCTTTTTTTTCAGCGACACGCAAACTACCATTATCTAATTGCTCAAGTACTTGCTCGATAGCTGCCCGCACCTCTGATGGCATATTGGCTGGGCTATAGTCGTTGCGGTTTTCAAAAGCTTGCTCAATGGTTTGTTGTAATGACATAAAAATCCTTAAAGGTTGATGAACAAAGTTAAAAACGTAGTTGATACGCTCTAAGAGTTTTTGAGATGATTATTGATCCACGCCAAGATATCTTGATAAACCGTATGTTTCTCCAGCTCTTGTAGCGGCTCATGACGCATATGCGGATAAAGCTTTATGGTGATATCGCTGAATTTTTGCTGTTTTAAGCGGTTAACTACCTTCTGTACGCCTCTGCCCATGTCACCGATAGGATCGTTTTTACCACTGATAAAGAGCATGGCAAAGTCTTTTTTGATAGTAGTTGCCCAGCCCTTATTAAGACCTGATTGCATTAGGGTAAATAGCGTCAAATAGCCATTATTAGTAAATTCAAACCCCGTTAAAGGGTCAGCTTCATAAGCCTCAATATTGGCCTGATTCTCGCTTAACCAAGCAAAGGGCGAGGAGGAAATACGATTATCAAGCTTACTATTAAGCACTTTATTCATGGTAGTAGCAAATAGCGTATTGGGCTTTTTAGGCGCGACTTTTGCTAGTAGCTTATTGATAGGCAAAATAGCTTTTGCTAACGGATTGACATCAGCGCTCCCCATCAAGATAGCGCCAGCGAAGTTATGAGCGTGATGCTTCATTACCGTGCGCACAATAAAGGAGCCCATGGAGTGCCCCATAACGAAATGCGGGACATCAGGATGCCGAGCTTTTAGGTTATCTGCCATCAAGATTACATCTTTTAATAAAGTCTGCACCGGATGCTCATCACCAAAAAACCCAAGCTCGCTTGCAGACTTGACTGTCTTGCCATGACCGAGCTGATCATACGTGGCTACTGCAATACCGTTATCGGCTAAGAATTGTGCAAACTTGCTATAGCGGCCGCTGTGCTCGCTCATACCATGAATTATTAATAAGGTAGCAGTTATTTTAGTAGCACTATCTGTAGGCTCAAAAAAACTATGGTGTAAATAGTGGCTAGTATCCGATGAGGTGATTTGCTCGGTAGTACTCATAAAGCTTCCTTGATGGATTTAGAGATTAACAAGATGGGTTAAGATTTTATTGCGCCGTATTATGGCTAGATAAACTGTCATAAATCGTTTTGCCTTCTTTGATGGTTTTTACCACTTTGATATCCCGTATTTTATCGGCTGGTACGCTCAAAGGATTCTGATCCAAAATAACTAAATCCGCTAATTTGCCAGGAGTCAACGAGCCTTTGCTGTCCTCTTCATAATACTCATAAGCGGCGTGGCTGGTGATTGCTTTTAGCGCTTGATAAGGGCTGGCGCGCTCATCAACTCCGATAATTTTGCCAGTGCGCGAGGTACGATTGACCGCGGACCAGATACCGAATAAAGGATCGACAGGGGTGACGGTATCATCTGAGTGGTTGGTATATTTTAGTCCCATTTTATCGGCAGTAGCAATCGGGCTTAAGAAGTTTGCGCGAGCTAAGCCTAAGTTTTTGACATGGACATCGCCCCAAAAGTAAGCGTGATTGGTAAAGAATGACGGTAGCATTTTATACTTTTTGAAAGCTTGTAGTTGATCAAGGCGCGCGAACTGCGCATGAATGGGAACGGTACGACGATCTTTATCCGCCGCTTGTCCGGTCTTTTTGATGGCATACTCATGAGCCTTGATAATCATATCGGTAGCGCCATCGCCATTATTATGAATAAAGAGCTGATTATCGCGAGTATAAGCTTTGGCAAACATCTCATTGAGCTCATCTTGACTCAAGCTTGGCAGGCCGCGGCAATCGCTATCACAATCGGCTACAGGCGTTAGATAAGGCTGACTAAAATAAGCGGTCTTGCCTTGCGGGGAGCCATCAGCGATAATCTTTGTGCCTTGTACTTTAAAACCGTTTTGATAGCTTTTCCATTTAAAATCTTTATCCGCTAAGTTCTCATCCAAGTCGCTCACGCCAGCTAGGGATATCAAATCGATCTTTAATTTGCCGGCATCAGCTTGCGCCTGAAAAAACTTAATGGCATCACGCGTGGTTGAACCATCTTGGGCGGTGGTAATACCATTGCTAGCGTAATAGTCCTGCGTTTGCTCAAAGAACTGAGCTTGCTTAGGAGCCAGTACTTCTAATAAGTTACGCACGAAAGGATACATAGCGGTCTCTTGCACCAAACCGTTTGGCTCGTTAGAGCCTTTGACCCGAGCAATATTACCACCCTCTGGCGCTTTACTATCGGCCGTGATATTCATCTCAGCTAAGCCTTTAGAGCTCGCCACGCCCATATGACCGCTAGTATGTTGTAGATAAACCGGATTATTAGGCAGCACGCTATCGATCTCATCTTTGGTCGGATGACGATCCTCCGCTAATTGGGTCTCATCATAACCCCAGCCAAATATCCACTCGCCATCAGCGATATTATTATCTTTTTTATAAGCCTTTAGCGCTTGCAGCATTTTATCTATACTATCAATCTTGCCTACTGGTGGTGGATTTAGATCAGCTTGACCGAATGTGTTAGAAATCATACCAAAATGACTGTGCGGATCGATAAACCCTGGTAATAAAGTTTGGTTTTTTAGATTGACTGAGATGGCATTTTTATATTTTGACTGTGCTTTGTCCAAGGTACCTACATAAGCAATTTTGCCGCCTTTAGTGACTAAGGCTTCGACCATCTCTGGCTGGTCGCTTTGCATAGTAATAATGTCGCCGTTATAGTAAACAGTGGCGGTAGAGTCTAGATTGTCTACGTTTTGCTTAGTCTTTGCTACGGTTTTATTCGTTTTTGTGAAAGCGGTGTCATGGCTGGAGCTACAACCCATCATGGCTATTAAACCTAGGCTTAATAAAGTAGGTTTGAGTAGAGGCGTGAGAGTCATTAAGGCTCCTTAGTAGCGGGCGAGGGTTAAAAGAGCGATAAAGCTCTAAATAAATTAGCTTAAAAATATCATGGTTACCAATTTAACCACAATGACCTACAGGGTCAATGTTATTTTATTTACCAGGTCGTTAGCTTCAATAATGATTTAGCAGATACTAAACGAACCAATAATGAACCAATAACGAACTAATAGTAAGAAACTTATGAAAAATACAGCAGTCAAACGAGCTAAACATCTACTATTAGCTGGCGGAGGTCATGCGCATATTGGCCTATTGCGTCGTCTTAGCGATAAGCCGCTAAAAGATGTCGCTATTACTTTGATAACTGAGCAGCCGCAAACGCTTTATTCAGGGATGTTGCCCGGCTGGATGGCAGGGCATTATAACCTTGCTGAGATAACTATCGACATGATTGAGCTATGCAGACGTGCCGAAGTATCGTTATTGCAGCAGCCTATAATAGCGGTTGATGCTGAGACGCAGACTGTATTAACTAGCAAAGATGAGGCGCTTGATTATCAGGTTTTATCATTAAACACTGGCGCTGACACGGACTTGCACTGGCTAAAATCTGATGTTTCAGAGGCTGAAAAAGCTGATGATAATCATGTTAAGGTTGTCCCCGTGCGTCCATTAGCTAACTTCGTTTTGCAGTGGCAACAAATCTTACAAGAGGCTAAGCAAGCGGATCAGTATAAGCTAGCAGTAGTTGGCGCAGGAGCGGCGGCGGCAGAGCTCGTCATGGCAGCGCAGTTTGCCTTACAGCAAATCAGTCCTAAGCATCAAGCTTATCTAGTCTGCGGTGAGCAGCTACTCTCTGACTTTGCTCAAGGTTTCAAGTCTCGCGTCATTAAACAACTGCAGCGTCATAATATTGATATTATCTATGAGCGTGCTGAGAGCTTAACGAATGAGCAGCTGCTAACGACTAAGCAAAGCTTGCCTGTGAATGCAGTCATTGCCGCGACTGGCGTTATGGGTTCAGCTTGGAGCGAGCATAGCAATTTGGCAACGGTAGAGAATGGCTTTATTGCCGTCAATAGCTATCAGCAAAGTATCTCACATGCCAATGTGTTTGCCGTTGGTGATGTCTGCAGCCGCGTCGATCGCGATATGGCGCACTCAGGTGTCCATGCGGTATTTGGCGGCGCGGTAGCAGCGGATAATCTGTTAGCTTATCTAGCAGGCAAACCTCTAAAGAGTTATCAGCCCAAAAATCGTACGCTATATCTATTATCTTGCGGTGATAAATACGCTATCGGTAGTTGGGGCAGATACAGTGTGCAAGGTCGCTGGGTTTGGGCGCTTAAAAAGTATATTGATAAGCGTTTTGTCAATAAAAAGTAAAAATTTTATAAATTCAACAGCCGCTAATTATTATTACCACTTTTTAATAAAAATATTGGTGACATAATACCGTATCATTGATTAGTTAAACTTGAATTTAGCTATTGATTGATTAGACTATAATCAATAATAATGCGAATAATGTGACATGCATTAGGTTGCTAAGTGACTTTAAATCCATTATCAAGCCGCTCAACTTACCATGCTATACATAGATATAAACTGCTCGTTTTCACTTATCCCTCCCCAAAAAGACAATAGTCGTTTATGAAAAAGATCTTAATTGTCCTAGTCGTCATCTTAGTCATTGCCGGGTTTTTCTTCTTTGGCTTTGATGACTTATTAACCTTACAAGGTATTCAAGCGCGTCTATCGCAGTTTTATGAGTGGCGTGATGAATCGCCGCTATTAGTAGGCGGCTTGTTCTTTTTGGCTTATGTGCTTGTCGCCGCCTTTTCATTGCCAGGCGCGGCTATTATGACTTTGTTAGCTGGCGCTTTGTTTGGCCTATGGTGGGGCTTATTACTGGCCTCTTTTGCTTCGAGCATTGGCGCGCTATTTGCCTTTTTGGCCGCACGCTTTTTGTTTCGCGATAGCTTCCAAACTAGGTTTGCTAGTAAGCTCAAAAGTATCAATGACGGTATAGCAAAAGATGGTGGCTTCTATTTATTTACCGTGCGCTTATTGCCGATATTTCCATTTTTTTTGGTTAATATTTTGATGGGTTTGACGACTATTAAGGCTTGGACTTATTACTGGGTCAGTCAACTCGGCATGCTAGCTGGCACTTTTGTCTACGTCAATGCTGGCGTACAACTGGCGCAGATTGAGAGCCTTGGTGATATTATTTCGCCTGCATTATTAGGCTCCTTTGCGCTGCTAGCGATATTTCCATTATTGGCCAAAAAAGCCCTCGATTGGTACAAAGCTCAGCAAGTCTACAAAGGCTGGCATAAGCCCAAATCCTTTGATCGCAATATGGTAGTGATTGGCGCAGGAGCAGGCGGGCTAGTCTCTGCTTATATCGCCGCTACCGTCAAAGCTAAAGTGACACTAGTTGAAGCTAATAAAATGGGCGGCGACTGCTTAAATTATGGCTGCGTACCGAGTAAATCACTGATAAAAAGTGCCAAAGTTGCTCATCATATGCGTCATGGTGCAGACTACGGGTTACAAAATGTCGAGGTCAATTACGACTTTAAATCAGTAATGAGCCGCATACAGCGCATCATAAAAAAGATAGAACCTAATGACAGCGTTGAGCGCTATAGCGGACTTGGGGTAGAGGTTATCAAAGGCTACGCCACGATCGTTAATCCGTGGACAGTAGAGATTAAGGATAATAATGGTCAAGTGCAGCAGCTGACGACTCGTAATATCGTTATCGCTGCCGGTAGCCGACCTTTCATACCGCCTATCGATGGGTTAGAAAACGTCGACTATTTGACTAGTGATACTCTTTGGCAAAAGCTTAGCCATCAACAGTCGCCGCCTAAACGCTTGGTTATAATCGGTGGCGGTCCTATCGGCTGCGAGTTGTCACAAGCTTTTGCGCGTTTAGGCTCTAATGTCACGCAGATAGAGCGCGGTAGTCGGCTGCTAAAAAAAGAAGATCCGGAAGTGGCAGAGTATGCTAAAGACTGTCTAGAGGCGGACGGCGTAAACGTATTACTCAATCACGATGCTATACGTTGTACGCGTGACGATATTAATAGTGCGGTACAAAGTTTGACGGTGAAAGATAAGCAAGGGGGTGAGACGACTATTGAGTTTGATGCCTTGATTATTGCGGTTGGTCGGCAAGCGCGGACTACGGGTTATGGTCTTGAGAATTTAGGCATTGATACTCTTGATACCGGCGGTACTATCGTCACTAACGACTACTTAGAAACCAAGTTTCCTAATATTTTAGCAGCGGGTGATGTCGCAGGCCCCTATCAGTTCACTCATGTAGCCTCCCATCAAGCTTGGTATGCGGCGGTCAATAGCTTATTTGGCGGTCTAAAAAAGTTCAAAGTCGACTATCGAGTGATTCCTTGGGTCACTTTTATTGATCCTGAAATTGCTCGCGTTGGACTTAGTGAGACTGAGGCTCATGAGCAAGAAATTAAGTTTGAAGTGACGCGCTATGATATTAGCGATTTGGATCGCGCCATAACTGAAAGCCAAGCGACAGGCTGGGTAAAGGTGCTGACTGTGCCTAATAAAGATAAGATACTGGGCGTGACTATCGTTGGCAGTCATGCTGGCGAGCTGTTGGCTGAATATGTCTTAGCGATGAAACATAATCTTGGCCTTAATAAAATCCTCGGCACTATCCATACTTATCCGACCATGAGTGAGGCGAATAAGTACGCGGCAGGCGAGTGGAAACGCAATCATGCGCCAGAGAAACTACTTAAATGGGTAAAGAGGTATCATCGGTTTAAACGCAGTTAGACATTAGACGATTGAATTGACACAGTCCTTTTTAACTAAAAGCTTATAAAGCTACTACCACTAGCGTTTAGAGAATCTATTATATAAACCCTGAGCCAATGCTTTGACGATCATCGCCTGACTTTGTGCAAAGCCTTTGTATTTAGGCAGCTCATCGTCTATATCTGCGACACGGCGATTATAAAACAGATGCATACTAGGTTCTGGTAGTGCCGCTGCATCAGCATAATTGCTAGTAGTTACTAATAGCAGATTGCCGCCCATTGCCATCTCTATACTAGGTTTATTGCAGCTTTTGCAAAGTCCACGGCTTATATTTGGTGGTAGTTTCCAGCGGCGAAACTTAGTACGCATTAGCTTTAGCTCACTGACATCTGGCTTAATTAAAACGGTGATATCGTTATAAGCTTGGCCGGTGTATTCCTGACAAATAGTACAATGACAGATAAAGCGAGCAATCGGCGTGTTGTTAATCAGGTAGGTATTGCTACAGCAAGAACAAGAGCCTTCTTGCGGAGTAAATTGTTTGCTCATCGATCAATCCTTTTTGTTAAAATAAAGTTATAAGAAGAAAGTTAGCTATGTTTATTCTCGAAATTCATTAAAGCGAAATATAACATTTTCTGAGTGTCTCATAATATTGGCTTTAAGTAGAGCTGCTGATCATTTAGACAAAAAAAGAGACCTTGCTAGGTCTCCTTTTTTTGCTATTAATCATTCATAAACAACTTTATAGAATAACTATTAGCAGCCTAATTTACCTTCCGCTGCAAGCGCTTTTTTGCTACGAACTGGCGCAGGACAGTCCTCGCCATAGTATTGACGATCGGCAAAGTAGCTTGAGCGCACCATAGGACCGGCCCAAATGCTAAAGAAGCCAATCTTTTTGCCATAATCCATGTAGCGCTGAAACTCATCAGGATGCACGTAACGATCGACTGGCGCATGATCCTTACTCGGCTGCAAGTACTGACCTATGGTAATCATATCGACATCATGGGCTTTTAGATCATCAAGTAGCGCGTAAACCTCTTCTTCAGTCTCACCAAGACCCACCATAAACCCGCACTTGGTTGCGATATCAGGGCGACGCTCTTTATAGAGTTTAAGCAAATCTAAGGAGTGCTGATAGTCAGAACCCGGACGGAAGGCTTTATAAAGGCGCGGCACCGTTTCGATATTGTGGTTAAACACATCCGGCGCGGTCTCCGTCAATAAATCGAGCGCTATATCCATACGGCCACGAAAATCAGGGACTAGGATCTCAATTAAGCAATTAGGGCTCAAAGCTCTAGATTCATTCAATACTTCGACAAAATGCTGCGCGCCGCCGTCCTTTAGATCGTCGCGATCCACCGAGGTGATAACCGCGTATTTTAGCCCTAAACCTAAAATAGTCTCAGCGGTATGACGCGGCTCATCCTTATCAAGCTCATTAGGGCGACCGTGACCGACATCACAAAACGGGCAGCGACGGGTACAAATGTCGCCCATAATCATAAAGGTAGCAGTACCATCAGAGAAGCACTGCGCAAGATTGGGGCAGGCCGCTTCTTCGCAAACGGTATAGAGCTTTTGCTCGCGTAGTTTGGCTTTGATACGCGCCACTTCCGCAGGGGAGGATAGCTTTACTCGTATCCAATCCGGTTTTTGCTTAGTCTCAACAGTAGGAATCACCTTAATAGGTATACGGGCAACCTTATCGTAGCCGCGCAACTTTTCGCCTTGAATGGCTTTTTTGGGCTTAGCTTTGGCAGCAGGAACGTGGGTTTGTACAGCTAATGAGCTCATAGAGTTATCCCTAACCCTCACTGTCTTTGTATCAAGGCCTAAACCTTTATAAGACAAGGGTTTTATTTTATTATCTGATAGTAGTGAGTCTTAGATTTTATCGAGCAATTATAGCAAAATTTGCTTTAGTAATCATCTAGCTATCGTCAAAGAAGCTAGTATAAAAGTAATTCAATAGCTGATTGGACGGTTTTGGAGACTAGCGGAGTATTAGAGACCATTATTTGTTATTTTTCAATATCAATACCCATCTCAGTAAATACCTCAATAGCCGCCCGAAAGGCTTCTTGCGTCGTTGGCGCGCCGCAATAAGGTAGGCTATGCATTAGTACTTCGCGAATCTCGCTGACACTTGCGCCATTGTTGATAGCACCGCGAATATGACCTTTTAACTCATTAGGGCTTTTTTGCGCGATTAAGAATGACAAGGTGACTAATGAGCGGTATTTGCGTGGCAATATTGAGTCGTCTTGCCAAGTGCTGCCCCAAGTGTGCTCAATGATCCAATCCTGCAAAGGCTGAGTAAAAGCGGTTGCCCCCTTAAGAGAGCGCTCAACATGTGCTGCGCCCATAACTTCGGTACGAATCTTTAGCCCTTTATCATAATTTGAGTCATTATCCATATGGCTTTTCCTGATAATCTTAGACGATTAATTGAAAGGTAGTTATAAGGCGATAATAATCCGCTTAGTTATACCATCCATTTTTTTAATAAATGTTGGCTATGCAAGGCGCTTTAGCCCCTAACCATTAACATTTTGAGCATTTTAGGCTATCATTGCCATACTAATTATTCAATATTTGTATTCAATTAAGCACATTGACGCAGGCTGTTATACTGACTACCCTCGTGATGTGCTGATCATCGACCGACGAGGAAAACTATATATGTTAGAAGCTTATCGCAAACATGTCGAAGAACGTGCCCAGCTAGGAGTAGTACCACTACCGCTTAGCGAAAACCAAGTCGCCGAATTGGTCGAGCTACTAAAAAACCCACCAGCAGGTGAAGACGAGTTCTTGATGAACTTGCTAGAAAATCGTATCCCAGCCGGTGTGGACCAAGCGGCTTATGTAAAAGCGGCATTCTTAGCGGCTATCGTAAAAGGCGAAGCAAGCTCACCACTTATCAGTAAGAAAAAAGCGGTTGAAATCCTAGGCACTATGCAAGGCGGCTATAACGTTGCGCCATTGGTTGCAGCATTAGATGACGCCGATGTAGCACAAGAAGCTGCCGAAGCTTTGAAAAAGACTTTGCTAGTATTTGATGCGTTTAATGACGTCACTGAAAAGGCCGAAGCCGGTAATGACATCGCTCGCGAAGTAGTGCAATCTTGGGCGGATGCCGAATGGTTCTTGAACCGTGATGCGGTACCAGAAAAAACCACTTACACCACGTTTAAGGTCACGGGCGAAACCAACACTGACGACTTGTCTCCAGCTCAAGACGCATGGAGCCGTCCTGATATTCCTCTACACGCACTTGCCATGCACAAAAACTCTCGTGACGGCATCACGGCTGATGAAGAGGGCGTTGTTGGTCCTATGAAGCAGATCGAGGCACTAAAAGAAAAGGGCTATCCACTTGCTTATGTAGGCGACGTCGTCGGTACGGGCTCTAGCCGTAAGTCTGCCACCAACTCAGTACTGTGGCTAATGGGCGAAGATATCCCGAACGTACCAAACAAACGCGGCGGTGGTCTAGTACTGGGTAACAACATCGCTCCTATCTTCTTCAATACTATGGAAGATTCAGGCGCATTGCCAATCGAAAAAGTAGCGGTTGATAAGCTGGATATGGGCGATGTTTTTGATATCTATCCGTATGAAGGCAAAATCACTAAGCATGATTCTGATGAAGTATTATCAACTTTCAAATTAAACTCGCCAACTTTGCTTGATGAAGTTCGTGCTGGTGGCCGTATTCCACTTATCGTAGGTCGTGGCCTGACTAACCGTGCCCGTGCATACATGGGTCTTGGTCATTCAGACGTATTTGCAAAGCCTGAAGAGCCAGCTGATACCAGTAAAGGCTTTACACTAGCACAAAAAATGGTCGGTAAAGCTTGTGGCCTAGAAGGTGTGCGTCCGGGTATGTACTGTGAGCCTAAGATGACTACGGTCGGCTCGCAAGACACCACAGGTCCTATGACCCGTGACGAGCTAAAAGATCTAGCTTGTTTAGGTTTCCAAGCGGATCTTGTGATGCAGTCTTTTTGTCACACCGCTGCTTATCCAAAGCCTGTTGACGTTGAGACTCAGCACACGCTACCTGACTTTATTATGAACCGCGGCGGCGTGAGCTTACGTCCAGGCGATGGTATCATTCATAGCTGGCTGAACCGTATGCTTCTTCCAGATACTGTTGGTACTGGCGGTGACTCGCACACGCGTTTCCCAATGGGTATTTCGTTCCCAGCGGGTTCTGGTCTAGTTGCTTTTGCTGCGGCGACTGGGGTTATGCCGCTTGATATGCCAGAATCCGTCCGTGTCCGTTTCGTTGGTGAGCGTCAGCCTGGTATCACGCTACGTGACTTGGTCCATGCTATTCCTTACCAAGCCATCAAAGAAGGTTATTTGACGGTCGATAAAAAAGGTAAAATCAACGAGTTCAACGGCCGTATCCTTGAGATTGAAGGCTTAGAAGATCTAACCGCTGAGCAAGCGTTTGAGTTATCTGATGCGTCAGCCGAGCGTAGTGCTGCGGGTTGTACTATCACATTATCTGAAGAGTCGGTAACTGAGTACCTAAACTCAAACATTACGCTACTTAAGTGGATGATTAGCGAGGGCTATGGCGATGCGCGTACTATCAGCCGCCGTATCGAGCAGATGCAAGAGTGGCTGGCGACCCCAAGC
Organism: Psychrobacter sp.; assembly: GCA_029267175.1. Taxonomy (GTDB): domain Bacteria; phylum Pseudomonadota; class Gammaproteobacteria; order Pseudomonadales; family Moraxellaceae; genus Psychrobacter. Next base: position 14,348 of record JARIDJ010000057.1, on the reverse strand, counting down.
CTAATGCGTGCTGACGAAGACGCAGAATATGCCATCGACATGACTATCGATATGAGCGAGATCAAAGAGCCAATCCTTTGCTGCCCGAACGATCCAGATGATGCCAAAACTTTGGCTGACGTCGCAGGCGACACTATCGATGAAGTGTTTATCGGTTCGTGCATGACTAACATCGGTCACTTCCGCGCTGCAGGTAAACTCTTGCAGGACGTACCAGCAGGTAGCCTTAAGACTCGTTTGTGGATTGCGCCGCCAACTAAGATGGATGCACGCCAGTTGATGGAAGAAGGCTATTACAATATCTACGCGCAAGCCGGCGCTCGTACTGAGATGCCAGGTTGTTCACTATGTATGGGTAACCAAGCGCGTATCGCGCCGAAATCTACCGCCGTGTCCACCTCTACGCGTAACTTCCCGAACCGTTTAGGTCAAGGCGCTAACGTTTATCTAGCGTCAGCTGAGCTAGCTGCGGTCGCTGCGGTATTAGGCAAACTGCCAACCAACGACGAGTATCAGCAGTATGCGGGTATGCTTAACAGCATGGGCGATGAAGTCTACAAGTACATGAACTTTGATCGTATGGATGCGTATACGGAAGAAGCGGATAAAATCAACGTCGCTCAGTTGACTTAAGCTTCAAAATGAGACGTTTTTAAGTTTTACCGCTTTTAGATAAACAGTAACCCCGTATCGTCATGATGCGGGGTTTTTTTATGGTTCAAATCAACTAAGAACTAGTGATGAATTACAACGTCAATTATTTAAAACCTACTTACCTTGATAAACCGGCTTGCGCTTCTCCATAAACGCGCTAATACCCTCTTTAAAATCATCCGTCGCCGCCATCATAGTTTGCTGCTCAACCTCCATATCTAGTGCTTCATTGAGTCCCATAAATGCGTGAACATTAATCATATGTTTCATAGAGGCAAGAGCCTTGCCTGGTAGTTGACTCAAACGTGTGGCTAATGCCATAACCTCGCTATCTAGCTCCTCAGCGCTGACGACCTTATTGACTAGATTTAGGCGTGCGACGTCTTCTGCCTTTAACTTATCACCGAGCATTACAAGCTCAGTGGTTTTTGCTGCACCGATCAATTGATTTAATAAGTAGATACCGCCAGCATCGGGTATCAGACCAATATTGACAAAGGCTTGCACAAATTTTGCATTGTCGCTCGCGATACGAAAATCACAAGTGAGCGCTAGATTCATCCCTGCGCCTGCTACCGCGCCTTCTAGTTTAGCGATGATAGGCTTATGAATATTACGTAATTTTAGACTGACCTCAGCCACTTCTCGCAGCATAAAATCGAGCTTAGCGACCAGCGCCTCAGACTCCATACCGTTCTCAAGCATCTCACCGATATGACCACCACTGGAGAAGTTATTACCACCGCCTTGTAAAATAATAACCCGTACTTCGGCATCCTGATCGGCCTTATCCAGCGCATCCATCATTGCCTGTTTCATCGGCGTACTAAAGGCATTTAAGGTTTTGGGATCGTTCATGGTGATAGTGGCGATATGATTATTACTTTGATAATCGACTAGAGCTTTGGCCATAAGAGGCGTCCTTGTAGAGGTTATTTTTTATGAGATACTATCTTGTAGGTCCTGCAGTGTTGATTGCTAAGTAGCTTAAATGCTGCTGCTAACTACTATAACAGCTTGATGTAGGCTCTAAAATTGGCTTTTGTGTACCTCCAAGCCATTATTAATCAAAGTTAAATACTTTATATTCACAAATAACACTACTAAACTTATGAATAGTAAATTATGCTAATTGTAGAGAGTAAGTACTGATGCTCTATTTAATAAAAATGAGTTTAAATTTTATAATAAACCCTATTAACAAGGAAAAGTTATGCCAACGATTAAAGTAAACAACGTTGAACTATATTATGAAGATAGTGCCCCCAATGATAGTCAAAAGCCGGTGATAGTCTTCGCTCATGGGCTGCTTTGGAGCGGTAGGATGTACGATAAGCAAGTCGAGCATTTCAAAAACAACTATCGCTGTATCACTTTTGACTTTCGCGGACAAGGGCAGTCGCAAATTACTAAAGACGGCTATGATATGGATAGCTTAACCAAAGATACTATCGGCCTTTTGGATGCGCTCAATATCGAGAAGTGTCATTTTGTCGGTCTTTCTATGGGCGGTTTTGTGGCGCAGCGCATCGCTATCGATCATCCTGAGCGCTTATTGTCATTATCACTGCTAGAAACCTCGGCCGATGCTGAAGATCCCAAAAACGTGCCTGAATATCGCAAGTTAATGAAGGCAATTCGCTGGCTGGGTATGAAGCGCGTTAGTCAAAAGGTGATGCCCATTATGTTCGGTAGTACCTTTTTGGCAGCCAAGGAGCGAAAGGCCGATCGTAAAGAGTGGCTCTCTATGCTTCAAAGTAACCGCAAAGGCGGCACCATAAAAGCGACGACTGGCGTTATCGATCGTGAGGGTGTCTATGAGCGCTTAGGCGAGATTCAAACCCCAACCTTAATTATCGTCGGTGATGAAGACGCCGCCACTCCTTATGCAAAATCAGAGCGTATGCACTTTGCTATTGATGGCTCAAAACTAGCGGTCATCAAAGGCGCTGGTCATACCTCAACCGTTGAAGAGCCTGAGCAGGTCAATAGAGTGTTGGGCGAGTTTTTGGATGGTATTGAAGGCTGGTATTAAAAGTTAAGGCTTAGATTAAAGCGACAAAGCCGTTATCAGTAAGATAGCGGCTTCGTAATTTTAGTTTTTTTTGCGTTCTGCTACTTCATATATAGCCAACGAGTATAAAAGGATAATTACACTCGTGATTTATAGTCTGTATTATCATTATTAATAGTCCCAAATACTTTAGCACGGTTGATAATCTCTGTCGCCCAAGCTCGGTGCGTAGCGGGCTCTAGCATAGTATTATTATACTTAAATACCGCTTTGGCCTCGCTATGAAGTATCGCTTGCGCTTCATCTAAAACGCTGGCTGGCACACAATAAGCTTGCTGCACAAGTGCAATTTGACTCGGATGAATTACGGTTTTTCCGACTAATCCTAAGCTGACATCACGCGTTAATTCTTGCATAAATAGCGTTGGCTGATCTAAGTATTCAAACACTGGCGCTGATAGATAAAAACCATGCGGCACAAAGCAGCCTAGTAGCTGATAAGCTAAAGTGCCGATAGGCGTATCATAGATAATGCTGTTTTTGGGGCGACGCAGGCGCAGCGCGGCAAACAGATCGTTACCACCGATACGTAGTGCAAAAACAGGCTGACTAAAAGCTTCTTTAAAACCGATAGCGAGCTCTTGATTATGATGCGGATCAAACAGCGCTGCGGTCTCTAAAGTTGGCATCAATAGCTGCTCGGAGCTGAGGTTTTGACAGGACATACGCCAATTAGACAAACTGCACATATCGACTTTAGGCATGACAAATCCATCAAGCAATTCTATGTTTTGGTAGTGAGCCAGCTTTTGCAGCATCATCGGATTACGGGGACGCACAAAAACCAATGGCCTTGTCGGCCGATTTTGCTGATTGTTTTCAGGCGCTGATGGAGTGTTGATACTATCACTATGCGCCGCCCAAGTATTTAAAAGCTCTTGCAATCTCTCTAAGGCTAATTCGACATCGTTATGGCTGACCGCATCCTCAACACAGATAATAATACTGTTGATAGTTGGCAATTTATCGCGCTTAATAACTTGCCAAATATCCTGCCGAGTCGCTGGCATATAAAGGCTTGCGCCTAATTGATAAGGATGATGATTGTACGTTTTGAGCAGCGCATGACGCTCAGTAATAAGATGCTCGTAGGACTGAGTATAATTATAAAGCTCTGACTCGTTGTTGGGGTTATCTGGCATAGTTAGTATCATATATTGTGATAAATGAGGGGAGCGGTTCGCTAGTATGACTAATCTGTTTATTGGTATATCTAGACAATAAAGCTATTTGACACGCTGCTTAATGAGAGTAATCGCTTGATAGGGCAGTATTTTAGCACCTAACACGTTAATTTCAATCTCTCTATCGGCGCATAAATGTCGCAGTAGTTCAGTATCCGGATGCGCTGCGCTCGCTAATAAAATACGTTCAGGATCGCGGCGCAGTATAGCGCGGGTCGCCTCAGCGATAGTTGGCTTGATACGATTGTGATTATTGATATTATAATCTGTGGCTAGCTTATCAATGATGCTTTGCGTACGATATCTAGGCTGCCTGAAGGTAGCTAGCATTATGGGCGATACGGTTAATTGCTGCCTTGCCGAATCAATTTGCTCAATAAAAGCTAAGCTGTGATCACTATCTACTAAGTTATCATAAAAAATAGCGCGATGTAGACCTGATTGAGGCTCAGTATAAAGCGAGCGTGATATTAGCCCAGATACCGTACTATTTAATAAGCCTGAAGGTATCAGCCAATCCTCATCGCTAGCTGCAAGCCACGCTACGCCAGCTGGATCAGCGAGCGTTAATAGTGGTATCACCCCTTGACCTTGATAAAAGATATTGCCAAAGTTAGGATGGCTTTCATCATTGAAGACTTCAAGACTAGTTGTTAACTGCTGATAAATAGCGCCTTTACCGGTCCAGCCATCGACAAAGACCATTGGACTATCAGGATGATTGTCTAATATGAATTGCAGTGCAGCTGAGTCAACACCACGATCGCGAATGATACTGATACCATAGTGCTTGCTAGGTAGTGAATAGCTGCTATTACTATCTGTCAAAGCTCGTTGCAACAATACGCCAATAGGCAATCCTGCCCGTACTAAGCTGACTATAATTAATGGACTTTTATCATCGACAGAGCTTTGGAAAATATTATGTAAAGTATAAGCTATACTGGCAATGTCACTAGCCATGCGCTGTTTGCCTTGAGTTAGAGCTTGCAAATAAAGCTGCTCATGCCTAGCCGTCGGCGCTTGCTCTAAAGTGAGCATCTCGGAATAATGCCGCTGACCACTTTGAATCAGCGCTTCTTTTTCACTCACAGGCACATCCGCTACCGCCTGTTTATCGACGATATCTAGTAGTACGGTCACATCGTCAGCCAAATAGCTGCCTGAGCCATATTTATTTAAATCTTGTAATCTAGCTCTTGTCATAATATCTCTATCGCTATGTTTTTATAGGCTATTTAGCAGCAAGCTGTTCGTGCAGCTGACCATAATTGGGCATACCATACCAGTCTAATAATTGCAAAAAAGGCAGATCGGCTAAGCTGTCACCAAAGCCAAAGCTTGGGCGCTCATTATCTAAATGCTGCGCTAATAAAAACTGCACCGCGTGACGCTTATGCACAACATGAGGCAAAATAGCTAAATTATTAGCGTTTACATGCACATAAAAATATTTATCAAAATCGCGTACAAGTTTAGGAAGCTGACTAGCCAATTCGATTAGGGCTTGATGATCTTTTTTCGCATGTTTAATCGCTAGATAAATAACTAACTGTTCACTGACGCTACCGTTATTAAAATCATCGCTATGGGCGGTAAATCTCAGCTGGCTGTTATCATTGCTGCTATGCTTGGCAAATAACTGACTAAGCTGACTAAGTTTATCCTGTAATGGCGCAAGCTCGTTATACATACGCTGCTGCCAAGTCTGTAATAGTTCGCCATTTTGGTTGAGGATTATCGCGCCATGAGTTAGTACCTGCCAGCTGGCAAAAGGCAGCTTAACTCGCTTAATCTCACTACGGTCGCGAGCGGTAACGACTATCAACTCCGTGCTAACCAATAACCAATTAAAAAAGATAGCTTGCCGAGTGGTCATAAAGCTAAGCGGCTCGCCTTGTTTATTGACACTGGCGCACACTAAGCTATTTGCTTTAGCAGTAGGTAAATCCCAAGCCTCTATTTTGCGCTGCGTTTGAAATAGCGTATCGTCTAGATCCATTAAGGCATAGGGTTTGATAATATCAGAATTAACTTGGAAGAATGGGGCGGTCATATATGGTCCATAATTAAAAGCTCTTGTAGGGTGCGGTTAGTTTTATTAAATTCTTATAAAGAATGAAGATAAGACGTCACCCACCGCTTAGTAAGTTTATAACGCTTAGATGGTGGGTTAAGCTGCGCTAACCTCATCCTACGGTAAATTAAAAGTTCAGCTGTCAACCCCTACTACTAACACATTATCCAAGTCCTGCCATAGCTGATCCACACTATCGGCAGCGGTTTCTACACACAAGACAATCAAATCCCAATCCTTTGGCTCGACATTATAAACAAAGTTAGTCATGCCAAGGCCGTAATTATCATGGAAGCTTAGCATGGTATTAATCGCGCCACCAAGCGCAATGGGCGAGCGAGTTAAGGCGCTGAATTTGACAGTAGTATCAGCATCCTTACTAGCGTCATTACTAACATCATTATTAGCGCCGTTTGCATTAGTTTTAGATGTTAAAGTTGCAGATTCAAGCCATTCGGCTAACAAAAAAGGCAACCACACAAACTCATTACTCCCCAAAACCAAAATTCGCTTCGGCAATTGGTTTTTGTCAAAAGTGGCTTGCCCGCTAAAATCTGCAAAAGCTTGCTGAAAATTATTTAGATAATCAGTAAAGCCATCTGTACTATCTAGCGTCGGAAAGCGTCCCCAATTACCAGTATCTCCCAAAGTCTGGCTACCAGCCTCGGTAGTATCTACCGACGGCATAACGATAGGCTGAGGATTGGGAGCGTCAGTCCATTGCCAAGCGCCGGAGAGTAGATGATGGCGCTGAAATTCTATATCTGGCAAGCGCGAAGATATAGTATCGTCAGCATTGTCAGTATGGTCCTTAGCTAATGACCAATCGACCAAAGTGCTGAGATGAACTTGCTCTAATTGCTGTAGTCCTGCCTCGCGCAAAGCCGTCACTACGTTGACACAAGTATTACCCGTTGACGCTTCGTCATCGACCATGATTAGCGTTTTGCTAGCAAGTAGCTGCTTTTGTAAGCTTTGATCTTTACTTTGATAAATTAAATGCTGACTGGCATGACTATGATCTTCACTAAAGGTAGTAAATAAAGTCTCATGGTGATTTTTGCTATGCTGAGCATGACGAGTAGAATTAAGCAGCAAGGCTTTTGGATAACGCGTTTGTAGCGCTTGATGTACGCCCGCCGATAGTCCAACCGCGGTTTCTGCCATACCTATAACTAGTATAGGCTCAGGTAAATTATCAGGAATTAAATTCGCCAAATCAGTAAAAGCCCCGCGCATAGTGCTAGGCGCCACTGGAATATGACGACCTAAAACTTTGGAGACGAATAAAAAAGCGCGTTTAGGATTAATGCGCTGAGCAAAACCTAATAAGTCTTCAAGCTGATAGCTGTTATCATGAGTGCTTTTATTATTAGTACTGGTCTGATAGGTTAAATCAAGCTTGCCACGGGGTAGAGCAATGGTAGTGCTTTGTGACTGGTTTGGCATTCATCTTCCTTAAGGGAACTCTTTTGAGATATCTTTTAAATAAATTATGTAAACTGCTTATATAGTAGAGGTAGGCGATGATGATAGCTGAAATTTTACGCTCTATCTCACACTTTGTGCCTGCCTATTTAACGCTGTTTAGTCAATTATACTACGTCCTCATCCTTCACCATCAAATTTTAACGATTACTCGCGTGCTCTAGATATTATTTATTTTATATATTGTATCTTTAATATTTTGCTATAAGTAGTTTGTTTATGAGCGATAAGCTCTGATAGTCGTTGTTTTTATTGTAAAAATTGCTTGATATATTGTCACACTGCTATCAGAATTGCGGGTTGACCCAGCTTTAGCTTTTTGTCTCATTTTGAGTCCATTTTAACTTTGATAAATCGACTCCTTTTTATAGAGTAGATTTTATGGAACATGCTATTGAGACTAATGACGTCTCTCGTCAAAGCAAATACTTTCAAGTGATATTGATGGGCGTTAGCGCTTTTGTGGTCAATACTACAGAGTTCGTTCCTGTGGCACTGCTAAGTGATATTGCGCAAGACTTCTCTATTACTAGCGCCGAGACGGGTTGGATGTTGACTCTTTACGCATGGGTAGTTGCCGCTATGTCGCTGCCGCTTATGTTGCTGACTAGTCGCCTTGAGCGTAAGCGCTTACTACTAGCTTTATTTGCAGTATTTATCGCCAGCCACGTTTTATCAGTATTTGCTTGGAGCTTTCAAGTGCTGCTCATTAGCCGCGTTGGGATTGCTTTGTCGCATGCGATATTTTGGGCCATCACCGCTGCCATAGCTTTGCGAGTGGCACCTGCAGGCAAAAAAGCGTTGGCATTAAGTATACTAGCGACAGGAACGTCATTAGCGCTAGTACTCGGCGTGCCTATAGGACGCATAGTGGGGCAGTGGTTTGGTTGGCGGATGACTTTTGCCGGTATTGGCGGGATTGCTTTTATTATTTTTATCTTACAGATGAAGCTTTTACCCGATCTGCCTAGTATGTTTGATGGCTCTTTTAATAAGCTGCCAGAATTACTCAAAAATCCGCTATTGATCTGCCTGTATTTATTCTGCTTTGTGGTGTTTACGGCTGACTACGCCGCTTATTCGTATATCGAACCTTTTATGAATAAGATTGGCACTATTAGTGAAAACCAAGTCACTTTTATCCTGCTCCTATTTGGCGCGGCTGGACTCATCGGTAGTTATATCTTTAGCCGCTGGAACGAGAGATCGACTACCAAGCTAATGCTGGTCTCAATCCTGTTAATTTTATTGCCGATGATACTGATGTTATGGGCGGTAAGCTCGATATGGCTACTTAGTATAGTGACTGTGGTTTGGGGCACAGCGATGATACTACTGATGCTAACGATTCAGTCCAAAGTTATCGAGATCGATGTCAATGCTCAAGACATGGTAATGGCTATGTTCTCAGGAATTATCAATTTAGGAATAGGTATGGGCGCCTTGCTCGGCGGCTACGCTGTAACCTATATCTCGCTATCAAGTGTCGGTTTCGTGGGCGGCGCTATTGCCGCTTTGGCATTATTGATAATGATATATATGGTTAGACGCTTTCCTGAGTTAGGGTAAAAATAGATAATAAGCTAACTATACTTAATACGGCCGCAGATTTTATTATAGCTGCCAAAGCTACTATTCAAAACTGTTAGCTTCATCCACCTCAATCTTTACACTTGTCATAATAGAGCGTACCTGACAAGGAATAATTTGCTTGACGACATCAGCCAATTTGGGCTTGTCGGTCAAACCGAGCCAATAACTAAAGCCTACTTGTGTGAGATCGACACCGCTGTGAGTGGTGTAGCCAATACCGCCCGAAGGACGACTGTTGATCTCCAATACTCGGTGCTGACCTTGCTCATCTTCTTTAGTCTGTACGCTAACGATACCATCACACTGAAAAGCTTTGATTAGCGCGATAACTACTTCCATCACCGACTCATCATAGCCAATATGCTGAACCTTGCCAGTTTTATAACGAGTGATAGCGGCCAGTACTTCACCAGCTTCACAAACCACGTCGATAGAGTACTCACGCCCCGATAAATAAGGCATGAGTAGCATCGGAATAGGCTGCTCTTTTATCAGTTGGCTATCGCGATAAGCAGCGATAAATTGAGTAGTATTAATTTTTTTATCTTCAGTAAAGTATAAGTGCTCAAAGCTGTCGTACTGATCTTCTGTTTTTTTATCGGCATCCAGTCGCCAAAACCCTTGCGCGAATATACCAGTTACTGGCTTTACGCAGAGGGGCTCATGACTATGCTTAGCCAATAGTGCCTCTAGCTCATCGATAGTATCAAAACGCCAAGCGGTCGCGACTGGAATGTTATGAGCCTGACACTGCTGCATAAAAGCAAATTTATCATCGATAGTCTCAAGAGCAGCTACGCTAGTTGCGCCAGTTAATAGCCGTATACCTGCCTCGGTAAAGGCCGCTCTATGCGCCTCATAATCTATACTATTACGGCCAGTGAGTAATACTTTGACATTATTTTGTTTGGCCTGTTTTAGCACATATTGCCAACGCTCAACTAAGGGCTGAGCCTCAGCTTCGCTAGCTGACTGATAAGGCTCAAGATAAACCTTATCAGCAAATTCAAATATCTCAGGACGCTGGTGACGATGAGAGCCAATGATAATGAATGGCGAGGGAGCTTGAGTTTTTAGCCGTTGTAAGCTCTCTAGCATATCGCGCTGGCTAGATTGACCCTCAGCAAGCCAAACGGCTTTTGTTTTCTCGTTGTTGCTTATGTCGTTAGTCATTACTCTCTCCACAATGCTCTCAAGACCCTAAGATATTCATCGCCATTATATACAAATGCGCTAGTATATAAATGTTTATAGTGATTTGATAATAAAAAGTGGCGCTATTAGTGCTTTTAATTCGCGGGTATGGATAATAACTTTGGACTAAAAGTCGTCATAAAAATAGATGAATATTCATGCTACTATACGGCTATAACTAGGATGATTGCTAAAACATAAAGACAAACTATAAAGACAAAAAGGACGAGATAATGAGTCAAACCTCACCGCAAAAATTAGTTGCTGGTGCTAATGCGCCACTGCCTAACGATAATATTAGCATTCGCATCTTGAGCCAAAACGCTATCGACTGCGCCGCTTACCGCTTAACCAGTCAAGGAAAAGTACGTGGTGATGGTGATATGATTTTTTATGGTCAGACACGTAGCGATGATGGCAGCGTCAGCTTTCGCGGGCATGATAGCGACGGGTTTTTTGATATTAATTTGCCAGCGCAAGCAAGTGAGATTGAGAAAATAGCGCTAGCATTCTCAAGCGAGCAGACCCTCGCGCAGCTTGGCGATGTCGATATTCAAGTCATGCAAGGCAGTCAAGTACTTATTAGCTGTCAGCTTAGTAGCGCCGGACGTAGTGAGAAGGCTATTATTCTAGCAGAGTGCTATCGTCGGCAGGGCAATTGGAAGTTTAGATTTATTGCCCAAGGTTTTGAGGGCGGGCTTAAGCCGCTATCTGAGCACTTTGGTGTTGAGATTAGCGATGATACGCCAGCTCAAAATCAGTCAGCAAGCATCAACACGCAAAAGCCTATGAATACGCAAAAGGCTAGCAGTACGAATCAAAGCAGCGCTACTCAAAGTAGTCCGCCGCCAATTCCAGCTAGTCCCTCGGTCAATCTTAGTAAGATTACTTTAACCAAAAACCAATCCACTATTAATCTGACCAAGCGCGATGACTTTGGCAAAATATCAGTCAATCTAAACTGGAATCAGCGGCCTAATGTCGATAAAGCCGCGCCCAAAAAAGGACTGCTTGGTGACTTATTTAAGCAGCGTGGTTCAGGCGGTATTGATCTTGATGTGGGAGCCATGGTACATCTAAAAAACGGCGAGAAAACGCTGATTCAAGCGCTAGGTAATCGCTTTGGTAGTTTAAACTCATCGCCTTTTGTACTGCTGCGCGCTGATGATAGAACAGGGCAGGTGAGCGATGGCGAATGGCTTGATATCAACGGGCAGCAGTGGTCGCAGATTCAAGAGGTGTTTATCTTTGCTTTTATCTATGAGGGCGTACCCAATTGGGCGCAGACCGATGGCGTGGTCACTATCCATGTACCCGGGCAGCCGCCGATCGAGACTCGGCTTACCGAAGGCGCAGGTAACGCGCCTATGTGCGCTATTGCGCGGCTGGTCAATCAGCAAGGTAGTATCAATGTTGAGCGTATTAACCAGTATTTTAATGGTCACAAAGAGATGGATAACGCCTTTAATTGGGGCTTTAGTTGGAAGCGGGGTAGCAAATAGACGCTTTGTCGAATGCTACAATGCAAACAGCCTAGCTATCATAGCTAGGCTGGTTTTAAGGGTTTAATACTAAATTTTATGCATGCGGAGCGATAGCGGGCATCAAGTCATGGAAAGTTCGACCAGAGGCGGTTTCACCAATAGCATGCATCTTCCATTCATCGTTATGACGATAGACTTTTGCCATCACCATAGCGGTATGACCCCCTTGCGCCGATAAGTTATAACGCGCCACCTCTGAGTTATTTTGTGCATTAACAATACGGCAAAAAGCATTCTCTACTGTCTCAAAAGTCTGACCGGTAAAGCTGTTTACGGTAAATACTAAAGAGGTCACATTAGCTGGAATTTTTGATAGATCGACATTGATCACCTCATCATCGCCATCTCCAGCGCCCGTACGATTATCACCGGTATGCAAGATGCTGCCGTCTTTTGATTGCAATTGGCCAAACCAGATAGCATCGACCGCTTGCTTATTACTATCGAACATAATGCACGAGGCATCTAGATCAATAGTGTCGCCACCGCTACCACCGCCAAATAATTTACCCAAAAACCCGCCTTTTTGTGCTTGCAGGCTTTGGGCGACATCCCAACCTAGGCCAAGTTTAACCTGAGTCAGAGTGCCGCCTGCTTCTTTGCTTAAGGATATTTTCTGTCCCTTTTGTAGACTAACTGCCATAATATAATCCTTATCGTAGTTGAGAGTGTAATAGTTATAAATAATCTAAAAGTTTAATTTTTATACTAAAATATGACTAATAGTTTAGGTTTACTGTTTTTTGACTATAAAATATTATCCAAAAAACCACCACCGCCACCGCGGCCACCTGAATTACTGCCTAATATACTTTGCAGCCAGCCTTGATAGCTATCCCGATTACGCGAACAAATAATCACTTTACCGCTGCCTGAGAAATTAAGCACCATACCTTCGCCGCTAGTCACTGAGTTGATAATATTACTCATAATGCCTTTTTTCTTACTAGTAGAGACAGATAGTTTATAATCAAGATTGGAGTCCCAGCAGACCACATGACCGTTATCGATGACCACATCTTTACCAGGCTCAACATCAATCTCAAATAAAGAGCCAAAGCCTGAGACGACTACCTGACCTTTGCCTTGAGTCTGCATCACCATAAAGCCGCCGGTATCACCAAATATCGCGCCGCCTAGGTTACGCTGAATCTTCGCTCTAATATCGACATCTTTTTGGGCTGCGACAAAAGCGCCATCGCTTAAGGTGTATTGCTGAGCGCCTACATCAAGTATTTGCATATCGCCATCGAGGGTAGGGGCAAGTAGACAATCGCCTTCACCGCCCGTCGCTTCGATCTGCTGCTGAAATAGCGACTCATCATTAGCAAAGCGGCGCATTAAGGATTGCATCAGGCCACCTTGCAGTTTACCTTTTAGCTCAAGGTTTGACTCCATCATTACCATGGCATTAGCTTCACAATAGATAGAATCGCCTTTTTTGAGATTGCAGTGCAAAAAAGGTTCGATAGTGCCGATTAAACTAAAAGTCGCTGCCATAATAAATAAATCCTTACATCGATATTTTGATTAATAGTCTTACTTTTAATGGGAGTAGTGATAAGTAGGGAAAAACGCTTGATGGATAAAATTAAAGCTAGCAAACACGGTGAATAATCGCACTTGATAGCTTTAATAAATGATGCTTTTAACTGGTTATTTAGGCTTAGACATTGACACCATAAGAAGAGGCTAATGGACCAAGGCCACCGCTGAATCCTTGACCTACTGCGCGGAATTTCCAGTCGCCACTGTGACGATATAGCTCACCAAAGATCATAGCGGTCTCAGTGCTACCGTCTTCTGATAAGTCGTAACGAGCGATTTCGCTGTTGCCATTATCATTGACAATACGAATGTAAGCGTCGCCTACTTGACCAAAGTTTTGATTACGTGCCTGACCTTCATAAATAATGGCACAAACTGCTACTTTGCTAACATCCGCTGGAAGGCTAGCAAGATTGATTTTGATTTTTTCATCATCGCCGTCACCTTCGCCCGTACGGTTATCACCAGTATGCTCAACTGCGCCGTTGTCAGACTTTAGATTGTTAAAGAAAATGAAGTCTTGATCGTTACGTACTTTACCGCCTTCATTAACCAAAAAAGCAATAGCATCCAAATCAAACTCTTGGCCGTCAGTAGCACGAGGGTCCCAACCAAGACCGACAGTAATGTTAGTCAAGCCTGGAGCTTCTTTTGATAAGTTTACGTTGCCGCCTTTCGTTAAGCTAATAGCCATAAAATTGTCCTTTGATTTATTGATAAATGATTAGTTAGGATAGTTGCTAACCGTAGACTATGTCCTGTCTATCGTTAAGTTTTACTATACTAAGCAGCTAAGCACTAAGCAAGTCGTATTTTGTGGCTAACTGTTTAGAGATGTGTTTTAAAAGTATCTATTAAAATTATCGGTGGTGTATCAGAAAGTATGCTGAGGTAATAAAGGAGAGTGACAGCCGAAGCAAGATGATATATTTGAGGTTATGAAGACACAAATAAATATCAGATGCCCCGACTGTCACAGTCCCAGTTTAAAG
>JARIDJ010000007.1 GCA_029267175.1 Psychrobacter sp. | reverse complement strand
TACCGATTAGATGGTTTTGAGCATAATAGACCGGTGAATAAGCGCTCGCTAGATGTCGGTCAGCACAGCTTGAGTCAGCTACTAGCCGCCTAATTATTCCGGATTGATTTAAATGAGTCATACCTTTGTTTTTGAAAAAGAAGCTATCTTATGTCGCCATACTTTGGATGGTTGGCAGCCTTTTGCTCTCCCTCTAGCAGCTGAGCTAACTAGTGAGCAGCCCCGTTATCAATTAGGCCGGGTCGAGCTACTAGAGAGCTTAGCGCCTAGTTACTGGCAACAGGATGATAAAGATTGTGCAATCAGCCAAGCTCAGCTTAGCAGTGCACCGGCAACCAGCGCTATAAGTTATGACTATGCTCGCCTGCATCAATTAACGCTACCAAAGATAATCGCCAGTGCTGATCTACAAACTATAGTAGAGACGGTTTTAGAGAGTGAGAGTGATAAAGTAGCGCCTATATACGCTTTTATCTCCTACCGTAAGCTTGTCACTCAGCTTGCGCCTGCGCTAGCCGATCAGCTCAGCCAAGCCATTCAGCTGCTGCGTTGGCAAGCGGACACTCGATTTTGTAGTCGCTGTAGTGCGCCTGTAGCTGCAGCCGAAACTGGTGAGCGGGCGATGGTTTGTAGCGTTTGTCGCTTACGCCAATATCCGCGTGTACAGCCTTGCATTATTACCGCTATTACCCGCCCCAATCCGCAAACAGGCGAGATGCAGGTACTACTCGCGCATCACCATCGTTATGGTCAGACTAGCCTGCCGCTACAATACGGGCTGATTGCTGGGTTTGTCGAAGTCGGTGAAAGCCTAGAGCATGCCGTGGTTCGTGAAGTCTATGAAGAGGTGAATATACACTTAACTGATATTCGTTATGTTAGTAGTCAACCTTGGCCCTTTCCTTCAAACTTAATGCTAGGGTTTCGAGCTGACTATGCCAGTGGCGAGATTGTATGGCAAGAAGATGAGCTCTCTCATGCCGATTTCTTTGATTTATCAGACTTGCCGAAGATACCTTTTAAAGGTAGCATCGCCTACGAATTGATTGCTCAAATCGCTGAGGAACAAGGAGTTGAGCTTTGTTAACTGTGAACTGCCATTAGTATTAGTCTCATCCTAATCCTTTTATTCCCATTATTACTTACTGCTATTTTATGTCCGCTTTAAGGTCAGTATTCAATGTCTGATAACAACGCTAAGCCCTTATTAACACGCTTGAAGAATTTACCTATTTTATTCGATACCCTGACGATTGAGACGCTACCGGCGGCTACTCAAAATAAGATTGCGCGTATTGATAGCTGCTTACCGCAGACTCAGTGCGGCCTTTGCGATCATCCTGATGGCTGTCTGCCTTATGCGGCAGCGATTGTGGTCGACAATGAGCCGTATAATAAATGTGTGCCTGGTGGACAGCCAGTGACTGACGCTATTGGCAGCATTATCCACTCTGATGAAAGCAGTGATAGCAGTGCACCAGTCATTGCTGAGCCATCAAAATGGCCGATAGATATTGCTACTAGTCGCCCAACTGAGGTGCGCGCTATCATTCGTGAAGACGACTGTATTGGCTGCACAAAGTGTATTCCTGCCTGTCCGGTCGATGCTATCGTCGGTACTGGTAAGCATATGCATACTATCTTTACCGATCTTTGTACCGGCTGCGAGCTATGTATAGCGCCTTGTCCGGTGGATTGCATTGATTTGGTGACCGTCCATCGTCAGCTGTCCGAGACTGAACGCGAAGAGGAGCAACAGGATCTGCGTCAGCGCTATCATACGCATTTGCAGCGTGTGACCAAGCAGCTAGCCGATAGTAGTAATGCCAAGCCAGTGGTTAGTATGGTGGAAGCCAAACTCAATAATGTAGCGAGCCAAGCTTTAGATATCAGTGAGCAACAAGCTAAGCAAACTATTGCAGCTGCCAAGCTGCGTAGCAAGATTAAAAAGCTAGAAAAACAGCTGCGCCTCCGGGCTAATGATAAAAAACAAAGCGAGCTTATCGCTCTGCAAAATGAGCTCGCCGGCTTATAAAGCTTCAAGGCACTTTCTCCCTAAAGTTTTTACACTAGGAATTCACAGCAAATAAAGACCCCCTTTTATGAGCAAAACTGTCAAACATAAAACCGCCGATACGCCGCCCTCAAGACTGATGCCAAAGCGTAATGTACGACCTTTTTTTGAAAAACTAGCGGCGACTATAGAGGAGCCTGTCACTGAGCTGCAGTTCAATAGTAACTTTGAGCTATTGATTGCAGTTATCCTCTCCGCGCAGGCGACAGATGTCAGTGTCAATATCGCTACCCAGCAGCTTTATCCTGTCGCTAATACACCTGAAGGCATTTATGCTTTGGGCGAGGAAGGTCTAAAGCCCTATATTAAGAACATTGGCCTGTATAATGCCAAAGCCAAAAATATCATTAAAACCTGCCGGGATTTGATCGATAAGTTCGATAGCCAAGTGCCCGATAATCGTAAAGATCTAGAATCACTGGCTGGCGTCGGTCGCAAAACCGCTAACGTGGTGCTCAATACCGCCTTTGGTCAACCGACTATGGCCGTTGATACTCATATCTTTCGGGTTGGTAATCGCACTGGTCTAGCCACCGGCAAAAACGTGTTAATCGTTGAGAAAAAATTAGTGGCACGTATTCCAGAAGATATGCTGCTAGACGCTCATCATTATCTGATTTTACATGGACGCTATACTTGTCAAGCGCGAACGCCAAAATGCGGACAATGTCCGGTTTATGAGGAATGCATGTTTAAGGATAAAGCTAAGTTTTTGGAATTATAGTTGATATGCTTTAAAGCCATATTTAATGATAAAAACCTTTGCTGCATCTTTATTTTATAACTTAGACAATAACTTAAACGATATTTAGCCAATAGCTCTGAGATTTAGATTTATCTGAGCTTATCCATAGGCTTAGTAGTTTACCTGTCTGGTAAAGACACCCTAGAGTTTTAGAGCAAATCACGGTAAGATATGGTAATTTTTTTGAGCCACTTTTTTATTTTTTATAACATTTAATAATGACTGATTTTTTGTAACAGTCCCTGCCATTAAGCGATCCCATTATGCGTGAATATAGTTTATTTACCTCAGAATCTGTCAGTGAAGGCCATCCCGATAAAATGGCTGACCAAATCTCCGATGCCATACTTGACGCCATTTTGCGTGAAGATCTGCATGCTCGTGTGGCCTGCGAGACCTTAGTAAAAACCGGCGCGGTAGTATTAGCCGGCGAGATCTCAACCACCGCCAATATCGACTTTGAACGTATCGTCCGTGATACCGTCAATGGTATCGGCTATCATCATTCAGACTTAGGTTTTGATGGCGAAACCTGCGCGGTTATCAATATGCTTGGCAAACAGTCGCCTGAGATTGCGCAAGGCGTTGATCGTAGCAGTCCAGAAGAGCAAGGCGCTGGCGATCAAGGCTTGATGTTTGGTTATGCCAGTAACGAGACCGAAGTGTTAATGCCCGCTCCTATTGAATACGCTCATCGCTTGATGCAGCGTCAATCTGAGCTGCGCCGCGCCGGTGAGCTGCCGTGGTTACGTCCTGATGCTAAGGCGCAAGTCACGCTAAACTACGAGGGCAATCGCCCTGTCGCTATCGATGCGGTAGTGCTCTCA
Organism: Psychrobacter sp.; assembly: GCA_029267175.1. Taxonomy (GTDB): domain Bacteria; phylum Pseudomonadota; class Gammaproteobacteria; order Pseudomonadales; family Moraxellaceae; genus Psychrobacter. The sequence continues at coordinate 7,498 of JARIDJ010000007.1, read as the reverse complement.
ACCCAGCATGATCCAAGTATTTCACAAGCGGATCTACAAGAGGCGGTGATGGAAAATATCATCAAGCAAGTGCTACCCGCCGAGCTACTGCACAAAGGCACGCGTTATCATATTAATCCAACCGGTAAGTTTGTCATTGGTGGTCCGGTAGGTGATGCCGGCTTGACAGGCCGAAAAATCATCGTTGACACTTACGGCGGTATGGCTCGTCATGGCGGCGGCGCTTTTAGTGGTAAAGACCCTTCTAAAGTCGATCGCAGCGCAGCTTATGCGGTACGCTATGTCGCCAAAAACATTGTCGCTGCTGGCATTGCTGATCGCTGTGAAGTTCAGGTCAGTTATGCCATCGGCGTAGCAGAGCCGACTTCTATCTCTATCAATACTTTTGGCACCAATAAAATCGATAACGATGAGATCATTCGCCTGATTCGTAAGCATTTTGACTTGCGCCCTTATGGTATCACTCGTATGCTTAATCTATTGCAGCCTATGTATCAGCAAACCTCTACTTTTGGACACTTTGGTCGTCCTGGTTCTGAGACGGCCTTTACTTGGGAAAAAACCGATAAAGCTGAGATTCTAAAGGCCGATGCGGGTTTATAATTGCCAGTACTAGACCCAGACTGACAACATTGGCATTGCACAACTTAACTTGCACCATTTAGATAAGACACGATTTAATTAATATCACCTAATAGGAGTCTTTTATGTCCGATAATAATGTACAAAACAATACGGAAAACACCGATAACAGCGTTGAGATTACTCCTGAAATGCAGTCTTTTTATCAACGAGCTGATGAGATTATTGGCGTGGCGAATAGTCAACTGGGCGAAAAAGCGCATTCCGGACAAGTGGGCGCATCTCTACTATATGCCGCGGCGCGTTATAGCGCTTCAGTTGCTTCTATTGGCTTTGTAAAAGGTGAGGATTTTGCCAAAGAAAAAGAAGATATTATTGAATTTTATGTCAAGCAGTACCGTCAAATGCTAAGCGACAATTTGACCGATTATGCACAGAACTTTGATAATTATGTACAGCTTAATAAAAACGGCAATGCTGAATAAAACTGTTTAATAAAGTCTTTATAAATAAAAACAGCCTATCCTCCAAAGCTAGGTACAAGCGAGCCCTAGACTATTATCATTAAAATAAAATGCCTAGCTTATCTAGATAAGCTAGGCATTTTTTAGGCAACAAATTATTAAATTAACACTTATTCATCCGTCTTTTCAATAGCTGGGGGACCGGTTAACAGCTCCTCATCACGGAACTCATTAGCGGAGTTATGCTCTGCTGACTCTTCGGTGATAAACCACTGCTGATTGCGATAAAGAATCAGATGATCTCGGCTCAAACCACGCAGCAGCGAGTACATCATAATCATAATCACAATAGCGAATGGAAAGCCTGAAACAATGGAAGCGGCTTGTAAAGCGCCTAAGCCGCCCGCTGCTAATAGTACCGCAGCGATAACGCCTTCGGTACCTGCCCAAAATAGACGCTGTATCTTTGGTGGGTTAGTATCACCGCCAGAGGTTAGCATATCGATAACGAAACTAGCAGAATCCGAGGAAGTCACAAACCAAAGTACAATCATGACCACAATGAGCAAGTTTACCGCTGAGGTTAGTGGATAAGATTCCATTAGCTTGAAGATAGCGCTACCAGTATCAGCTTTTACTGCTTCGATCAAACCTGGGCTTGCTATGTTAGGATCGATTGCTGCCATCAACTCCAAGTGTACTGCTGAGCCACCAAAAGCGGTGAACCATAAAAATAAAATAGTAATAGGTATAAATAACACGCCTAAGATAAACTCGCGAATAGTACGGCCACGTGAGATGCGAGCGACGAACACACCAACAAATGGTGACCAACTGATCCACCAAGCCCAATAAAAAATAGTCCAAGACGACTGCCAGTTTTCTTGACCCTCATAAGACTCAGTCCACAGACCTAACGGAATCACTTGATGTAAATAATTACCGACGTTTTCAACAAAGCTATTAAAAATAAACTGCGTAGGCCCTAAGATAATCACGAAGCTTAACAGCACAGCGGTGAATAAAATATTGATATCACTTAAACGCTTGATGCCTTTATCTAATCCTAAAAACAGCGACATCCCTGCTAATACTGTGATGAAGGCAATTAGGATAATCTGTACGGTGATGTTGTTTGGAATACCAAATAAGCTCTCAAGGCCTGAGTTAATCTGTAATACCCCAAGGCCTAGCGTGGTCACTACCCCAAACATAGTACCGAATACCGCTAGCGTATCTACCGTATGCCCCATAGGGCCATAAATCTTTTTACCAATGAGTGGATATAGCGTTGAGCGTATAGCCAATGGCAAACCGACCCGATAGTGAAAATAGGCCAAAGCTAACGCCACCATGCCATAGATCGCCCAGACATGAAGACCATAATGCAGAAAGGAGATGTTCATCGCAAGCTTAGCCGCTTCAACGCTTTCAGGCGTCCCTAAAGGCGGCGCCATAAAGTGATAAAGAGGCTCGGCAGTACCCCAATACAGCAAGCCAATACCGATACCAGCTGAGAACAACATACCAATCCAAGAGACTAAATTATACTCAGGCCTCTCGGTTTGATGACCTAATCTGATATCTCCATACCGGCTAAATATCATGTAAATACTCATGACTAAAGCTAAGTTCACCACCACAATAAAGAACCAACCAAAGCGCAAAGAGACAAAGGCTTTTGCGGCATTAAAGAGCACTTCAGCTTGGGCATTAAAAAAAGCACCAAAGATAATGAAGACTAAAATCAAAATCGCTGAGGTCAAAAACACCGGTTTACTTACCCGTGGAAAAGGGCCTAAGCGGCCAACTTTTACGTGATCCATAGACTTTCCAAAGTATAAAATTGCGTCACCATATCAAGATATGGCCTAATTATCAAATGCAACGCTGTTGCAAGCTTTTTTAATATACAGATATATTTGGGTGATAATCAAATTTAATTTGTGAAGCTGAGTTGGTTTTTGAGGTTTAAAAAGTGAGATTAGCTAGCGTTAGCTATTAGCTCATTTGATAAAAAAACCCCAACCTAGTTATAGATTGGGGCTTGTAGCTCTAGCGCTTAGCGCAAGATGAAAGACTAATCACCTTGCACAATCTTTGGCGGACCTTTTAGCAGATGCTCATCTGTAAATTCGTCAGCAGTATTATGATCGACTGACTCGTCAGTTATAAATTGCTGCTGCGCGCGGTACAGTATCAAGCGATCACGGCCAAGGCCGCGCCATAGCGCATACATCATCACAAAAACGACGATAGCAAAAGGTAGACCAGCTACGATAGCCGCCGCTTGTAGCGCGCCTAAGCCTCCTGCTGCTAATAATATAGCGGCGATAAGACCCTGCATGATGGCCCAAAATAGACGCTGGATCTTAGGCGGATTAGTGTCGCCGCCCGCGGTCAACATATCAATGACAAAACTGGCTGAATCCGATGACGTCACAAACCATAAGACAATCATAATGACAATCAAAAAAGTAATCGGCTTGGTCAATGGATAGTACTCAACCAGCTTAAAGATAGCGCTACCGGTATCGGCTTGTACCGCTTCGACTAGACCTGGGCTAGCCATCAAAGGATCCAAAGCTGCTAATAGCTCCATATGGATAGCAACGCCGCCAAAGGTGGTGAACCAAAAAAACAAAATAGTCATAGGAATCAGTAGCACCCCTAAGACAAACTCGCGAATAGTACGGCCACGGCTGATACGAGCGATAAACACACCAACAAATGGCGCCCAGCTGACCCACCATGCCCAATAAAATATCGTCCAGCCTGCCTGCCAATCTGTACCGCTATAAGCCTCACCCCAAAAGCTCAGAGGAACCACCGCCGCCAAGTAATTACCGATATTCTCAAAAAAGCTATCAAAGATAAATAGCGTTGGGCCAAGGATAACCATAAAAGCCAATAATACGCCAGTAAAGCCCATATTAATATCACTTAAGCGCTTGATGCCTTTATCCAAACCTAGCATCAGTGAACCACAAGCCAGCAGCGTCACAAAGGCAATAATGACAAACTGCACGCCGATACTATTAGGAATGCCAAACAAGCCTTCAAGACCTGAGTTGATCTGCATCACCCCTAAGCCTAAAGAAGTGACTACCCCAAACATTGTGCCAAATACCGCTAAAATATCGACCGTATGACCCCAACGTCCGTATATTTTTTGACCTAAAATAGGATAAAGAGTGGAGCGGATAGAGAGCGGTAAACCGCGTCTAAAATGAAAATAAGCTAGTGCTAAAGCAACAATAGTATAGATCGCCCAAGCGTGTAGACCCCAGTGCAAAAAGGAGATATTCATCGCTTGCTTGGCGGACTCTATAGTTTCCGCGTCTCCCACTGGCGGCGCCATGTAATGATATAGCGGCTCGGCGGTGCCCCAATACACCAGTCCAATACCGATACCCGCTGAAAACAGCATAGCAATCCAAGAAAATAGCGGATACTGCGCGCGCTCCGTTTGCTTACCTAAGCGAATATCACCATAGCGACTCGCAATAAGATAAATACAAAACGCCAAAGCGACGTTCATTAGTAAAATAAAAAACCAACCAAAATTGGTAGTGATAAAGCTTTGTAAAAAGCTAAATAGTGCGCCGGCTGTTGCGGTAAAAAACGTACCAAAGATAATAAAACCGACAATTAACAGACCTGAGGTGATAAAAACAGGTTTATTAACTCTTGGAAACGGGCCCAATCTTTCGACCTTGACATGATCCATCTGTTTAGTAACCTTAATTTTTTAGGAAAGTTACTTTAACAAAGTAACCATTTATTATCAATAGATTACCTACTATAACCAAATAGGAATACGTCAGTAGCCTTCGTATTATTCCACCATTTTGCGGCTTTAAACCGCTGTATAATTAACTAGCTATCAGTTTTAATAGTCTACTATTATTACCATCCTCCAATAAAAACACCTCGCCATCGACCGCTAAAACACTGCGAATGCGTTCATTCATATCATAACGATAGCGCTCTGACACTTGGTTATTATCGTCCATAGTCACTACAATCAGAGCTTGTGAGGACAGACCGCTAAGTAGCGCATTGCCCTCCCAAGCGGGGAAATTATTGTGAGCTCCTGCCTGATAAATAGTCATTGAAGAGGGCGAGATGACTGGTGTCCAACTGATTTTGGGCGCAGCGAATTCAGGACGAGTGTCGTGATCTGGAATATCCGTACCTGAATAATTGCGACCATTGGACACTAACGGCCAACCATAATTAGCGCCTTTACTAATCAAGTTAAACTCATCCCCGCCTCTTGGCCCCATTTCATGCGCCCAAAGCTGAGCTTTATTATCAAAGCTCATTCCTAATACATTACGGTGTCCTATACTCCAAAACTGACTACTAATGTCTTTATTACTGGCAAAAGGATTATCCGGCGGTATAGAGCCGTCAGGATATAGGCGAATGATCTTGCCTAAATTGACACTCATATCTTGCGCTGGAGACTTTTTTTGTCTGTCACCTGAGCTGATATATAGATATTTGCCGTCAGGAGAAAACAGCAATCGATGACTATAATGACCTTGGCCTTCAACTTTCGGTATCTGCTGCCAAATTGGGGTTATCGCTTGTAGATTTGGGTTGGCGCTATCGAATCCGGCAAGCTTTGCTTTGATAACTTTGGCGCCATATTTATTACTCTCGCTGCCTGTACCTGCTTCAACATAACTAAGGTAGACGTTATTGGTAGTGGCAAAATCTGGCGCAAGTATAATATCGCCAAGTCCGCCCTGCCCGCCATAAGCGACCTTTGGTACACCTGCGATTGCTACTTTTTTGCCAGTTGCGGTATCAACGATAAATAGCTCGCCTGTTTTTTGGGTGACTAGTAGTTTTGGCTTATTCTCACCTGCCCTTTTAGGCAAAGCGCTCATCGCCCAAGGCTCATCAAAAGTGGCGATGGTTTGCGTAGTAAAGCTAGGTTTACTAGCGCTTGATTGCTCATTAGTTTGCTTGTTAGAACTATTACTATCACTAGCGCTGGCTATATGTGTAGCATTATTGGTCGGCTCAGAACAAGCTGACGTGCTAAATAGTAAGGCGCTTATAGTTAATGATAAAATAATTTGGCTTTTTTTAATACTTAGGCTATTTATTAACATAGTAGTCATCCTTTAAATTTTTATAATTACACTTTTAGCATCGCACTGTTAACATTGTAGCTATCTGAAGCAGGCAGTGTCTCTAGCTTAGTGTTTTGTCACTTTATCCCTGTAAAAGATAGCTCGGTGCTGGGTACACGCAGCCTGAAAAGAACAGATAAAAGCATCCTTAGATACAATATACGCAACAAAAAACCCTTTATCTACTATGGCAGATAAAGGGTTAGATTGAAAATTAGTAAGCTAAAACGCTATTAACTCATTCTTAGCTTATCAAAAGTGAGTTTGTCATCTTGACCGACATCGACCTTGATAATGTCACCAGCAACAAAATCACCGGCCAGCAGTCTTAGCGATAGTGGGTTTTCGATCTCTTGCTGGATAGCACGTTTAAGCGGACGCGCGCCATAGACCGGATCATAACCTACCGCCACTAGCTGATTCATCGCTTCATCAGATAAAGCAATATCAAGCTCACGATCTTGCAAACGGGTACGTAGACGATCGATCTGAATATCAGCAATACCTGCCATTTGCGCCTGACCTAAGGCATGGAAAACCACAATCTCATCGATACGGTTCACAAACTCCGGACGGAAATGCTCGCCTACTGATTCCATCACCTCTGCCTTGATATCCTCGTAGCTCTCACCAACCATCTCTTGAATCTTATGCGAGCCCAAGTTACTGGTCATGATAATAACGGTGTTTTTAAAATCCACGACTCGGCCTTGCGAGTCAGTCAAACGGCCATCATCGAGCACTTGCAGTAAGATGTTAAACACATCGGGATGCGCTTTTTCGACTTCGTCAAATAGCACCACGCTATAAGGCTTACGGCGTACCGCTTCCGTCAAGGCACCGCCTTCTTCATAGCCTACGTAACCAGGAGGCGCACCAACGAGACGGCTAACACTATGCTTCTCCATATACTCGCTCATATCGATACGGATCAGCGCGTCTTCACTGTCAAATAAGAAGCTTGCAAGGGATTTGGTTAGCTCAGTCTTACCCACGCCCGTTGGTCCAAGGAACAAGAACGATCCTGAGGGACGATTCGGGTCTGATAATCCCGCGCGGCTACGACGTACCGCGTTTGCCACCGACTGTACCGCTTCGTCTTGACCGATGACGCGCTCATGCAGCTTGTCTTCCATCGCTATGAGTTTATCGCGCTCGCCTTGCATCATTTTACTAACCGGAATGCCGGTGGCGGCGCTAACCACTTCCGCAATCTCATTATCGGTGACCTTTGTACGTAGCAGCTTACCGCCTATAGCGTCATCTGCTTGCTCTTCTTGCTCAGCCAGATCCGACTCAGCG